>JACCRE010000351.1 GCA_013813775.1 Planctomycetaceae bacterium
CCGAAGCGCTCGCAAGTGCCGGGGTTCTGCCGGAGAACCCCGGCAACGTCACGGTGATGCCGAACACCCCTCTGTCTCGGGAGTTCTACGAGAAAACGAGAGTTCTTATAATGCCATCTCTCTGGCGCGAATCTTTTGGCCTTGTCGCTGCCGAGGCGATGTACAACGGCATTCCGGTACTTGCCAGTAACCGGGGCGCCCTCCCGGAGATCGTCGGCGAAGGCGGGTACCTGTTCGACATCCCTGCCCGCTACACGCCGCAGACGCGGGAAATCCCGACCGCCGAGGAAGTCGAACCGTGGGTCGAGACGATTATCCGCCTTTGGGACAACCCGCAGGAGTACGCCGCAGCTTGTGAGCGTGCTCGTAAACACGCTCAACGCTGGCATCCCGACCGCCTCGCCCCGATCTATCGCGAGTTCTTCTCCAATCTCGCCCCGCAGCCCTTCCCGCCGCTCGCCCCGCCCGGCGTAAGGTGACGGCCTTCTCGATTGATCATCCTCGCGATGCCGTCTGCACTCGGAAGATTCACAGGCGACCCCGACAGCCGCCACGCATTCACGGCGATAAGAAGGCTTCATGAAAAGTCCATTGCCTCTCTGCTGGTTCTGCGGCCTTCGGTCCCCCTGGGCGGGAGTAGTCCGCGGCATGAGCCTCGCCGAAGTGACCTATGGCAGCGGGGTTCGATGGGCCCTTTCCTGCTCCGAGTCCTGCTCCGAGGAGACGCCCGGCGTTCAGGCCAGAAGACGAGAGCACTTCGATACGGCCAGCGCCGCCATTTGCCACACCTGCATTCGGCAAAGGATGAAAAAGCTTTCGCCGCGAAGCCTCACCGATGTCGCTCGATTACGGCATGAATACGATTTATTTCTTAACGAAACGGCCGACTACGACACCGAGCTTATCGAATGGAAGGAGCGACGATGGCTTCCGCGCTGCTGGTTCCATAACTATCCGGATATCAACGGGAAGGCCGAGGCCTTTTCGTCTTTGACGCTGGCGGAACTGTGTAACCGTGGATGGCGGCCCAAGGGCTCCACTTGCTTCGATTTGCCGGCGCTGGAGTCGCTTGCGAATCGTTTTTCTCCCGAAACTGGTGCAAAGCCGGACGGCGGATCAATCGAGTGCCTAAAAGAGTTAGCAGGAACAGGCAATCCCGGCCTCCTGGCCAAACTCGGCAATGCCCGCGCATGCATACTAGGAATAACAATACAGGAGATGGCGGCGGAGTTATCGCTTGATGGCGAATAGATCACCTCGGTCGTTTATATTCCGTTGTGGGTGAGCTTCATCGCGGCGTCCGGTGAAGGTGTCGTCAAGACCGCCTTTTACGTCGCCTATGCTAACCGCCCGCGCCGTGATGTATCGTGTTCCTAGAAGTAAATGGCGGTGAGAGCAGTATGTCGTCGATCTCCGTCATCATGCCAGTTTTCAACGGGAAAAGCACGATCGGGCGGTCGATTGGGTCCGTCATACGGCAAACCGTTCGTGATTGGGAACTGCTGGTCGTGGACGACTCGTCATCTGACGGAAGCTATCACGAGGCATTGCGATGGGCGAAACGCGAGCGGCGGATACATGTCCTTCGGACGGACGAAAACCGCGGCCCGGGAGCCGCGCGGAATATCGGGCTCGCTAAGTCTCATTCAAAATACATTGCGTATTTAGATTGCGATGATGAGTACCATCCTCACTACCTCGCCACCGCCCTCCGACACTTAGCGAAGGCAGACGTTGTGATATGCGGTTATGACGTATATCTCGACGAAGATGAGACAAGCCGCCTTGTTCACACATGGAATCCGACCCAGTGGCGGATGGGCCTTATGGCCCGCAATATGAGTACGCCGCTCGGGGTCTCTCACCGACGCGAAATGGTAGAACAGGCAGGAGGGTTCAACGAACTGCTGTGGAATAGTGAGGACTGGGAGCTTTGGCGGAGGCTCGCGAGAAGAGGCGCCGAGTTCGTATTCCCCCCAGTTATAAGTGGTCGTTATCACGTCCGGGCAAAGAGTCAGAATCGATCGCCAAACATTCCCTCCTGGCAGCGGAAAGCTATCCTCGATAATCGTAGTGCCGGATATCCGCTCTACAGCGCTCTAGGGATGCAGAAGCGGCTGGACAAGGCGTGCATAGAGCAAATCGCGTTTGTCTCACCGCACTCGGCAGTCGATCCGAGCAGTGGGGCAGCCGTGGCAACGCTCCGGAGCTTACAGGCCCTCCAAAGGGCGGGATTCAAATGTCAGGTACTCTGCGGATCGTTACTCGATTTTCCTAGCGAAGAGTTGATCGAAGAGCTACTTGCTAAACAAGGTGTGTCCTATGAGGAGAGGTGTGCGCGCTTCGGTGAGCATAAGGCACGACTGCTCTTTACCCAGATGCGATCTGTCCCGATCACGGTGTTCTGTGCCGGGTCGACAGCACGTGGGTTCACTGACTCTGGGGAGAGAGACGCATTTGCGGACGCCTGTGGACGGTTTCTGACGGCAAACCGACCGGATGTCGTCCTCACTTTCGGCGGCCAACCTGCGGGCCAGATGGTATCAATGATAGCGAAGGGTTATGACATTCCTGTCGTCTTCTCCCTGCACAACTTCGCCTACAGGCATATCGAAGCGTTCCGCTGGGTCGATTACGTCATTGTTCCCTCGGAGTACTCTCGCCGATTCTATTGGGACCGGCTCGGTCTGGATTGCACCGTGCTCCCAAACATAATCGACGATGAGACTGTGCGAGTCACGGACCGGCAGCCCCGGTACGTCACGCTCGTCAACCCGCAAGCGGCGAAGGGTGTCTACGTCTTCGGCTCCATCGCTTCTGAACTCGCCCGCCGTCGACCGGACATCCCGCTGCTCGTCGTTGAGGGACGAGGGACGACGGATGTACTGCGAGAGGCGGAAATCGACAGCGACCGTCTCGGCAACATCAGCCTCATGCCGAACACGCCGCGACCCCACGTATTCTACGAGGTGACCAAGCTCCTGTTGATGCCGTCGCTCTGGAACGAGTCGTTCGGACTCGTCGCCGCCGAGGCGATGTTCAACGGCATCCCCGTCCTCGCCAGCAACCGCGGCGCGTTGCCGGAGGTCGTGGGCGAGGGCGGATACTTGTTCGAGATCCCCGCCCGCTATACGCCCCAAACCCGAGACATACCGACGGCGGAGGAAGTCGAGCCGTGGATCGAGACGATCATTCGTCTCTGGGACGACCCGCAGGAGTACGCCGCCGCCTGCGACCGCGCTCGCAATCACGCCCAGCGCTGGCATCCCGACCGCCTCGCCCCGATTTACCGCGAGTTCTTCTCCAACCTCGCCCCGCAACCTTTCCCACCGCTCGCCCCGCCCGGCGTAAGGTGACGGCCGAGCTTTGTAATCGTTTCGCAACTGCCCCGTAATAGCCTTCGGCTGAACTCTGCTTTACGGTCGCCGCATCCCTATTGCGGAGACCATCATGTCCCTGAAGTCCAAACGCTGGCTGCTGTTCTTCGTGATGCATCCAGGACCGCTCGTTCTGGCGTTCGCGATCTTCCCTCTGGCCGTAATCACGAACAGCGACACGCTGGCGATGCTCTCCGGCGGGCTGTGCTGCGGCGGTCTGCACTGGCTGCTCCTCGGCTTCTGGCCGGCGTGGCTGTTGTCGCGAGCCATCCTCGTGCAGCTTTGCCGCACGCTCAAATGCCCCTGCTGCGGCTTCGAGTTCGACGCCGTGGGCCGTTGGAGCGTTGGCGACTACACGGACCACGCCGAGCGGCACATCCTCAACGCCCGCAATCCGATCGACGGCGGCCGCATCGGCCACATCGCCTGCCCCAAGTGCGATTCCACGATTCTCGTGCAGTGAGGCAATTGCCATGCCTCGCCGTCCGCGCAGGCTTTGGGATCAGTACGAGGGAAAGCTTCAAGCCGAGCTTCAGCGCGGCACCGGCTGGTTTCCCGCACAGAGCGGCGCGTGTCGGCTGGAGCCGCCTTTCGACCCCTATCACCCCAGGCGTTTGAACGTCTGGGACTGCGTCGTCAACGAGTGGGAAGCTCCCTATCTCTCCGGCATGATCGAGCAACTGCTCAACGGGAGCGAGATCGTCCATCACTTGGGTGCGCCGCTCATCTTGGCGGAGGACGCTTATGGTGCCGGCACGGGACACGAGGAACTCGTCGTGCTCTCCGTCGAGCAATTCGCCGAGGACGAGAACACGACCATGGCGGTTGCCGAACAATTGCTCCGCTCGCTGCTGGCCGTCGAGCGGCCCGTCGCGTTCGAGATCGTCGGCGACGGCGGTCAGCCCGAATACGACATCGAGAACACCCGTCGGCTCGCCGCGGAGGGCGTTCCTTTTTCCGACGCCCTCGAACAAGCAACGACCGGCTGGACGGAGCCGTTCACGGCGATCCAGTTCACGGTTCGCCGGCAGGACGCTGCTCTGTTGAGACAACAACTGACGGCGCATTACCCTAACTCGGCGGTCGTGGAAGGGAAAGTCAGTCCGTTCGCACTGATGCAGATGGAGCTTCAAGGCGACGAGCGGTCGATCGGCGGCTCGCTCGCGTTGGAAGGGGCCTATGTCTTTCCGATCCGCACCTTCCGGCAACTCGCTCCGGACGTGCTTTCCACGGTGATCGCCGCGATGGAAAACCTCAGTCGAAACGAATGGGCATTGCTCCAGATCCTGTTCGCGCCCGCTCGCGCCCCTTGGGACGAAGTCGTGTTGCACGCGGCGTCCAACCCCTACAAGGCGGACGATTCGTTTCTCAGTTCCGAACACCAGCGGGAGATGAAGAGCAAGTTCGCCAGTCCGCTCTTCGCCGTCTCGGTACGCCTCGCGTCTTCCCGGCGAGACGTGTTCCGCGGACTCGTCGCTTGGGCCGAACAGTTCGCCAACCCGCCCTGCCAGCGGTTTCTCGTCAACCATTCGGATTGGAGCGAGGGCGGCCCGACCGACGACGAACGTAGCCGGCTCGAATGCGCCTGCCAGTTGCGCTACGCATATCGGCCCGGCATGCTGCTCAACACCGAAGAACTCGCCGGCCTCGTCCACCTGCCGGGCATGTCGATCGCCAGCGAACGTCTCCGCCGCATTACTCAACGCACCCGCGCCGCAAAGGTGCGGCCCACCAGCCGGGGCGACGCACTGATCGGCGAGAACGTGCATCGCGGCCAAAGCCGCCCCGTCTCGATCCCGGCCGACGTGCGATCGAGACATGTGTATGTGACGGGCACAACCGGCAGCGGCAAAAGCACGTTATTGCTCAACATGGCTCTCGCCGACATCGCCGCCGGACAAGGCGTCGGCGTCCTCGATCCGCACGGCGACCTGATCGCCGACCTGCTTCGCAGGATGCCGAAGCATCGGCTCGACGACGTGATCTACTTCAACCCGGCGGACGCGGCGTTCCCGCCCGCCCTGAACGTGCTAGAGGCCCGCGGCCGGGCCGAGCGAGAACGCGTCGTCACGGAAACCGTCGCCACCGTTCACCATTTCTGGCCCGAGGCGTGGGGCCCAAGATTGCAGCACGTGCTGACCTATACGCTTTCGACGGCAGTGCTCATCCAGGGCGGCACGCTTCGCGACGTGCGGCGGCTGTTGACCGACGCCAACTACCGGCGGGTCGTCGTGGCCAAGCTCACAGATCCCGACCTGCTGGAGTTCTGGTCGCGCGAGTTTCCGGAATTGCCGAAGGGGTCGCTCGACCCGATTCTCAACAAGCTCTCTCCTTTCCTGTTGAACTCCAATGTGCGGAATATCGTCTGTCAAAAAGAATCGCTCTTCGATTTCGATGCGATCCTCGCTGGCCGGAAGGTGTTCCTCGCGAATCTCTCCTTCGGTCTGCTCACCGAACCCATCGCCGGAACGCTCGGGACGTTTCTGATGGGCAAGCTGCTGATGGCGACCTTCCGTCGCGCCGGAATCCCCCGCCCGGCGCGGACGCCCTTCCATCTCTATTTGGATGAGTTTCAGAATTTTTTATCGCTCGGTCGCGGCTTCGACCAGATCCTGTCCGAGGCCCGCAAGTTCGGACTCGTGCTGCATCTGGCCCATCAGTACACGGCGCAACTCTCCCCCAGCGTGAAGCAGTCCATCTTCGGCAACGCCGGCACGCTGATCGCCTTCCGGCTGGGGATCGACGACGCCCGGCTGCTCGCTCACGACCTGCGGGCGTTCTCCGCCGAAGAATTGACGGCGCTCGGCGTCGGTCAGGCGATCGCCCGCGTCGGCGATTCGAGCAACGTCTTCAATCTCGCCGCTCGCCCGCCGCCGCCGGAACCGTCCGACGATCCGACGATCCGACGGCCGAGATCATCGCCGCCTGCCGCCGGAAGTACGCCCGGCCGAGAGCCGAAGTCGAGTCGCGGTTTCGTGCTCGCTCCCCCGCTCTCGAACCGCCTTCACCGAATCCGCGTCCGAAGAAACGGCCTAATACAGCCAAGAACGAACCGCCGGAGGCCACGCCGGACGATCTTGGAGACGCTGATGACGACGACTTGTCGGAGTTCGTGTCCTGAAAGGCGAATTGACGACCCCGGACTTCTGCGCTACGCTCGGAACCGGAAGACTCTTAATCTCTCACCCTATGCTGCGAAGGAGAATCCACATGCAAGCGATCGATGTCGATGGGCTGCCCGAACCGGTGGCGGAGGCCTTGCAGTTGGTCGTGCGGACGCTGCGTCAGCAATACGGCGTCAGCAGACCGCAACGCACCGAGCGTCGTCGCATCGAGTTGCCCCGTTGGCCGCTCAAGCCGATCGGCCGGCTAAGCCGAGAGGAGATTTACGAAGATGTCTGACCGCGCCTTTGTGGACACCAACGTGCTGGTCTACGCGGTGTCGAACGAGCCGCAGCAGGCGGCTTCGCAGTCGCTGCTCGATCGCGCCCAGAACGACGAGATCGAGTTGTGCGTCACCAGCCAGGTCGTGGCCGAGTTCTTCTCCATCATCTCGAATCCGAAGCGGGTCGCCGCTCCGCGTACGGCCGAGGAAGCCCTCGACGTGATCGAAGGCCTGATCGCTTCTGGCTTGACGCTGCTGCCGCTGCCCACGGATGTTGTCGCCCGCTGGATCGACCTCGCCCGCCGATATCCGGTGAAAGGGGCCGAGGTGTTCGACCTTCAACTCGCCGCCGCCATGCTCGCCCACGGCGTCACGACGATCTACACCTTCAACACACCCGACTTTCAGCGAGTCACCGAAATCAAGGCGCTTACGCCGTGACCTTCTCGCACCTCTACGATCCTTTCAACCCGGCCGTCATCGACGCGCCGGCTTTTTTTGCCATGCGATCCGAAAGTCACCGCGGATGATCCAACCGCCCGTTCCGACGGACAACCTCTATAAGTTCATGGCCATCGGCGGCCTGGTTCTAGTCGTCGTTAGTTACGTCATGCCTCAGCGACAGCTCGACGAAGTCGAGGCGATGTCCGCGGAGTGGATCAGCGGCATGGAGCGATTGTCGCAGGACAAAATGTTGATGGGATGGGGCCGACATATCCACGGCGACCGCAACATGACTGCGGCCATGGAATACTTTGAAAAAAACGGTCTCGACTTCGACATTCTTGATGCGACGCGGGAACAGCGGCTGATCGTGCTTGGGGTACTGCGCTACGAAGAGTGGATGTTTGTGCGAACCTCGGAACTGCCGAGCGAAGGAGACAAGGCGAACCTGTTACGAAACCCCGACTTTCAGAATTGGATGATGGAAAGCCGAGGCTGGAATGAGCGGCGATTCCAAGACTGGGCAGAGAATGTCCAGGTGGAAGAATTGCAAACGCTTGTGGCACCGACCGCTGCCCAGGCGAAAGAACTACGGGATCGAAGCCGCCAACTTCAATCGACTTTGATGATCTTATGGCACCTCAACGACAAACGCCGGCAGTATGAGTGGATGGGATGGGTCGGTCTTTGCGTTGGGACGCTGATGACCGGCGTCGGTTTCGGCTTCTGGTACCGTCTTGTCCAGAGACACCAAGATGACCTCCTCGTCGCTCAGGTTCGGGAGATGGAACAAAAAAATCGGTCGATGGGTGAATCAACGACGGCGACCATCACGCCTACCGGCCGCAAACCCACCGAACCAAAAAAGTCGTCCAAGCTGCATACGCCGCGATGATTCGACATCGGCCCAAGCACAGCGAGGGCATTCCTCGTTTCGACAGCAACGGCCGTTCCGTCGTAAGGTGAGAACACGTTGTGTTCTTTCTCACCACAGAACGATGGAGGGCTGTCGATGTCAGACGAGCGACCGTACGTCTCCTTCAAGGAAGTGAAGGAGAAGATCCCCCTGCCGGACGTGCTGGAGGCGCTAGGAATCGCCGATAACTTCCGCCAGAGCGGAGATGCTTTGGTCGGATGCTGCCCATTTCATAAACATGGACCTCGACCGAATGCGAACCAGTTCCGTATGGACGATCGCAAGGGAGGTCTATGGCTTTGGAAATGCTTTTCGCCGGACTGTGACGGAGCGGGCGGCGACGTGATTGAGTTCGTGAAGCGACATGAAAACCTATCGGACTCACATGTTCGCTTCTGGTTCGCCGACCATTTCGCGGACCGGCTGACTTGCTCGAAGAAGCCGCAAAAGCGGAGCCGAGGTACGCCGAAGGGCGCAAAAAAAGAGGCCCGCCCGGTGCGGCTAACACCGGAACGGGCCGAAGCCTCTACTCAATCAAAAGAGATACCCTGCGAGCCGGCCGATATCAAGCCCTTACGCTTCCGCTTGAGTGTCGATCCCGACGTTCCCTATCTTCGAGATCGCGGCGTCACGCAGGAAACGGCAGCACGATTCGGACTTGGACTTTCGCGACGACGCGGGATGTTCCAAGGCTATCTCGCGATCCCGGTGTTCCGCTATCCGCGAGATCGAGATGAGAATCCGATCGCCTATCTCGGCCGCTGGCCGGGTGAGGATTTCGACGATGCGGATCGGCCTCGCTACAAGTTCCCGGCGGACTTTCCGAAGAGCCGCTTTCTCTACGGCCTCAATGAAGCCCTTGCGGATACCAAGGAGGACGAGCCGCTGATTCTCGTCGAAGGCTGCTTCTCCGTTTTTCGGCTCATGCAGGCCGACATTCCGGGAGCGGTCGCCTCGTTCGGCGCTTCACTTAGCGACGCACAGGCGGCGCTGCTGCTCGCAAGCGGCCGATCCGTCATCCTCATGTACGACGGCGACGAAGCCGGATATGCCGGGATGCGAAAAGCCGCCGGCAAGCTCATCACGGGCACGCTCGTCCGAGCGATCAAGCTACCGGACGGACGGCAGCCGGACGACCTCAGCGACGACGAGCTTCGTTCTCTTTTACGGAGGTAATGCCAACACGAACGACACCGGATCAAGCATCCGGTGTCTTTTTCATTTGGGCTGATTGGTCGTTGTGCCGCGCTAGCGGCCCGGCATCCCCTCCCGACGGCGCTGGGTTCGGCTGGGCCGCCCTCACGGGAACGAGGTTCCGAGCCGTCGCGGCAGCCGCCTTTCGCGCGGTCGTCTCCCCGTCCTCCTCGATGATTCGCAGCGCGTGAGTACCCGGGCACTGGAGGTCGCCCATCCATCGGCCCGGCACCGCGGCACATCAGCCAGTATAGCGCGGTCGGGATCACTCGTGTCAGACCGAGATACGCTCCACGATGTTGCGGCTGACCTTGCGATGTCTGCGGTCGTACAGCCGCGTCGTTCGAGGATCGGCATGTCCGGCCAATTGCTGCACGTCTTCGAGCGGCACGCCCTGCTCCAGCAGGTCGGTGATCGCCGTGACTCGGAAGCTATGAGGCGAGAACCGGTCGGAAAGTCCGGCGTTACGCATACGT
>JACCRE010000369.1 GCA_013813775.1 Planctomycetaceae bacterium
CGTCCCGCCGCATCTCCGAGGAATACGACTGCATCCCTTCCCCCTCCGTTTTTGATGAACAACGGAAGGTTACCCATCCCGCCTAGATCGCGCTAGAGACCGGGGTGGTACGCACTAATCTCTCGTCTCTGGCCTCTCGTCTCGTTCGCGTGATTCGCGGGTCGTAAAGCCATCAGAACGGCCGTTTCTGGGTTCGTCTTGACTCGCAAGGCGTCGGCGGTCTAGACCAACGCTCCTCTCTCCAGGCTCTCCCATCTCCCGCCGAACGCTCCTGCCATGGCCAACTGGGCCAGTTTACGCGCGTACGCCGCGTCGGCCTCGCTAGGGCTGGCGGTGAGCTTTCCGAGTGCGTCAGCGTTCGGTCAGAGCGTCGTTCCCGGCGCTCCGCCGCCGGAGGATGCTGTTCCGGACGTGCTGAGAATCGCCAAAGCCCCCGCGGGCAGCGCCGCCGAGGCCGTCCCCGAGGTGCCGACGCCGCCGTCGTTTCCGTCGCCGAACTCCGCGATCTCGATCCCCGACGCCGACTCGTCGCCCGTGCAGCTCAAGAAGGCTTCGGCCCGTTTCACGCTGCTGGCGGGGCGGGGTAACGACCTGGGAATGGACATGCTCGACGGCGAGGCGACGTTCGCCCTGCGGAGCCTGGAAAGCCTGTCGGTCACTCCCAGCGCGGGCGTCATCTTCGTCGACGGGCCGCAGCGGACCGACCTGCCGTCGAGCCTCTACAACGCTCAACTGGAGTTTCGCTGGTTCGGCCAGATCGCGACGCCGGTCTTCTACGAGGTGGCGTTCCTGCCGGCTCTGTTCACCGACGGCGACAACGTCGGCTCCGACGCGCTCCGGCTTCAGGGACGCGGCGTCGGCTATCTCGCGTTTTCCGAGCAGACGCAGCTTGTGCTGGGGGCGACCTACCTCGATCGCGACGACGTGCCCCTACTGCCCGTCTTCGGCCTGCTGCACAGCCCGAGCGACGACCTGAAGCTTGAACTCGTGTTCCCGCGGCCGCGTATTCTCAAGCGAGTCGGGCAAGAGGCCGGTGCCGAAACGTGGGCCTACGCCGCCGGCGAATTGGGAGGCGGCTCGTGGGCCATCGAGCGACGTAACGGAATGGACGACGTTGCCAGCTATCGCGATTACCGCGTGCTGCTCGGTCTCGAGCAGAAGCAGCTCAAGTCGTGGGCCGCCGCCGTCGAGGCGGGCTACGTCTTCGGTCGCGAGCTTGAATACGCGTCCGGCCGGGGCGACTACTCGCCCAACGGCACGCTGATCCTGCGCCTCGCCCTGTCGCACTGAAGAATCGGAACCACGGAACACACGGAAGGCACGGAAAAGAAAGACACGAAGCACACGAAAACGAGAGATTGAGCCTGCTCAATCCTTTCCGTCAATTCCGTGTCTTCCGTGGTTGCTTCTGTTTCGTGTGCTTCGCGTCTTTCGTGGTTCCTTTCCCCTCAAAACTCCTGCGGCACGTCGATCCAGCGTCGTGAATCGTTCGAGGCGAGAACCGCATCGGCGATCTGCTGGGCGCGGGCACCGTGGTCGAAGCCGGGGACGGCGTCGCGGCCTTCGACGATCGCCGAGACGAATTCCCACATCAGGTCGTAGCGGAAGACCGTGCTGGGCTTGCCGTTATGAGGGTCGCGCGGGCTGCCGGGCAGCTTCAGGAACTCGTCCGGCACTTTTTCCTTCTGCATCGGTTTGCCGTCGAGGCCGACCATGACGGTGTTCGGATCGGTCAACTGATACGCCGCGCTGCCGGTGCTGCCGTTGACCTCGGCCCATTCGTAGCCGACGCCGTCGTTGTGGTAGCCCTTCATAAGGGTGCTGCCTTCCCAGACGCCGACGGCAGCGTTCTCGAAGACGCCGATCAGGCTCGACCAGTCATCGACGTCCGACGGCTCGCATTTCTTTCCGTCCGCCGTCACGTCACGGGGGCAGAAGCGGGCGACGGCACCGCACACCGTCTTCACCGGGCCCATCAGATCCTCGGCGAAGTCGATGCGATGGATCGTCATGTCGTACAGGTCGCCCGCTCCCGCGAGTTTCTTGTACTGCCGCCACCCCCAGCTCGTTTCGGGCCAGTCGAGAAATCGCTGGCTGCGAAAGTGCCGAGGCTCGCCGAGCGCGCCCGAGGCGACGAGATGCTTCACGTACCGCATGCTCGGCGCGAAGCGATACGTGAACGCCGTCATGTGACGCACTCGGTGAGCGCGGGCGGCTTCGTACATCTGCTTCGCTTCACCGTAGGTCACTCCGAGCGGCTTTTCGGCCATCACGTGCTGACCATGCTCGACGCAGGCCAGCGTAATGGGCAGATGCGTGAAGTTCGGCGTGCAGACGATGACGGCGTCGATCGATTCGTCGCGCGCAATCTCGTTGTAGTCGGTCGTCGCCTTCGCGACGTTCCACTCGCTTTTGCGAGCGGCGAGCAGCTTCTCGTCGGGATCGCAGATGGCGACGAGCTCGGCGCGGGAATCGAGGCGGATCGCCGGAACGTGGTGAAAGTCCGCGACCTTGCCGGCCCCGATGATTGCGATGCGAACGCGATCAGCCATTGAAAGCAGCCTTCGTATTGAGCGCGAGATCGATTGGAGCCGACCCCGTGCAAGGGGTCGGCTTCAGGGGCGATCTTTAGTATCCGCGACGCCTTCGGCATGCAACCGCCGCGCGAAGTCGATCGCGGCTTCATCCGTGTCGATCGTGCCGTCGAGTTGAGCGTTCCGAACAGCGTCGAGCAGGCGCTTGAACTCCGGCCCCGGCTTGAGGCCGAGGGCGACCAGGTCTCCACCGTCCAGAAGTGGCGGCGGATCGATCACGTGCCGCGGCGTTTCGGCGAGGAATCGTTCGACGTGCTCGACATCGGCCATAGATTCGCCGGCGGCCGTTCGCAACGCACGGACGGTGCTGATGAGGTCAATGATGTCGGGATGCGCGCAAAGGCGCTTCAGGAACCAGTGAGAGCGGTGGCGTATCGCGTCGAGATCGTGACGATGTTCCAGCAACCAGACCGCCGTCTCGCGATCGTTGTTTGAGAGCCTTAAGCGGCGACAGTGCTCGTCCATCGACGGGGCGTCGTCTCTTCCGGTCATGGAATGCAGAAGAATCGCCAGCGACGACTCGAACCGGGGTCGATCGAGCACGTCCAACGCGCGCAGCGTTCGCTCCCACGGGGAGTGTTCGCCGAGCTTTCCGAGCCGCAGCACCGGCGTCAACTCGGGAAAGATGACTTCCAGCAGTCCGCAGTCGGCACACAGTTCGACGGCCCGGCGGCGGGTCGCGTGCATGAGCATCCGTCGCAGTTCCGCAGAAATACGTTCGGCGCTGACGACCGTGAGTTGGCCGGCCATCTCGCGGACGGCCGAGCGGGTCTCCTCGTCCAGCTCAAAACCCAGCGTCGCCGCGAAGCGAATTGCCCTCAGCAACCGCAGCTTATCTTCCGCCATCCGCTCCCGCGGTTCGCCGATCGCCCGAATGACTCTCGCCGCGAGATCCTGCTGACCGCCGACGAAGTCGATGACTCGATCGTCGAGCGGATCGAGAAACATGCCGTTGACGGTGAAGTCGCGGCGTTTCGCGTCGGCTTCGGCGTCGGCGAACGACACATGCTCGGGCCGTCGCCCGTCGATGTAGGGGCCTTCCGTGCGGAACGTCGCCACCTCGACCGGGACGACTCCCGCCTCGCGTTCGGCTTTCGAGGGAACAACCACGATCACGCCGAAGCTCGCTCCCACCGCCAGCGTGCGGCGATGACCGAACAAGTGACGAACCTCATCGGGACGGGCCGTGGTCGCAACATCGAAATCCTGCGGAACCGATCCCAACAGCAAATCGCGGACGCAGCCGCCCGCGAACAAGGCTTGATGCCCCGCGTCGCGCAGGCGGCGAACGACGCTCTCGGCAAACGCGCGGGTCAGATCGGCGGCTGAGGGCATTGCAGTCAAGCGGATTCGCGATGCGTGGGAGGGCGACCGGTGGCGACTTCGCCTTGTCCGCTCCATACGACCTTGTATAGTTCGCCGGGCCTCGACCGTCCACAACGCTGCCGTCCCGCCGACTCGACACGCCGTTTTCCTGCCCCGATGAGCGGTCCCTCCGCCGTTGCCGTTCCGACCGAAACGCCGTTGCCAGCCGGCGACGCTTCAGACCGGCTGGAGTCGCGGAACATTCTGCTGCTCGCGGGCTATCAGGTCATGCTGCGGCTGGCGTGGGTCTTCAAGACCGAAAGCGTCGTGGTTCCCGCGTTTCTGCACGCCATTTCGGGACAGGCCTGGATGCAGGGCTGGTTGCCGATGCTGAACCGCTTCGGCCAAAGTCTGCCACCGCTGATGTACGCCGACCGCTTGCGCGACATGCCTCGCAAGAAGGCGAGCCTGCTGCGCACGACCGCCGCGATGGGGATCGTGTTCGTCGTGCTCGCTGTGCTGCTGAGCGTCGCCTCGCAGCCCACGGTGTGGTGGCCCGCGACGTTTCTCGTGCTTTACGCGGCCTTTTTCGTCGCGACGGGACTGAACACGCTCGCGTTCAATACGATTCAGGGCAAGCTGATCCGGCCGGCCCGTCGAGGCCAGCTCATGAGCCGCGGCGGCGTGATCGGCTCGGCGGCGGCGATCATCGCCGCGTGGGCGGTGCTGCGACATTGGAGGGCCGAGAGCCTGTCGTCGTTCATTCTGCCGTTCGCGGCGACCGGGATCGGCATGCTGATCGCCGCGGCCATCACCGCCGCCGTCGCTGAGCCGGCGGATCAACCTCGTCATCGTTCCGCGAAGCACTTGCGGCTTTCCGATCACTTCCGCGAGGCGTGGGCGGTCATCCGACTCGATCGACACTTTCGCCGGCTCGCGTTTTGCGCGATGGCGTTCGTGACGTCGCAGTTCCTGTTTCCGCATTACGTTCCGCTCGCGAAAGAAAGCCTGAAGGCCGACGCCGTCCATCTGACGCTCTTTCTGATCGTGCAGAACGTCGGCGTGGGGCTGTTCAGCATCCTGTTGGGGACTCTCGCTGACCGATTCGGCAACCGACTTGCATTGCGCGTGGCACTGATCACTTGCAGTCTCACACCGCTGCTCGCCGTCGCGTTCGCGAACGGATGGCTGCCGGGCGGGCGATCGCTGTATTGGGTGACGTTCTTCGTGCTCGGCATGCAACCGGTCACGTTCAAGACCTTCACGAATTACACCCTCGAACTTGCCGAGCCGGCCCGGCATCCGCGGTATCTGAGCACGCTCACGATCTGTCTCGCCGTTCCGTTCGTCTTCTCGCTGCTCGTGGGTTGGCTGATCGGTCAGTTCGGCTACGGTCCGATCTTTCTGGGCGTGTCGCTGTTGATCGGCGTGGCGGCGCTGCTGACGTTCCGCATGAGCGAGCCGCGCACGTGGCATCGCGTGACGGCGGTCGAACCCGCGATTCCGGAGTAAGCGGAACAGAGCCGCGACCGTCAGGGAGCGTTCTCCGACTCACGTGCGCCGAGATACGCTCCCTCACGGTCGCGGCTCTAAAAGGATGACACCATCCGCCGCCGCGTTGAAACGCGGTTTCGTGCGAGTCAGAATGAATCGCTCGCAGTGTTTCCGCACGCCCGCTCCGTTGAATCGTGATGTCCTCGCCGTCTGAAGGCGCCGCCGCAAAGCGCAAGCTGGGGCCATTCGTCCTCGGGCAGAAGCTCGGCGTCGGCGGCATGGGGATCGTTTACCGGGCCGTCTACGAGAAGAACGGCAGCGATGTCGCCGTCAAGGTGCTGTCGCCTGCGCTCAGCGGAAACGCGCAAGTCGCCGCCCGCTTCGAACGCGAGATGGCGATCCTTAAGCGGCTGCGTCATCCGAACATCGTGCAGTACTTCGGCGGCGGCCGAAGCGGCGGCCAGCAGTTCTTCGCGATGGAGTACGTGCCGGGCGGCTCCGTTGAGCAGCTCGTCAAGAAGAAGGGCAAGCTGCCCTGGGAAGAATCTCTGTCGATCATGCGGCAGGTCGCCGAGGCGTTGGAATATTCTCACAGCAACGGAATCATTCATCGCGACCTGAAGCCCGCGAATCTCTTCTTCACGGGCAGCGGAGACCGCGTGAAGCTCGGCGATTTCGGCATCGCCCGCGACGGTGATGCGACCGCGCTCACGGCGGCCGGAAAGACCGTCGGCACCTACGCCTATATGGCGCCCGAGCAGATCTCGGGCAAGCCGCCGATCTCGCGTCGGACCGACCTCTATGCCCTGGGCTGCGTCGGTTTCGAACTGCTCACGGGTCGTCCGCCATTCGTGGCCGAGACGCCGGCGGAGATGCTCTTCGGCCATCTCAACGGCGAGCCGCCCCGCGTGCGAGAGTTTTCGATCGATTGCCCGATGTGGCTCGACGACGTGATCGCACGCCTGCTGGAGAAAGATCCCGAAGACCGCTACTTCGACGCGCTGGCCGTGCAGATGGCGCTCGACGAAGTCAAACAGAAAGTCGAAGAGCAGGAAGGCTTCGTCAAACAGACGTTGCAGGGAGCCACGACCGCCGCCAACACCATCGAAGGCAGGGCGCTCAAAGAACTCGTCGGCGGGAAGGCGAAGAAGAAACGCAAGTCGAAAGCCGTTCCGCTCTACGAGCGGGCCTGGTTCCTGGCGTTGTGCCTGCTGCTTTTGATCGGGGGGGTGACGTGGGCACTCTGGCCCGCCAGCGAGGCCGAGCTCTACGCTCAGGCCGCCACATTGATGAGGTCAGACGACGACGCCGACTGGTTCACCGCCCGCGAGCAGTATCTGCTGCCGCTCGTCGAGCGTTTTCCAGAAGGGAAGCACGTCAAAGAGGCGAAGACGTGGCTCGACAAGATCGAGCTCCATCAGATCGAGGACCAGGCCGAGAACCGGGTCCGCAGAAATCAGAAGCCTCGGAATGAAGCCGAACGGTTATTGATGGATGCGATTCAGGCGGAAGGCGATGACAAAATCATCGCCATCGGCAAGTATCACACGATGGTCAAGCTGGTGTCGGGCGACGGCAAGACCGAAGCGTACGGTCGCATCGCCAAGGGCAGGGCGGCGCGGCTGGAAGCGCAGATCGGCGGCGACGAGAAGGTTTCTCTCGTCCAGAGCGCGCTGCGTCGAGCGGAACGAGAATACGAAGCCGGCCGGGTCAAGAACGCCCGCGACATCTGGCACGGAGTCATCGACACCTACGGCGACTCCAACGAGCTGGCCCCGCACGTTCGTTTCGCGGTCGCGCGCCTGGAAGGCTACGATCCGCCGCCGCTCGATCTCGGCGAAGACGAACCCAACGAGGATGGTGCCGGCGATGAGCGTAGATGAAGGCAAGCGGAAGACCGGTAGGGCTAGCGTTTGCCTTATGAGTGGGTGGCTGGGGACGACGCGGCTTCGACGCGGGATACGGAACGGCGAGATCGCGTCGCCCCCAGTCAAGCGTCGATCAACGCTCGACTGGGGGCGGGCCGCCGACCATCCTGCCTAGACCTGAGCCGAAAGCGGCCCGTCCCCAGCCACCCACTTCACACAAAGCCGCTACCGGAATCTTTTGAGTGCGAACTGACTCGAAGAACGTGGTGTTCTCGCCCGCGCCGCCGACTCTCGAATGGATCGGCGGAATCGACGGCGTCCTGCGTCTGCTTGACCAGACGCGATTGCCGCTCGAAGAAACCACCATCGACTGCCGCACGGCGGAAGACGTCTGGGAAGCCATCCGCTCGCTTCGCGTGCGCGGCGCCCCGGCGATCGGCGTTTCGGCGGCATACGGCGTGGTCATCGGCGTGCAGTCGGCGACGACCGCGAACCGCGATGCCTTCGATGCATCGCTGCGGCGTGTCTGCGAATACCTCGCCACGAGTCGCCCGACGGCGGTCAATCTGTTCTGGGCGATCGACCGCATGCGACGGACGGCGACCGAGTCCCCGCGTCTCGACGCCAAAGCCATGGCCGAACGGCTGTTGACGGAGGCCCGCGCGATCGAGGCGGAAGACCGGGCGATGTGCCTCGCCATCGGGCGGAACGGCGCCGAATTGATGCCGTCGGAAGGAGGCGTGCTGACCCATTGCAACGCCGGCGGTCTCGCCACGGCAGGCGACGGGACGGCGCTCGCGGTGTTGTTCGCCGCACATCAAGTCGGGAAGCGGATTCGCGTGTACGCCGATGAAACGCGGCCCTTGCTGCAAGGCGCGCGGCTGACGACATGGGAATTGATCCGCCGCGGCGTGCCGACGACGCTGATCTGCGATTCGATGGCCGGCCAGGTCATGAAGGAAGGATGCATCCAGGCCGTGGTCGTCGGCGCCGACCGCATCGCCGCGAACGGCGACGCCGCCAACAAGATCGGCACCTATTCGGTCGCCGTGCTGGCCCGTGCCCACGACATTCCGTTCTACGTCGCGGCACCGTCAAGCACGTTCGACTTCTCATTGCCCTCCGGCGAAGCGATCCCGATCGAAATTCGAGCCTCCGAAGAGATCACCGAAGGCTTTGGCCGCCGAACCGCGCCACGCGGCGTCGACGCTTATAACCCCGCATTCGACGTCACACCGGCCAAGCTCATCACTGGAATCATCACCGAACGCGGGGTGATCCGCCCCGTCAACGCCGAGACGGTGCAGAGGCTTCTCCGGAGTGTCTGATACCTTCAACCCTCAACCCTCAACCTTCGACTCTCAACCTCTCACGGGATCGCGTGCACAAGCATCAGATCGTGACCGTCGGTGGACCAGTTGCTCAAGCCGACGAGGACGATGCGGCTGCCGGAATGCAGCACTCCGGCATCGCGTCCCCAATTCACGACGTGATCGAGCATTTTTTGCGGCGACTCGTGCACGACGTTCGTCACGAGCGGAGTCACGCCCCAGTAGAGGGCCATGCGCTGCGCCGATTCGACCCGATCGGTCAACGCCACGATCGGAATCTGGCTGCGCTGCTTCGACACCGATAACGCCGTGCGTCCGCTGTGAGTCGCGACGACGATCAGATCGGCGTCGAGATGCCTCGCGGCCGCGACGGCGCCCAGCGTCACCGCTTCCGTCACGAGCAACGCCCGATGCCGTTCGCCTTCCGCGTGCGGCGGCTCCATGTGCGGAACGACGAGCCGTTCGGCCTCTCGGACGATGCGGCTCATCATCGACACGACCCGCTTCGGATGCGCCCCGATCGCCGTCTCGCCCGAGAGCATCACGGCGTCGCTGCCGTCGAGCACGGCGTTGCAGACGTCGGTCGCCTCCGCGCGCGTCGGCAATTCCGACGTCTGCATGCTTTCGAGCATCTGCGTCGCCGTGATGACCGGCACGCGACGTCGGTTGCACAGCCGGATGATCCGCTTCTGCAGGATCGGCACCTTGGCGATGTCGGATTCGACGCCCAGATCGCCGCGAGCCACCATCACCGCGTCGGTCTCGTCGAGAATACGATCGAGATCGCCGACCGCTTCCAGCTTCTCGATCTTCGCGACGACGTGCGGCGGATTCTCCATCTTCGCATCGGTGATGAGCTGTTTCAGTTCGCGGACATCCTGGGCGCTGCGCACGAAGCTCAGCCCGATGTAGTCCAACCCGTGATGCAAGGCGAACGCCAAGTCGTCGCGGTCCTTCGCGGTGAGGCTCGGCGTGGACAGCGACACCCCCGGCAGATTCACGCCCTGACGCGTGCGGACGCACCCCGGTTGCTCGCAGACGCAGACAGCGCGATCGGCATGCTTTTCGACCACGCGCAGCGAAACCATGCCGTCGGCGAGCAACACGCGATCGCCGACGTTGAGATCATCGATCAATCGCTCGTAGGTGCAGGTCAACTGGTGAAGCTGTCCGGGAGCCGCCTTGCGAACGAACTCGACCCTCCCGCCTTCGATGATGCATAAGCCGTCGTCCGGCAGGTCGCCCAGGCGAATCTTCGGACCGGCGAGATCCGCCAATATTCCGATCGGGCGACCGAGCTCTCGGGCGATTTCACGAACCGATCGCACGATGCCTTCGAGCACCTGATGTTCGCCGTGAGCGAAGTTCAGTCGAAAAAGATCGACGCCCGCGACCGCGAGCGCCTTCAACTGCTCGCGTTTCGAAGACGCCGGGCCGACGGTGGCGACGATCTTCGTTTTGACGAGCGGTTTCTCGGTGGAGGCGTCACGCGGCGACATGAGATCGGCCTGAAAATCGGGACAAAGGCGGCGCGGTCAGGATAACGGCGGCGCTTCGAGCGGGGAAGCCGGCTCACGGGGCGATGCAAGCCATTGGGTGCTTGTCGGAGGGCCATCACTTCGCTTCTGGCGACCCGCGAATCACGCGAATGACGCTTTGGAGCGGGCCAACGAATCAGACGAATGAATGCGAATGAACTGAGGACGATGACGTGAATTGGTCTCACGCGAAGACGCAAAGGACGGACGGCAAGACGTTCGCTCCCGCCTCGGTGCGCGGCGATTCGTCTCTCTTCGTGTCTTTCGTTGGCTTTCTCATTCGCGTCGATTCGCGTGATTCGCGGGCGAGATTCTTCGGTTCTCTCACGGGCTGTCGCTGTCGCCGGCTCGACCGACGATCGCTCTCGTCCGGTCGAAACCCAACGTTTCCCACGACTCCGGCACTGGAGCGGTGATCGTGAGTTCGTCGTAGCGCACCGGATGAAAAATCGTGAGCCGGTGCGCGTGCAGCGCGATGACGTCGCCCGCTTTGTCCGCGTCGACGAACGGAGCTTCCGCCGTCGAACCGTACTGGACGTCGCCGAGCACCGGCCAGCCGCGGGAGGCGAGTTGCACGCGTATCTGATGCATCCTTCCCGTCAGCGGTTGGAGGCGCAGCAGCGCTCGTCCCTCCTGACGTTCCAGGACTTCATATCGCAAAGACGCCTCTTTCGCGCTCGCGGTCCCCTCGGGCACGCACTCGACATGCGACTTCGCCGCGTCTTTCAACAGCCAGTCCTTGAGGAGTCCTTCGGACTCGCTCGGCGTACCCTCGACGACCGCCAGATATTCCTTCTTCACGCGGCGGTCGTGAAATTGTTCGGCGAGGCGCGCGGCGGCCTTCGAGTTTCGAGCGAAGACGATGACGCCCGACGTGGGCCGGTCGAGCCGGTGAGGAATGCCCAGGTAGACGTTGCCGGGCTTGGCGTACTTCTCCTTCACATAGGCCCGAATCTGGCTTTCGAGCGTCGGAAGTCCTTCCGGCACGCCTTGAGTCAACAGTCCGGCCGGCTTGTTGACGGCGAGGATGGGACCGTCTTCGCAAAGGATTTCCAATGGCGGGAATGACTGCATGTCACCGTCGCGCTCAAAATGAAAACGGCGGGACCGAAGTCCCGCCGAATAAGGATCTATCGCGCTGCCGTTCAGGCTTCGTCTCGCTTCTCGCGATCCTGTTTGTCTTGTTCGAAGACCTTTTCGTTGACTTTCTTCACCGTCTCACCTGCCGCGGCGACCGGAACCTTGCCGATCAGCTTCGCGGTTTTCGGGGCCAGGCACTGCTTCTCGTTGCAGGCCTGGAACTTCACCTCGACGGTGAGTTCCTCGGTTTGCCGGGCCGCCTCGCTGGGAATCGCCAGATCGCCGAAGAGCACGACGCGCCCTTCGTAAACGCCTTGCGGCTCGTTCATGCCTTCGATCGTCAGATCGCTGCCTTTCGGATAGGCGATCTTGCTGAGCGACGTGCCGTGCTTGCCTGTGAGCGTCACGGTCGTCGGTTTCACGAACTCGGGACGAGCGGGATTCGTGTTGATGTGCCAGCCGTCTTCAATGTCGAGCACCACTGCGAACCGCACCTTTTCGCCCGCCGGCAGCCGATCGACCGACAGATAGACTTGGGGCCGCACATGATCCTTCGTCGGCTGCTCGCCCGATGCCAGCACGATCTCGCCCTTCTCGGGCTTCTGATCGGCAACGCAGGTCGAAAACGCCAGCAGGCAGCCTGCCGCCGCCAGCGACAGGCAGAGTTGCTGCGAATGAGCGAACGCGATCATCGATCGTTCCTTTGCATCAAGAGCGTCGCGCGGGCCACCATCACGCGGGCACCGGCGTCTCGTTCACGATTTGTCGAATGACTTGCCGGGCCCGGTCGCGATGTCCTTCGCGAAACAACCCCCGGCACATCACGCGATGCGCCAGGACAGGCTCGGCGAGTTGCTTCACGTCATCGGGCACGGCGTACGACCTGCCTTCCAGAAACGCCGCCGCCTGAACGGCACGAAATAACGTGAGTGCCCCGCGCGTCGAAACACCCAGATGGAGTTCCTCGTGTTTCCGCGTCGCATCGACGACGTCGAGGAGATAGTCGTTCAAGGAGTCCTCCACCGTCACCTCTCGAACCTGCATTCGCAAGTCTCGCAACGAGGCGACGTCGAGTTCGGGCCGAAGCTGGTCGATGGGATCGCCCATGCGACGGTCGGTCAGCACCCGCCGCTCGAACTCGCGATCAGGATAGCCGATGTCGGTGCAGATCATAAACCGGTCGAGCTGGTTCTCGGGCAGCGGATACGTCCCTTCGAACTCGAACGGATTTTGTGTCGCGATGACGAAGAAGGGGTCGGGCAGGGGATGACTTCGTCCTTCCACGGAGACCTGCCGCTCGCTCATCGCCTCTAGAAGCGCGCTTTGCGTTCGCGGGGTGGTGCGATTGATTTCGTCGGCCAGTAGCACGTTCGTGAAGACCGGACCTTCGCGAAACTCGAACTCTCCCAGGTTCGGCAGGTAGAGGCTCGATCCCAGAATGTCGCTCGGCAGCATGTCGGGCGTGAACTGCAACCGGCGAAACTCGCCGTCGAGACCTCGCGCGACCGCTTTCGCGAGGCTCGTCTTGCCGACGCCGGGGGCATCCTCGATCAAAAGGTGTCCGTCGGCGAGCAGGCAAATCAACGTGAGGCGAATCGGCCGCGGCTTGCCGAGCAAGACCTTCGACAAGGCCCCCTCAAGCCGGTGAGCGGCCGTCGCGAACTGTTGCTCCTCGACTAAGGGCACTGTCTCAACTCCACGACCTGACGCCGTTCACAACAGCCGATTCGATCAGCAACTTTGCGAGCGAGGTCTGGCATTCTAGACGGAAACGTCAAGGCCGTCAGCCGATCGATTCACTTCCGCAGATCAAAGTCTAATTCGTTCTCACCAGCCTCGATGTTCGCTCGCAGTTCGGACTTCTCCGCATACTTCGCGGGAAAGTCACCCGCCGGAAAAACGACTTTGTATTCGCCCGTCGGAACACGCGGCTTCGCCCCGTCACGAAGACGATACTGGCCCTGCTTGTCGGTCATCCCGTTGAGCACCGTCCCGTCGTCTCCGACGAATTGGACATTCACTCCGGAAACCGGTTGGCCGTTCAGGACCACCTTTCCCGTCACGGCCGCCGTCTTCGGCGAATTGGCCTGCCGACCTGTCTCGCCACCAGTCCGACGCAACTCATACTTGTGCGGTTGGGGCTGATTGATCTTGAAGATTTCATCCTCGATCGCCTTGGCGTCGGCCTCGGCCTTCACGACGCGGTCTTCCATGCCCTGAATCTGCTCTTCGAGTTTTTTGAGATTCTCGGCGGCCTTCGCGTCGTCGGGATGCTCGGCGACTTGTCGTTTCGTGCGGGCGTAGCCCTGATAGCGGCTCCACTCGCCGCGAAGGGCGTGCACAGGGCCGTCGTTCCTCTGCTTATTGAGTTCCGAGACGTTCAGGGCCTGTTGGTACTGCGGCGTCTTTTCGTTCTCCTGGAGTTCAACACCCCCGGCCAAACGATTCGCCGGAAACGTGCCGACGGATTCTCCGTCGATCATCAACTCATATTCGCCGGCGGACAGTCCGTTGACGATCAGAGCTTCGCGGCTAGCGCGATGCCCGAGTTTCAGCAGCTTCGCCCCGAGACGTGCCTCTTCCGGCACGACGAACGGCAGCGATTCGGCAGTCCAGGTGAACGAGAGGCCGTCCTCCGACTTCGCGAGTTCCGTCAGCTTTCCTCCAGTTCCGCCGCCTTTCGGCTGTTCGCGAGCGGCATCGATGCGCATGGCCGAGACGGGGCCGCGCAGCCCCATATCGTCGAGAATCGCATACGCCATCACGAGTTGACCGGAGGGGCCGGGATGCACCGCATCCTCGATCATCGTGAACTTCGGATCGTTCTTGCGCTGCTGAAGCGTCAGGTTGTTCAGCGGCGACCACATGTCGACGAAGCCGTGACCGTTCCGCCCGGCGACGTCGCGGAGCCAGGTGCCGTAGTACGCGAGCACCGAGTTGTAGAACTCCTCTTTCGGCCCGTTCCTGTCTTTCATACGTGCCGCACGGGCGTCGTACATCGTCGGCGTCATCGGAATCGGCATCGCGCCCGAGGCTTTGATTCTCTCGATGACTTCCGTCATGTCCTGCGTGTAGGTGTCGAAGATCGCCTGATCGAACGGGACATAACGCCCGTCATTCATGCCCAGCAGAATCGTGACGTACTTCGGCTTGTACGAAAGCACGTCGCGATCCATCCGCTGTAAAGCGTCCCACGCCTGGGCACCGCCGACGCCCGCGTTATGAAACGTGATGCGCTTGCCCGGGAACCGTGTGTAGAAGAAGTCCTCGACGTACTGGGTGTAGAGGCACTGGTGCGTGATGCTGTCGCCCAGAAAGACCACGCAATCGCCATCGTTGAGTTCGAGTGTCTTGACCGGCGCAGGGAAATCCTGGGCGCTGGCGAAGACCGAGCACGCGAGCAGGCAGGCGAAGGCGAACAGATGCGAGGCGAAGCGTGTCATCGGTCTCGAACTCCGGACGGACTGGTTTGACCGGTGCAGATGCGGCCCCGATAATGGCCGGACCTCCGACCGCGCACAAGTCTCCCCTTCGATTCGCCCATGAGCCGTTCCCTCGCTCCGGAAGGGGTGCTGCCGACTTCCGCCAAAGCCTCCGCCAATGTTCCCGACGCGTCGGGCCGGTTCGGAGAGTACGGCCGCCGATTCGTTCCCGAGACGCTCATGCACGCGCTCGAGGAACTCACGATCGAATATGCGAAGGCCAAAGCCGACCCCCAGTTCCAGGCCGAGCTCGAAGCCCTGTTGAAGGATTATGTCGGCCGGCCGAACCCTTTGTACTTCGCCGAACGGCTCACCAAGCACTGCGGCGGGGCACGCATTTACCTAAAACGCGAAGACCTCAATCACACCGGCGCCCACAAGATCAACAACAGCCTGGGACAGGCGTTATTGACGCTGCGGATGGGCAAATCTCGTGTCATCGCCGAGACCGGGGCAGGGCAGCACGGCGTGGCGACGGCGACGGCCTGTGCTCGTTTCGGCTTGCCGTGCGTGGTGTTCATGGGCGAGGAAGACATCCGCCGGCAGCGTTTGAACGTCTTCAAGATGCGACTCTTGGGCGCTGAAGTTCGCCCCGTGAATTCCGGATCGAAGACGCTCAAAGACGCCACGAACGAAGCCTTCCGCGATTGGATGTCGAGCGTCGAGGACACGCATTACATCGT
The DNA here is from genome assembly GCA_013813775.1 of Planctomycetaceae bacterium. Classification (GTDB taxonomy): domain Bacteria; phylum Planctomycetota; class Planctomycetia; order Planctomycetales; family Planctomycetaceae; genus JACCRE01. The sequence continues at coordinate 15,376 of JACCRE010000369.1, forward strand.
CGGCAGCGTCGTCGGGCCGCATCCGTTTCCGATGATGGTCCGCGATTTCCAAAGCGTGATCGGCCGCGAAGCGCGGCAGCAGTGTCTGGATCAGCTTGGGCGCCTGCCCGATGAAGTCGTCGCCTGCGTCGGC
>JACCRE010000374.1 GCA_013813775.1 Planctomycetaceae bacterium
CCCGGCGGTGTTTTCGTTGAGAGGCCGGTGGCCAAAGGTCATTGAGCCGGCTGCAGATCTCTGGTCACTCACCTCTGGCCTCATGCTCACTCACTGAACGCATCGAGCTTGCCCAGCACGACGATGCCGGAATCCGAGACCGTGAAGCCTCGCCGGCGGTCCTCGTCGAGGTCGTAGCCGATGCGGGCGCCTTCCGGGATCTGCACGCCCTTGTCGATGATCGCGTTCTTCACTCGGGCGTGACGGCCGACGTCGACGCCTTCGAACAGGATCGAGTCCTCAACTTTAGCCCAACTATTGACCCGCACGGCGTGCGAGAGCACCGACCGCTCGACGCATCCGCCCGACACGATCGAGCCCGAGCAGACCAGGCTGTCGAGCGCCTGGCCGACACGATCATCGCGCTGGGCGAACACGAACTTCGGCGGGGGAAAGTTCGGCTGGTACGTGCGAATCTCCCAGTCTCGCTCGTAGAGGTTCAACTCGGGCGCGACGCGGACGAGGTCCATGTTCGCTTCGTAGTACGCTTCGATCGTGCCGACGTCGCGCCAGTACTTGACCGAGCCGTCCTTCTCTTGAAACGGGTAGGCCCGCACGGGGAACCGGTCGATGATCGAAGGGATCACGTTCTTGCCGAAGTCGTGCGCGCTGTTCGTGATCGTCGCGTCGCGACACAGCTCCTCGAACAGGAAGTTCGCGTCGAACACGTACACGCCCATGTTCGCGAGGCAGCGATCGGTCTCGCCGGGGCTGGGCTCGGGGTTCTTCGGCTTCTCCAGGAAGCCGGTGACGCGGCGGGATTCGTCGATCCGCATCACGCCGAACTCGCTCGCCTCTTTCAGCGAGACCGGAATGCACGCCACCGTCGCTTTCGCGCCGCTGTCGACGTGGTCCCGAATCAAAGCGGCGTAATCCATCTTGTAGATGTGATCGCCGGAGAGGATCAGCAGGATGTCGGGGCGGCTGCGTTCGATCGTGTAGATGTTCTGGTAGACGGCGTCGGCGGTGCCTTGATACCAGTTCTCATCGATGCGCTGTTGGGGCGGCAGCACGTCGACGTATTCGTCGAGTTCGCGGCACAGAAACCGCCACCCGAGATTGATGTGGCGATCGAGGCTCGCCGCTTTGTATTGCGTGAGCACGAGCACGCGCCGCAAGCCGCTGTTGATGCAGTTCGACAGCGTGAAGTCGATGATGCGATACGCTCCGGCGAACGGCACCGCCGGCTTCGCCCGGTCGCGAGTGAGCGGCTCCAGCCGCGTGCCTTTCCCGCCCGCCAAAATCAGCGCCACGACCCGCGTCATCGCCCCTCCTGCGGCGTATGGTCCGACCTTCCCGACGTTCAAACCGCGATCGGCCGTGGATCAACGGTCAGGGGCCATTATGGGGCCGAGTCCCCCGCCCGCAAGCACGACCGTTCGTCGAGAGCGTCAACCGCTTCAAACGGTGTGCCCCTTCGGTGGGGAACACGCTCCACTTGGGTGGCATGCCGAGACCAACGGGATGGGAGTGGGGCGTCGGATGTTTCGCCACGCCCTTCCTCCGTCGGGGCGTGCCACACACAGGGGACCTATCGCGAAGGCATGCCACACGATTGCAGGCAGATCGGCTCGCTGCTTCGCGTCTTTGCGCCTCTGCGTGAGGCTTCTTTTCACCCCGAACTCGCTCGCTGGACATCGCTCAACGCAACAGTGCCGGTCCGTCCGACGCCATGTCGGCACCTGGTAGCGGCAGGAACCTGGTCCGCTCGCCGACGAAACGCGCCGGTTCGATGCGACGTGGCTCGTCCGAGGCGAACTCTCGCGCGGCGGGACCGTAGGGCCACGCCGCGGGTTCCGTGTCCGACGCCGGCGGGAACTGCCTCGCGACGATCTTCGGCAGTCGCTGCGGAGAACGATCCGCCTGCACCGGCTCGACGTGATTGCCGATCACGGCCGGCAGCGATCGCATCATGACCTGCTGCGTGACAAGCGGCGGCGGAACCGGCGGAACATGGCTCGCCGTCGTCGGTCGTCGATCGCTCGCAAAGGCAACCGGCACGAAGCTCTCGTGAGCGATCGGTTGAATGTCCGTCGTCGGCGCCGGCTTCGACTCGCCGCGGAACAAGCCGCGCAGCTTCTCGCCGAAGGATGGCTTTGCAGGTTCCGTCGATTCATCGCTCGTCGGGCGCACGCCGTAGAACGCATCGGGTTCGGGGGCGGAGGGCGGCACGAACGCGCGGCCGATCGGGGCCTTCGGCGGAACCGGCGGCGTGTCGTATCCGCCGCCTGGAATCGGCTTCAACTGAAAGTCGTCTTCAGACGCCTCGTCCTGGCGCGCGAACCATTTCGTCGGAGACATCGCCGACAGCGAAGGACGCGCCGCGCCATCGCTGCGACAGCCCGACGTCGCGGTCAGCCCAACCATCAGGGCCGGAAAACTCAACGTCGCCGCGAGGCGACTCCAACGGCCTTTGAGCTGAACCGACATGGCATCCTCCGTGACGCAACGGCCGCAACACAGCGGCCAAGATTCCGTTTCGCACCTCTGGAATCGGTCGTTCACAGCACAACCGCCGAGCCGATCACGGCCTCGGCGACGGCTCGGCGCGAACATGAGTCCGGTTCTGCGCTCCGCACCGTCTGTGAGCCTTCGCCCCTCGGGCATCTCCCGGGTTTGTCCCTAGGGAGGCGCGTGGCGCGACATGCTCGCGCCCCTATAATGCGGCTCGATCGGCGTCGGCTCGCCGTTCCCACTGTGCCGCTCCACTTCACCGAGGAAGTCGCCATGAAGGCCGCAGCGATCTATCAGACGGGTGCGCCCGACGTCATTCAGTACACCGACATGCCCATTCCGGAGCCGAAGCCGACCGAGCTGCTGATCCGCGTCGGCGCCATCGCCGTCAACCCGATCGATACCTACATCCGTTCCGGCGTCGTCGCGATGCCGATTCAGTTTCCCTACGTGATCGGCTGCGACTTCGCCGGCACCGTCGAGCGCATCGGCGAGAACGTGAAGGCCTTCAACGTCGGCGATCGCGTGTGGGGCAGCAACCAGGGCTTGTTCGGCCGGCAGGGCAGCTTCGCCGAATACATCACGGTCGACTCGCAGTGGTGCTATGCGACGCCGACCGATGAAAGCGACGCCGAAGCCGCCGCCGGTGCGCTCGTCGGCATCACGGCGCATCTCGGTCTGTTCCTGCACGCCGGTCTCAAGGGAGGCGAGCTCGTCTTCGTGAACGGCGGCACGGGCGGAGTCGGTTCCGCCGTCGTGCAGATCGCGAAAAGCATCGGCGCGAAGGTCGTCACGACGGCCGGCAGCGACGAGAAGCGCGAGAAGGCCCGCCAGCTCGGTGCCGACCTTGCGCTCGACTACAAGTCGCCTTCACTCGAAGACGACATCCGCGACTTCCTGCAGAATGAAAGCGACGGCAAGGGCTTTCACGTCTGGTTCGAAACCCAACGACAACCGAACCTCGAACGCACGATCGGACTCATGCGTCAGCGCGGTCGCATCGTGCTGATGGCCGGCCGCGACGCCCGCCCCGAGTTCCCGCTCGGCAAGTTCTACACGAACGACCTGCGGATCATCGGCTTCGCGATGTTCAACGCCACGCCCGACGAACAGCGAGACGCCGGCCGCCATCTCGGCCAGATGTACGACGCCGGCAACTGGAAGCCGCAGGTGGGCACGACGATGCCCCTCGCCGAAGCCGCCGCCGCCCACACTCTGCAAGAGGAGAACACGCTGCAAGGGGCGGGAACGCTGGAGGGGAAGATCGTGCTGACGCCGTGAGATGTTCCCGTCACTTGCGCAAATTCAATGCCGTTGTCCCGCCCTGTTCCCAGCGATATGCTGAGAGGGTGCAATGTCATTGATTTTGGAGCATTCGACGGATTCAAAATGTCGTCCGTACCGCATACGTCCGCCACGCTGGACGACCTGTACCGGGTCGATGGGAAGGCGGAATTGATCGGCGGCAGGATCGTCTCTCTCATGCCGACCGGCCGCCGTCCCAATCTCGTCGGCGGCAGGATCTATCGGAACCTCGCGGCGTACATCGATGAACTCGGTCGCGGCGAGGCGTATACCGACAACATGGGGTTCGTCGTCTCGGAACTTTCCTCGGGACGGCAATCTTTCTCGCCGGACGTCTCCTTTTACGACGGTCCTTTTCCGCGGAACGAGATGCGGTTCATCGATGGGCCGCCGACCTTTGCCGTCGAAGTCCGTCGCGAAGGTGATTACGGCGCCGCGGCCGAGGAGGAGCTGGCGGCGAAGCGTGCCGATTATTTCGAGGCCGGCACCGAAGTCGTGTGGGACGTCGATCCGGTCGCGGATTTGGTGCGCGTCTATCGCGCATCCACACCGGACTCGCCTGCGCTGTTACGCCGTGGACAAATCGCGGACGCCGAGCCGGCGGTATCCGGCTGGCAAGTCTCGGTCGATCATGTCTTTGGTTGAAAGCCTCTTTGAAGCGCCAGAAACTGTCGGACGACATGCAGCCCGAGTACGACTTCCGGGCGATGAGCAACGTCGTCCGCGGCAAATACGCATCGCGTTACGGCGAGCGCCTTCGCACAGTGCGAATTGCGGAAGATATCGCCTGCGAATTCGCCGACGAAGCCAAGGTGAACAAGGCATTAAGACAGTATCTGACATGGCGAAGTGAGCGTCAGACAAGCGGTGGAGCCTGATCGCGTCAGCCTTCGGGTTCTGGATTTCAGAACAATCGTTACGATGGCGGCATGCCCACCCCCGACCATCGCCGTCCCGCCGGACGCAAGCCCGTTCATGCCGCCGTCCGCGAGGCCTACGGCGTCTCGTCGCACGAGCGGTTGCCGCTGTCGCCCGAGCGACTCGCCGACCAGTCGCTCGATCCGCCGGAAGGTGAGCTGCCGACGATCGAGGTGAAAGCGCCGACGTGGCATCCGCACCTGTTCCGCAAGCGGCTCGGGGCGTGGGACAAGCGGGCCTCGCATGGCGATCTCGTGCGGGTCGCTTCGAGAGACGGCGAGACGTTCGGCTACGGGCTGTTCAACCCGCGTTCCGAGATCACAGTTCGTCTGCTGACGCGCGGCGAGGAGATTCCCGATGCCGCGTGGTGGCGCGAACGATTGGCGTCGGCCGTCTCGTTGCGTCGTGACCTGTTAAAGCTCGACGGCGTCACCGACGCCTGTCGTCTCGTGCACGCCGAGGCCGACGGACTCTCGGGGTTCATCGTCGATCGCTTCGGCGATGTGCTCTCGGCGGAGATCTTCGGCCTGGGCATGTGGCAGCGTCGCAACGCGTTGCTCGACGTGCTGCGGGAACTCACCGGCGCCGCTCACACGATCGTGCGGCCCGGCCCGCGCACGCTCGATCAGGAAGGCTTCGAAGCCGGCGTCGAACTCTCGCCGGGTTGCTCCGATAAGGTCGTCATCAACGAGCACGGTGTGAGATTCAACGTTGATTTCTCGACCGGCCACAAGACCGGCTTCTTCTGCGATCAGCGCGACAACCGTCGGCTCGTCGCCTCGTTCGCGGCGGGCCGTTCGCTGCTCGACCTGTGTTGCTACACGGGCGGCTTCGCGCTCTCGTCGAAGGTCGCGGGAGCGTCGGAAGTGACCGCCGTCGATCTCGACGAGCAGGCGATCGAGCTCGCGAAGCGGAACGCGAAATTGAATCGCACCGACGTGCGATTTTCGCACTCCGACGTCTTCTCATACATGCGCGACCTGCAGCGCAACGAGCGCCGGTTCGGACTCGTCGTGCTCGATCCGCCGAAGCTCATCGCGACCCGCGACGACTTCGACGACGGACGCAAACGCTACTTCGATCTCAACCGTCTCGCACTGCCGCTCGTCGAGCCGGGCGGCCTGATGCTCACGTGCAGTTGCAGCGGCCTGATGCCGCTCGAGGAGTTCCAGAAGACGATCTCCGCCGCCTCGCCGGCCGGACGACGGGTCCAGATCCTCGAAACGCGCGGCGCCGCCCCCGACCACCCCGTCGGCACCGACTGCCCGGAGACGGCGTACCTGAAGGCGCTGTGGTTGCGGGTTGAGTGACGATGAAGCGGTGCCGGGCGGGCTGAGGCCTCACCTTACAGGGCTCGCGTTTTCGGCTCCGACGGACCCATCAGGCGACACTTACTCGTTGACAGCGTCCCATAATCCGGCTACGGTCCGGGATTGCCCTATTGGGGGTTGTGATCTTGCAGCGCCACCCTCGTCATCGTGCTTCCTCTTCGATCCGTATTACGGGTCGAGTTCTTACCCGCTGAGCGTCGAAAGCGAGGACTGCGATGCGCACGAAATTGCGTCGTGGGTTTACATTGATCGAATTGCTGGTCGTGATCGCGATCATCGCGGTCTTGATCGCGTTGCTGCTTCCGGCCGTGCAGCAGGCCCGCGAAGCCGCGCGGCGAACGCAGTGCAAGAACAACCTCAAGCAGCTCGCATTGGCGCTGCACAACTACCACGACACGCACCTGACTTTGCCGGCGGGGGCGACCTACTCCGCCGTGCCGCGAGACGGCAGTCCGGGCAGTTTCGGGGCCGAGTTGGGTCGCGATGATCCTGCCGTTTATCGAGCAGGGCACCGTCTATAACCAGTTGGTCGATCATCATGGTGTTGCTGAGACCGTCCGAGACACGGCCGAACCGCACTGAGGTGTCCGGCCCGAGCATCCCGCCTTGGTCCCTACAAGGTCGCGATCGCCCCGCCCGCCGGCACCGCGCCGGACACGTCAAGCTACTCGGCGGACGAGTTGTTCGAGCACCCCGAACTCATGGAGGAGCCGGGCGGCGAGGCTCTGTTTCCGCGGAAGTACCTCAGCACGTCGACCAGCGGTCTCGAATACGAGGTCAAAGACGGTGAGAACGATTTCGAGATCGACTTGAAGAGCGCGCCTTCGAAATCAACTTGAGGTCGACAGAGCCGTCTCCGCTCGTAGTGAACCGTTAAGCAAGACCGACGGAAGCCTAGAACGCTTCCGTCTGGTCCATCATCGTCAGTGAACCCGATGAGACGGTTCTTTCGGCCTCGCGGCGAGCTTATCCTTCTGATCCCGCTGACGGTCTCGGGGCTGGCGTTCGCGTGGTTCGCCTTTCAGCCCGATCCGCCCGACCCGTACCTGCTGGCCATCGCCGATTCGAAGGCCATCAACGAGTCGGAGCAGGCGGCGATCGCCGCGTATCGGGCGATCACGACCGAGATCCGCGCCGGCGCGCTCGACGATCTCGCCGCCGCCGATCGCGTCGAGCGGGACGTGCTTCCCGCATGGAGAAAGGCGCGTCGTCGCATCGTGACCGCCCGCGCCGGGCCGGCCGCCGCCTTCTTTCCGGCGGAACTCGAAGAGATCTTCCGGCTGCGCGAAGAGTCATGGGTCGCCCTCGTCGCCGGCGTCCGCAATGACGACGCCTCGGCCATCGAACGCCACCGCACGAAGTGGCAAGAGGCCGACGCGATCATCGCCAGACTCCGCGCCGCCCGCGAGGCCGAAGCCAAGAAACCTCGCTGAGCGCGATGTTCAACGAACCACAGCGGACATCACTCCCATCGTCATCGATCCGCGCCGGCGAACCCGCCTCGTTGTCCGCCGCCGCGACTCCGACTAGCATGCATACGTCACCGGCCCGGGTGGCGAAATGGCAGACGCACAGGACTTAAAATCCTGGGTCCCGAACGGGACGTGTGGGTTCGAGTCCCACCCCGGGCAGTTGAAAATCTGTCGTAACGCGGTAGTCCGTCAATGGACGCAGTGCAGTCAAAGCCCTGAGTCGGTGCCGAGAGGCCCAACTTCAGCGAGTTGTCTAAAGACTTCCGTCGCCTCGCGAAGCGATCCCCCGAACGGCGAAAGCCATTCCGGCACGTCCGCAGGATTCACGTCGAGCCAAGCAGTATCGCGTCCTCGCTGACCACCATGCTGACTCGTTAGTCCGCGGGCCGTGCCCCAGCCTGAAAGAATCGTGGCCTTCGGAAGCACCCAGCAGTGGGCGTCGAACGGACAGACGCCGAGGCAAATAGCGACGTCATATGCCTGGTCGCGGAGTTGCTGAAACTTGTATTGCCCATTCGCCCAACGAGTCGAGAACTTGATCTCGGTCAGCAGCCCACCGATCTTTCGATCCGCATCGCTGTTGGGCGATTTGACAACGTCGAAGTCCTTCGCGGCGAAGTAGCCCGCGACCAGCTTTTCGCCGATGGCTCCGATTTGTCGCGACGGCCTTGTCTTGATCCAAGCAAACGGACTTCCTTCCCATGCGAGACTCTCGCTGGCGTAATCGGCCTCGAGAGCCGTGGCGATACCGGCGAGGATCATCACGTCAGGGTCACGGATGGGAAGAGGTGTCATGGCTCACAGAGAAAACAGGGACTTCGGTTGGTTGCGGTCTTCTTGGACAATGCCGTCGGCGTTGATTAATTCCACGTCGAATCGAACGAGTCGCCTCGCCATCACGCGAATCGCATCAGGGTTATTGTCGATGAGGTAGAACTTTCTGCCGAGACGGCCAGCAGCTTCGCCGACGGTTCCGCTGCCCGCAAAGAAGTCGACGACGAGATCGCCGGGACGAGAATGAGCCGTGACGATTCGTTCGATGATCCCCAGAGGTTTCTGCGTCGCGTATCCGGTCTTCTCTTTGCCGTTCGGGCTGACGATCGTGTGCCACCACACGTCCGTCGGCGTCTTGCCACGAGCGGCCTTTTCCGGACCGACGAGACCCGGTGCCATGTATGGGATACGGTCGATATCGTCGTAGTTGAAGATGTAGTTCTCGGCATCGCGGGCGTACCAAAGAATGTTGTCATGCTTGGCGGGCCACCGTCGCTTCGATCGTGCCCCATAGTCGTAAGCCCAGATGATCTCATTGATAAAGCTGTCGCGGCCGAAGATGGAGTCCAAAAGAACCTTGCAGTAATGGACCTCGCGGTAGTCGATGTGAAAGAACAGCGAGCCATCAGGACGGAGGATTCGTCGAGCTTCAGCCAAGCGGGGTTCAAGAAATCCAAGGAAGTCATCGAACGTGTCGATATAGCCCGTTGACCCGATCTTGATCGTTCGATACCGCTTCCCTTGGAAGCCGGTCCGATCTCCACCTTCCTCGTCGCGAACAGTCTTGAGCTGAAGACGCTCCTGTCGTTTGCCAGTGTTGAAGGGGGGGTCAATGTAGATCAAAGACGCAGACTCGTCAGGAAGAGTGCCGAGGGCGTCGAGGTTGTCAGCGAAAATTATTCTGTTCATCTCATTTCGAGGCGACGACACTGAAGGCACCGGATTGCGATCTGCGAGATCACACGTTGGACACCATATCCTCTCGAAAGAACATCCGACAGGTACTGCCACCGGTGTGTCGGCAGCGATCGCATGCAAGCGCAACAAGCCCCGGCGATCACGCCGGGGCTTGTTGTATGGACAGGTTATCGCAAATCGTCCGTTACCAGTTCCTCCGCCCCGCGTTCGACGCGCTCAGCGGTCGCCAGGGTTCGAAGGACGGTGAACCGTCGTAGCGGTCTTCGTAGCGGTGGTTGATGGTGTCGTAGCGGCTCTGGAACTGTGAACTCGGCGTGTAAGGCCTCGTCTTCAGGCGGCTTGGCGCGGTGTCGTTGCACTCGCCCCAGTTGGTGTTCCGCCACAAGGGATCGGCCGCGTGATCGTAGGTCGAAGCCGGGCGATACGACGAGCCGTAATTGTCGCCGTAGCCGCGATCGTAGGCATTGTCGTACCGGTTTGACGTCGGCGGCACGTAACAGCCGCCGGCGGCGATTCCGTAGCTTGATTGAGCTGAGCTGAAGGGGACCGCAGCGGTCGCCACGCCGCAGGTTCCGAGAAATCCGACACCGGCCGCGATCAAAGTCTTCGTGAGCGTCTTCATGACCGTCTGCTGTCCTTGTTTGTTGTGAAGCGTGCTGGTCGAGCACGTTGGAGACGGAAGGCATTGCCCGTGCCGAAGGACCGCTGACGCCGATGTTTCGAAGCGACGGCATCAAGCGCCGTCGGAGTGACGTCGGCCAACTCAAACGTGCGGCGCGAGCGCGTGCCAGGCGTTGTAAGAGACGGTGACACAGTTCGCGTGCGAAGCCGGGATGACGGCGGTGCTTCGCGTCCGAAATGAAGACGGAACATGGCTTTGCCGCGGTGCCGATCGGCACTTGGAGTGCGACGGTGCAAAGAGGCGAACCCGCGGCACCGGATTTCCTCTCTCCTTCAGCACACACGGCGGATGTTTCGCGTGCGGACGATATGGTGGAGAGCTGAGATGTCGGCCTACATGATGACTGCGACGGAAGCGGCGTACGACGAGCGGGACGTCGGAGAGATGATCGAGTGGATCGATTCCGACGAAGAGATGAGCGTCGTCCGCACGCCGAAGATGACCCTCATCGCTCTGCTGGTTGCTGCCGTTGCGGGAGCGGTCGCCTATCAGCAATCGCCGACGAGCGTGGACGCCCGCGACGTTCGATCCGATATCACCGTCAATGACGACGCGGCATCACTCTCGTTCCAGCAGATCGACCAAGGCGATCGCTGGGCCTCGACCGAAGTCGCGACGATGGTGATGGGGTTGGATGGTTGAGAGTTGAGAGTTGAGAGTTGAGAGTTGAGAGTTGAGAGTTGAGAGTTGAGAGTTGAGAGTTGAGAGTTGAGGGCTACTTGAAGTAGCCGGCGGGAGTGTTCGCGGTCTTTATGGCTGCGGGCCTTTTGATCGCTTTGCCGGCGAGAGCGCCGGTCACGGTGCCGTCGTGGATCGCGGGGACGCCGTTCACGAAGACCCAGCGCATGCCTTCCGAGTACTGGTAGGGCTGTTCGTAAGTCGCGCGATCGCGAACGGTCTCGGGATCGAACACGGCGATGTCGGCGACGTAGCCGGGGCGGACGTAGCCGCGATCGGTGAGTCGCAGGATGTCGGCAGGCAAGCCCGTCGCGCTGCGCACCGCATGAGCCAGGGTGACGGCCTTCCGGTCGCGGGCATAGTGGCCGATCTTGCGCGGAAACGTGCCGAAGTTGCGGGGATGGGGGCGGTCGGCCGAGGCGATGGTCGCGCCGCCGTCGGACGCCGTCGCGACCCAGGGCAACGCCATCGCATACTGCACGTCGTCTTCGCTCATGCCGAACTTCACGCATCGCGGAGCGCCTTCCAAATGCATCTCGACGACGAGATCGACGACGTCCCGATTTTCGTCCGTCGCGATCTGTCGCACTTCGCGGCCCACGTACTGCGGACGCGCGGAATGGCTCGAGATCATGATCAGATCGCCGATCGCCAGTTCGTCGGCGATCGCCTTGCGAAGGCGGGGCAGGTCCTTCTCATCTTTGAGACGCCGTCGAAGTTCGTCGCGTCCGCCTTCGCTGGCCCACGTGGGAATCAGCGTCGCTTCGAGCGACGTTGAAGAGGCGACGTAGGGGTATTGATCCGCGGTGACCGGCTCGCCGGCCTTTCGCGCCCGCTCGATCAAGTCGGCGGCGGCCCGCAGCGTGCCCCAGTTGTTCTTGCCCGTGGCCTTGAAGTGTGAAATATGCACGGGAAGCCCGGCGTCGCGGCCGATGGAGATCGCTTCGTCGACCGAACCGAGAAGCTCGTTCCCCTCGCCGCGAATGTGGCTCGCGTAGAGTCCGCCATGCTGGGCGACGACCTTGGCGATCTCGACGAGCTCATCGGTTTTCGCGTAGGAACTCGGCACGTAGATGAGTCCCGTGGACATGCCGATCGCGCCGTCGTTCATCGCCTTCTCGGCGAGTGATTTCATCTCAGTAAGTTCTTCGGCGGTGGGCGGACGATTCGCCTTGCCCATCACCTTCTCGCGCAACGATCCCTGCGGAAGCAAATGGATGACGTTCGTGCCCGTTCCCGCCGAGTTCACGTCTTCAAAGTACTTCGCGACGTCGACGGGACCGCTGCCGCAGTTGCCGGTCACGACCGTCGTGCAGCCTTGCGTGATGTAGTTCGCGTTCGAGCGAGTGTTCGGCTCGGTGATCGCGCCGTCGCTGTGGCTGTGCAGGTCGATGAAGCCGGGCGCGACGACGAGTCCGGTGCAGTCGATCGTGCGACCGGCACGAGCGACCTCGAACGCGCCGACGGCGACGATCCTGTCGTTCTGGATCGCGACGTCGCCGACGACGGCGTCGCCGCCCATGCCGTCGAGGATCGAACCGCCTTTCAGCAGGACGTCGCACTCGATGCCGGCGGGTGGTGCGGCGCCGTCCTGCGCGATGAGAGACGCCGGACCTGTCGCGACGACGAGCCACACAAACAGCGAACGGACGCGAATCGACATACGGCACCTCTGGGAGAGACGTCGAAGCCACGGATTGACGTGACGAGTGCGAACTCAGCTTCGCCACGAGCGTCACAGAACGAGGGGCGAAAAACAAGATGCGACTTTGCGGATCAGCTTCGCTTGCCGCAAGCTCGCCGCCGCATCACGCTGATGGCTTCTTCAGGCCACGAGGGACCGTCGATGAGCACCGAAGACTCCTGGCATCGCAGAGACATCCTCAAAGCCGCGGCCATCGCGGCGACGCCGCTGTCCTTCAAAGTCGTCGATGCTCAGGACGTGAGCGCGGCTTCGCCGGGCATCGCGTCGGTCAGCGCCTATCTCGAAGGCCTGCGTACGCCTGACGGAGGCTACGGGTGGGGCGATGGGGATCGGTCGCACCTCACGCCGACCTTCGGGGCGATCGGCTGCTACCACATCATCGGCCAGCAGCCGGCGAACGCTTCTGCCGCCGCGGAGTACGTGCGCACGCATCACCCCTTCGCGGTCAAGAAGCTCGAACGCGAGATGCATTCGTTCGAGTATCAGCAGATTTGTACGCTGCAATGGCTCGGCGAAGATGTGAGCGGCTTCCGCGAGCAGGTCGCGTCGTGGCGGAAGCCCTTCTCGTACGCCAAGGCCTACGAGAAGCACGGCTATCCGATCTTCGAGTATGAAGCGATGGCCTTCGTCTGCCGGCAGTTGCTCGGCCTGCCGATGGACACCGTCTCGCAGGAGTTCATCGCCTATCTCGAATCCCGCCGACGCGATGACGGCAGCTTCAACAACACGCCCGCAGCCGACGGCAGCGGCGGACACGTTCTCAACACCTTATGGGGCATTCGTTCGTTCAACGTTCTCGGCCGCTGGAACGAACATCCCGATTCGATCGTGTCGTGGCTGAAACGCTGTCAGCGAGAGGACGGCGGTTTCACCTGGCAGCCCGATCCGTCGTTCGCCGGGAATGTGGACGTCGTTTACACTTGGGCGGCAGTCCGCGGCCTCGAAATGCTCGAGGAGTCTCCCGCTGAAAAGCGCGCCTGTATTGCGTCGTTGATGCGGCTGCGCAACGCCGACGGCGGATTTGCCCCGCGTGAAGGCTGGGACAGCAATCCCCTCGCGAGTTACTACGCCCTCGACGCATTGAGGGCGCTTGGCGCGCTCACGACGCTCGCGAAGGCGCCGCCCGCGCCGACGGGCAAGCCGCGGCGGTCACTCTCCTCCGACCTGAAGGTCTTCACGATTCAGATCGAGGCTCACGGCAAGGGGAGCCCGGCGGAGGCCGTCGATCTCGCCCGCGCCCTCAAGATCGATTTGTGGGGCGCCAAAAATGCGTCCCCGGCGTGGATCGAGGCCGCGCAGGCGGCGGCGAACGCTCAACGGGTGCCCGTTTCGTTCTTCACCGCGAACGAAGAGTACGGCACATGGGTCGACGTGTCCGGCATGGGCACCTACAGCCACACGAGCGACATCATCGCACCGGCAGCGACCGATATCGGGCCGTCGCTCGCCGGGCGGGAAGATGTGTCGTGGGAAGCCTTCCGCGAAGAGCGGCTCAAGCCGCTTCACGATGGTGATGGCCGACTCGTCTGGCAGTTCGGCGAGAACGAGGCGCTCACGCGGCTGTTTCTCGACGACTCGCTCGCCCGCGGCGGCTTCGCGGCGATCAGCACGTTTCACTTCGGCAATCCCGACTTCACGAACAGCGAGCCGTTCCTCAAGCAGTATCGCAACCAGATCCCTTACGTCGGTCTGCAAGACGCGCACGGCGACGAACCCTGGTGGTGGGGCGATCAACTCGAAGGCTTCCGCACCCTGTTTCTCGCGACGGAGCCGACCTGGGACGGGTGGCTCGACGCCTTGAAGAACAATCGGGTGGCGGCCGTCCGACGCGACGCCGTCAGCGGTGGCGAGCTTTGGACGCACGGACCACAAGACGTGCTCGACGTCGCGATGCAGCAGAGCAAACGCTGGCAATGGTGGGACAATCCCGACGTCGCCCGGCCGCGCGTTTCGATCGTCGCGTTGACGCCGCGATCACAATTCGAGGTCGGCCGGCCGGAGGCCGGCACCACCATTCGCGTTCGCTGTCGGTGGGAGAACACGACGCAGGGCAAGCCGAAAACGCCGCAGGTGGAGCTTGTGCGTCTGCTCGTTGACGGCAGCGAAGTTGAAACGACCCACGCCGCGCCTGGCCCGAAAGCTCGTCCGCTCGACGACTACTTCACGCACCATACCGAAGGTCTCGCCCCTGGCGAGCACACGGCGACGGCGGTCGTGCGCGACATCGACAACGGTGAAGAATCGGAACGAACGATTCGATTCATGGCGTGATTGGCGTCTGGTGACTCTCGACTCTCAACCTTCGACTCTCAACCCATGAATCGCCGGCTGAATCTGCGGGCGCGGTGGACGGCGTACCAGCGGCGGCGGGCGGCGTTCGGCGAATGGCGGCGTTTGCGGCTTCCGTCTGGCATCGGTCGTCCTCCACAGGGCTCTCTGCACCATGTTCGGACGACCGTGGTGATCGTGACGCGTTACTTGACGACGCCGCCGGAAATTTCGGCAGTTCGCGGCAACGCAAAACAAGCCCGGCTCTGACCGGGCTTGCGAGTTGTGCGAACCAGGCTCAGGGATTCGCTGGTTCGGGAACGGCTTCGTCGCTCGCGTCGGGCGTGACCTCGTCGATTGTCGTCTCGCCCGTCGGCGCGGGGTCGGGAACGTTGGGCGATTCGACAGGCTCGCCGAGTTCGAGGTCGGAGTCCAAAACATCGGGATCAGCGGGTTGTTGGATGACGCCGCCGTTCTCGAAGTTCTCCATGTTCCGGAGGTTCTTCAGCACGGCCACGCCCAGGACCGCGCCCGCGATCAGCAGAATGATCGTCAGCAACAGTACGACGCCGCCCACGATCGCGCCGCCCAAGGCCATGCCGTAGCCGTTCTCGCGAGTCTTCTTGATCTGCCCCATCGCAATGATGCCCAGCACGAGGCCGATCGCGGCGAGAGCCAGGCCCACGAAGGGGCCGACGTCGGGAATGCAGCAACTGAAAATGCTGAGCACGCTGCTTACGAGAGAGCCGATCGCCAGCATGTTCATCTTGCCCGGACCGGGGCCGGGGACGCGTTCGGTGCCGAATTCGGTCGTCATGGGATGGACTCCTGTGAAGTGCGTCGAAAGGTGTGATCGCACTATACCGCCGGCGGACGTGTCCACAAGAACCGATTCGGAACGGAAAACGCGAAGGCTCGCGATGACTCGACGGGCAGGCGCCCGCCCCTCGCCTTTACCATGCAAGCAATCCGCTCTGCTGCGGTGCCGTAACCCGCCAGAGATCCGGGCCAGACGCCAATTCCGTCGCGTGCCACGCCGCGGCGGCGAGGACGAAGGCGCGGTCGTCGTGTCCGCCGGGGGGATGATCGAAGCGGAGACGGCCGGTCTCCGACTGCTTCAACACCAGCGACGCGAGTTCGGCTTCAAGATCGTCGTCGGGCACATCGGGTCGCCTTCCGCAGCCGGCGTACCAAGCCAGTTGTCGATGCACGATGAGCCGGCGCAGCGCTATAGCCAGTTCATGATTCCCTTTGCCGCCCGCGAAGGGGAAACGCACGAGTTGATGGCGCGAAGCGAAGCGTTGCAGCGTCCCGACGAGCTGATGTTCGTCGATCACGAATGTGATGTGCGGAAACGCCGCCGCGGTGCGTGTGATCCAATCCTCGACCCACGCCACGAGAGTCGGAGCCTCGGGCTGCGGCACGGCGACGTCGAGACGATCCACGACGAGACGATCGTGCTCGCGATGCAGCACGACGGCCGCCGTCAGGTCGCGCTTCTCGGCGTAATCGATCGCGGCGATGTATCGCACGCCGGCCCGGCCGCGCGATCGCTCGACGAGCCGCTCGTCGCGGCAAGCGGCGACTTCCGCCGCGGTCACGAAATCCCCTGAGGCGTCTTGCCAGCGATTGTTCCACAGCCGGTCATAGACGCTCGGCGGCAACAGCGCCCGCTGTTCGTCGAGATCGGCTGGTCTGATCCAGGGAGCCTGCGGACCGTCGAGCGTCGAGAAGTACCAATCGGAACGCGTGCGGGCCATCTCGCGCACCTGCCATTGCCAGCCACGGCCCGCGCCGGCGTTCGTCAGCACGGTGAGCAGGCAATGCGGCTTCTTCGCAGCGGCCGAGGCGAGCGAATGCCACAAGCCGTCCTGCGGCCAGTGACACAACTCGTCGCAAATGATGAAATCGGGCGTGAGGCCGAACGAACTCGCGATGTCGGACGAGATCAGATCGAGCCGGCTGCCGTTCGCCGGGTTCTCGATCGCCGTCTGACGAAACCGCAGCACATCGCACAGCCCCGGATTCGCCAGTGTGAGCGTGCGGACGGCATCGGCGATCAGTCCGGCCTGATCGAGATCAGCCGCCGCGGCGATCCCGCGCAACGGCCGCTTCGCGAACAGCAACGCCCACGCGATCTGCACGGCCATGTCGCCGGTCTTTGCATGTCCGCGCGGCCGTTCGATCCACGCGCGTCGTAAATTGGTCTGGGAAGCGTCGCCGCCGCGGACTGAAGGCGTAATCCCGGCCACGTCGCACCAGGCGGCATCGAGCGCGGCGAAATCGGCGGCTTGCCACGGCTCGGCGATGTCACCGAACAGCTTTTCCGAGGCGGGATCGATGCGGAGGTAACGTCGGAACGCCGCCGGATCGCGTTCCGCTGCCCTGCGGACCATTTCCACCGTGTAGCGCAAGGCTAAAAGCAGCTCACGCCGGCTCGGCGGCCTCGTCGGATGAGAACCAAGTGGAAAATTCGCCGTGGAACGCGGCGAGGATGCGGCGGAGGGCGTCGGTCGGCAGTGAGGCGAACTCGTCATTGGTTTCCAGCGAAGCATTCGAAGAGATTGAGGTTGATGCAGTCCAATCCGGAGGCGAAAAGGTCCGCAGCCACAACGCCTGCGCGGCGGGAGCGCCCTCCAGCGCCGCTCGATAGACCGTGGCGACGACGTTGAGGGTCATCAGCTCGCGGACATGCCGCAGCCGCGTGCGAAACGCCTCGTCGCGTTCCGTCGTGCGACAGAAGCCCTGCGGGTCGGCTCCCAACTTCTGACACGCCGCCTGGGGGCTGCCGCCGCGCAACAGGGCGAGCAGGATGTCCGCTTGCTGTTCTGGCGACAACGGCCGATCTGGCTCGTGCGGCGAGATGTGGGGGAAGAGCAGGAGTTGCATGGTGGGGAATGGCGACCGGGGAACAGGGAACGGGGAGCAGCGGGCTTTACGCCCGCGCATTCCCGAATGATTCGTAGCAGCTTTCGATTCCCGTCCCCCTCTCCTCTGGGGAGAGGGGTCAGGGGCGAGGGGCTGTCTGTCGCGTCGCATATCTCTTTCACCGCGTGGCTTGTCACGCCTTCAAGGCAAGCAGCGCTCATCGTCAGCGCTGCCCCCTCACCCCCGGCCCCTCGCCCGAGGGAGAGGGGAGTTCGTTTCGCTTCGCTTCCCGTTTCTGCCGATTATCGAACACGTAATACACCGGTTCCGCATAGCGGCTCTTCGAGTGCATGTCGGGCGTCACGAGCCGTTTGTCGGTCTTCTTTCCGGTGCGGCGCGAAGGAGTGCCGTAGATGGCGGAGTGTCCGTCGCGTTCGCCGCGGGGGCGGGCGGGAACGTCGATCCGCACAAATCCGGCCTTCTCGAAGAACGGGTTGATGCGGCCCATCTGCGCCAGCGATTCGATCCACGGATAAGGGCACAGTTCACAGCTTTGACGCACGAACGCCGCGGCAACGCCGGCCCCGCGATAGGTCGGATGCAACACGACGCGCGACAATGTCGCGAGCTGCCGGTTGACCGAGCCGATCGTGAGCCGCGTCCACTTTCCGCTGCGGCCGAAGTAACGATGGCGCCCCGCGAGCGACAAGGGGGGCGTTGTGAACACGCAGATGCCGATCTGCTGCTCGCGATGCCACAGCACCGTCACGAACCGCACCGAACCGACGCGATGCGAACGATAGTGCCAGCGTGCGAACCGCGGCCAGTCGGCAAGCGAACCGATCGTCATCGAAAGCTCGTCGGCGAAACTGAGGGAGAGGCCAGAGGTGGAGAGCCGAGTGGCCGCAAGAGGCGGTCTTCCCTCTTCACATTCTGAGGCAGCGGCTTCGAATCCCTGACCCCTGGTCCCCGGCCCCTGACCCCTCACGACGCCGTCGTGCTCGCAGATGACATGTTCGTCGGGCGCGAGATCCGCAATCACATCGTCATGACAAGTCGCGATGAGAAAGCCGGTCCCAGTGCGGTCGCACTGGCGGCGAACGTTGAACGCCACGATCTTCGCCAGTGTGCGATCGAGCGCCGCGGTGAACTCGTCGAGCACGATCCAGTTCGGCTTCCGAGCCAGCGCGAGAGCCAGGCGGAACCGCCAGCGTTCCCCGTCGCTGAGTTCGCAGGGACGGCGCAGCATGAGCCGCGGTTCCGCCAGCCCGCAGCGCGACAGCAGACCGATCGCCGATTCGAACGGCAGACCGAGGGCGTCGATGAGGCTCGCATCCGGCAGTGCAAGCGCATCGGCTCGCACAACGCTCCCGCCGGCCTGTTCCAACTCCGCCGCCGCAGCGCGCAGCAGGCTCGATTTTCCCGAGCCGCTCGGCCCTGTGAAAGCGACGATCGAGGCGGGTGCGATCGTCAGGTCGAGCTCGTCTGCGACGACATGAGGAGAGGTGCCTGGCGTCAGGCCAAAGTGATCGGCGACGAGCGAGGCGTGTACGCTCGGCCGCAGGGATAACGCGGGATAGAGGATGTTGAGTCGCATGGGACGTGAGGGCAAACAAAGTTCGGAAGCCCACCGGCCGCCGCCGGTGGGACAGGAGACGGAAAGCACGCACTGTGTCTCGGTCACCTTGGGAGCGTCACGTGCAACTCGATGTCGTGTCGCAACAGCATCTCGTCGAGCGCTCTTCGCGCGTCGTCCCATTGGTCCTGCGCCACAAGCAGCGTGACTCGCACGGCGGCGTCTTGCGGCGCCGATTCGACCGCCGGCATCTCGGTGGCCGGAGCGAGCACGAGTTCTTCGAGTTCCCGCTCATCGAAGCCCGTCATCGTGGCATCGAAATCGGGGAGGTCGATCAGTTCTCCGAGCAACTCGTGCAGCTTCGCATTGTCCCAGTCGGAGCCGACGGCGGCGTTGTTGAGCGCGATGTTGAGCGCCTTCTCTTTCGCGAGCGGCAGATCGACGACGACGCACTCGACCTCGACGTCGCCGCGATCCTTGAGCAGGCTCAACCGCTGGTGGCCGGCGACGACGTGCCCCGTCCGCGCGTTCCACACGATCGGCTGAACGAGATCGAAGGCTGCGAGCGACTTCGCGAGACGTTTGTAGCCGGGACTGCCGGGCCGCAGGGGCTTCCGCGGGTTGTATGGAGCAGGCTTGAGCGACGAGAAGGGGAGAGTGCGGAGGAGCATGGGGAGCGAGGAATCGAAGTAGGAAATAGGAAGCAGGAAATAGGAAGCAGGCCGAGCAGCGGGCATTACGCCGGCCCTGGCATGCGAGCCGCCAGATGCCGCGTCAGCCGCGTACGAAGCGCGCCTTCAGGTCGTCGCGCATCTCGTCGAGGCACGTGGCGACTTCCGACTCGCGGCGGCCGAAGGCGGTGGCGATCAGCGATTCTGGCCAGCCGAGCGATTCGCGCAGGGCCAGCATCGCGAGTTGCCGCCAGGCGACGCCGTCGTCCGCGGCATAGACTTCGCGCACGGCGTCCCAGAACACGTGCGCGCCGGTTCGCGGCAGAACGATTTTCACCCCGGCTCGGGTCGTCACAGACATCGGCATTCCCTAAAAGAGTTCAAAGCCGCGAAACATCGCAAGACCCTTCGAACCTCTCTCAGGTAGACGCGCGTTGGGAAGCGCGAACTCGCGTTTCTCGTCGAGAATCTTGTTTTGTATGTGAACGGCGAGCGGGGAGACGGGGGATCGGGAGAGCGGGAGACAGTCGCAGTCGGCGTTATGCTTTCTGTCCCCGGATCTCCCCGTCCCCCGGTCCCCCGCTCCTCGCACGGGTGGACTCTACGCCTCGTCGGCCGGAGAATCAGCCATTAGGTACTCCGGCCGAATTTGCACATGACCATCCCGCCTCGTTACGCCAAGCAGGCCCTGTTCGCCGGGATCGGGTCCGAAGGCCAGGCCGCGATCGGTCGATCTCGCGTCGTGATCTGCGGCTGTGGGGCGACGGGGGGCGTGCTCGCTGAGTTGCTGGCCCGGGCCGGCGTCGGTTTCATCCGCGTCGTCGATCGTGACTTCGTCGAACGCGGCAACCTCCAACGGCAGGTGTTGTTCGACGAGCGCGACGCCGCCGAGCGAACTCCAAAGGCGATCGCGGCGGCGGCGCGGTTACGGGCGATCAACGGCGAGATCGAGATCGCGCCGGTCGTCGCCGACATCGGTCCCGAGAACGTCTTGTCGCTCGTCGAAAGCTGCGATCTCATCCTCGACGGAACGGACAATTTCGAGACGCGGTTCCTGCTCAACGACGCATCGCACGAAACCGGCATTCCCTGGATCTACTGCGGCGTGATCGGCGGCCACGGGCAGACGATGACGATCCTGCCGGGCGCGACGGCATGCCTGCGGTGCCTGATCGAAACGCCTCCCGAACCGGGCGTCGTCGAAACCTGCGACACCGCGGGCGTGATCGGGCCTGCTGTCACGGGAGTTGCCTCGCTCGCGGCCGCCGAAGCGATGAAACTGCTTGCGGGCAGACGGGAACTCATCCAACCGCGACTGCTGGTCTGCGACGTGTGGGAAGGAACGGTTCGATCGATCGATACGACGGCCCTGCGAAAGCGTGGCACCTGCCCGGCCTGTGATCGCGGCGAGCGGCCGTGGTTGAACGCCGAAGTCGGTTCGCGGGCCGCGATCCTGTGCGGTCGCAAGGCGGTGCAGATCACGCCGGCGGATCGATGCGAGGTCGCGCTGTCGGAAATGGCGGAACGCCTCGCGCCCACGGGTCAGATCGTGCAGACGCCTTATTTGTTGCGGCTCTCTATGGTCGAACCAGCGTGCGAGATCACGATATTCCGCGATGGTCGCGCGATCATTCAGGGAACCGAAGACATCGCGACGGCGCGCGCTCTCTACGCGCGGCTGATCGGACTTTAGGTGCGTTTGGCCTCGATGCGCGGGCTGTTGCCGGCCGCTAAAGTCAATCTATCGCTCCCGCTGACAGACGGGCCTTCCCCGATCATCGCACGCAGCATCGGCCGGGGTCGCTGCGGGCCGCGAAGCCTGATAGTCAATATGCATGGTGGCCGACACACTTGCAGATCAGCTCGCAACCGCGCCTTCCTTCGCCACGGCGGGTTCGATCGGCCCTTCAGTACCTCGACATTCACCTGCGGCAAGGGAAGTCGTCATGCTCGTTTTGACACGGAAGCCGGGGGAGTCGATCCTGATCGGCAGCGACGTGCGGGTCCGCGTGCTGCGGGCCAAAGGGTCGCGAGTCCGGCTTGGAATCGAGGCTCCCGCCGATGTCCGCATCGTTCGCGAGAAGAATGACGCGGGCTTTGAACTCGAGATCGAGCTAGACGCGAACGATGTCGAGACCGGTGACGTTCCGAACCCGCTGCAATCCGCCGTCGAGCGAAATATGACGGTCACGGCGTCGTAGGTGATCGACGAGATTGGCTTCCGCGCGGAGTCTCACCGCAGGCTGAAGCGGCTACGCCTGAGCGTCACAAACCCATCTCACGTCTTCCCGCGTCACGTGTTCTCGAGCAGCCATTGCACGGCGTGGCGGGTGAGAGCGGTGCCGTTGGGCAGGTTGAGCTTGGCTTTGATGTTCTCGCGATAGGTTTCGACGGTCTTAGGCGACAGGTCGAGCTTGCCTGCGATTTGCCGCGTCGTCAGACCTTGGCCGATCATCTCGAAGACCTCGAGCTCCCGGTCCGACAGGCTGTCGATCGGAGAACGGTCGGGGTCATCACCGCTCGCGACGAGTCGGTGCAGCATCTGGTCCGACATCCGCGGGCTGAGGTAGACGCGGCCCTCAAGCACGTGACGGGCCGCCTCGACGATGTTTCCGGTGGCCTCCTGCTTGCTGATATAGCCCTTCGCACCGGCCCGCAGCACGCGCTCGGCGAACAGGCTCTCGTCGTGCATCGAAGAGACGAGCATGCGGGCGTGCTCGTTGCGGGCTTTGATTTCCTTGATGAGCTCGATGCCGCTGCCGTCTTTGAGCGAGAGGTCGATGATGACGAGATCGGGGCTCGTCTCGGTGAATCTGGCGAACGCGTCGGCGACGCTGTCGGCCTCCGCGCAGACTTCCAGATCGGGCTGCTGATCGATCAGGAGAGCCAGCCCCTGACGCACGACGGGGTGATCATCGACGATCATCACCCGTTTTTTCACGATGTTCATCCGCTGTGCTCGTTGGGGCCAATTATAGGTGTTTTATGCGACCGACTACGGGCCCCGACAGATCGCCGGAGCGGTATCCTATTGAATCGACCTTCTGAATACCGCACCGTCTGGAGAATGGGAAACGGGGGTCGGGACGATTGCGAATCGAGGGATTCCCCTATCCCGCCTCTTCCAGCAGAGCATCGCGTAACCGCTCGACCTCGTTACGAACCCGATCGAGCAGCGATTTCACGCGTTCGCCGTCCCCCTCGTTGGCGGCCTCTTCCATCTCCCGTGCCGCTTCCGTGGTGGACCTCGCGCTGAAATTGGCGGCGAGGCCTTTCAGGCTGTGTGCCGCGATGCGAACTGCGGGCCAGTCGTCTTTCGCGATGCCTTCTTCGATTCTCGACAGTTCGGTCGCGGAATCCTCCTGAAAGTACGTGGCCAGTTCTCGAAACAGTTGCTCGTCGTCGCCGAGTCGTTCGAGCGCGGACGATTTGTCGAACACCGGGCCACCGGCATCTTGCGGCGAGTCGTGAGGCATGTTTCCTGGGTCCCTCTTCGCGGTTTGCGGGGCGTTCAGGATCGACGGCGCCGACATCGCACTTTCCTGTGGCGCCGCGGAAGAAAGATCGACCCCGTCGCCGTTCGTCGCCGCCTGGTCTCCCGACTGCGATCCGGGCGGAAGCGATCTGGTGTTCGGGCCCGACCGCGAGAGCGCCGCGCGACTGCGTCGAGCAATGCGTTCGATCAGACGCAGCATACGACGCACGTCGATCGGCTTCGAGAGATACGCGTCCATCCCCGATGCCAGGCAGCGCTCGCGGTCGCCGCGCATGGCATGAGCGGTCATGGCGACGATCGGCGTGCGACTGCCGCGGCTTTGCTCGATCGTGCGAATGATGCCGGTGGCCTGGAAGCCGTCCATGTTGGGCATCTGCACGTCCATCAACACCATGTCGAAGTCGCGTCGCTGCTTGAAGAGGTCCACGGCTTCGCGGCCGTCGGCGGCGATCGTCACCGTGTGACCCCGCTTGTTCAGCACCGCGGTGACGACCTTGCGGTTCGCCGGGGTGTCTTCGACGAGCAGCACCGACAGCGGGTGCTCGGCCCCGCCGATGCGGCCGGCCTCGTCGGCGGCTTCCTTTTCGAGCGGAGGCCCGTGCAAGGCGGTGACGATCGTGTCGAGCAGCTCGCTTTGCGTGACCGGCTTTTCGAGATACGCCGCGATGTTGAGACCGTCGCATCGCTCGCGGAACAGGCGACGATCGGCGCTCGACAGCATCAACACCGTGGCGGCGGCGAACTGCTCGTCGTTCTTGATCCGCTCGACGAGGGTGAAGCCGTCGGTTCCGGGCATCAGACCGTCGACGATCACCAGCGGATAGGTCGTTTCCGAATCGGCGGCCTTCTGCAGCTCCGCGAGAGCCTCTTCGGCCGAGCGGACCATCACCGGCCGCATGTGCCAGTTCCTCAGCGTGTCTTCGAGGATGCGGCGGTTCGTCGCGCTGTCGTCGACGACAAGCACCGGCAGATCCTTCAACTCCTTGACCGGACCGGGGGGCGCGCCGCGGGCTTCGCCCTGCATCGCGAACCGGGCCGTGAAGTGGAAAGTCGTGCCCGCGCCAAGCTGGCTCTCGACCCACAGCCGGCCGTTCATCATTTCGACGAGTTCGCGGCAGATCGCGAGGCCGAGTCCCGCTCCGCCGTGATTGCGCGTGCTGGTCGCATCCACCTGCGCGAATGGAGCGAAGATGCGATCCTGGTCCGCCGGCGAGATGCCGATGCCCGTATCCTGCACGCGAAAGTGGAACTCGGCGTCGCGCTCGCCGACCCTCTGCGGCTCGGCGTGCACCACGACCTCGCCCGACTCGGTGAACTTGATCGCGTTGCTGATCAGGTTGCTAAGCACCTGCCGCAACCGCACGGGATCGCCGACCAGGCGGTCGGGAGCGTCGTGCGGCAGATCGAGACCGATTTCCAGCGCCTTTTCGTGGGCCGGCATCGCGAGCGTCTTGACGGTCTCTTCCAGCGTTTCGCGGAGGCTGAATTTGGCTTCGTCGAGCTCGAAGCGGCCGGCCTCGATCCGCGAAAAGTCGAGGATGTCGTTGAGCAGCCGCAGCAAAACCTCGGCGCTGTCTTTCGCCGTTTCGAGGTAGTCGCGAACGCGGTCGGGGATCGGTTCGTCGAGTGAAAGTTCGGTCATGCCGATAATGGCGTTCATCGGCGTCCGCAGCTCGTGGCTGACGTTCGCGAGGAACTCGCCTTTCGCGCGGTTGGCGCGTTCGGCCTCCTGCACGGCGCGGCGAATCTCGGCGGCGACGCGCCGGCGTTCCGAGATGTCGCGTTCGATCATCGCCACGCCGACGATCGTCGTTTCGCCCGGCTTCGCCCCGACCGGAGCCGACCGGATCGGGCTGGCGGTCATCGAGACGTGAATCCGCCGGCCGTCGCGGTGCACGCGCACCGTCTCATATTGCTCGACGCGTTCGCCGCGTTTGACCGTCTCGAGCAGACGCGTCATCTCCTCTTCTCGCTCGGGCGGCACGATCACCGAGATCGAACCGCCGGCCACGTCGTCCGCGTGATAACCGTAGAGCCGTTCGGCCCCGCGGTTCCAGCTTGTGACCAGCCCGTCGGCGGAAAGCCCGATGATGGCGTCGTCGCTGCTCTGCACGATCGCCGCGAGGCGTGCCCGTTCCGATTCGTCTCGCTTGCGGTCGGTGATGTCGCGGGCGAAGCAGCGCAGATAGGCGACCTTCCCCTCCACGATCCTCGCGTTGGCGTCGAGCAGCACATGTCGCGTCGAGCCGTCTTTCGCACGCAGCCGCGTCTCGTAATTGCTCAGGGCGCAGCCGTCGCGACAGCACTCATCGAGCGTCTCGATCGAGGACTTCTCGACGAGAAACTCGCGCAGCGACCTGCCGACGAAGTCGTGCATGGCGTAACCGAGCGTGCTCAGCAGCACGTCGTTCGCCCGTTGGATCATGGCGTCGGGCGACAGGAACAGCAGGCCCACGGCGGCGTGCTCGAACAACTCGGTGAGTTCCTGCTCGGTCTGCCGCACGGCGGATTCGGCACGCGTGCGTTCGATGACCCGGCCGACCTGCTCGCCGAGGCTTCGCACCATCGCCAACAGCGATCGATCGGGCGCCATCGGCTTTTCGGAAAAGAACTCGAGGACCGCCGCCGTCTCGCCGCGAATCTTGATGGGGAACCCGAAGGCGCCTTTGACGCCGGTCTTGCGGGCAAGTTCCGACCTCGCGTTCTCGCCGGCCTCTTGCAGATTGACGACCCAGGCAGGTTCGCCGCTTTCCCAGATCTGGCCGGGCAACGCCTCGCCACGACCGAAACGCAGCGACTCGGTCGCGTTGCGGAGCCTGATGAAATCATCGCTCGCGGCCCGTTCGTTCTGCTTCCGCAAGTGCCAGATATTCGTCGTGACCAGTCGGTCGGGATCTTCGACGTCCGGCACGCATACGTGGCCGACCGGCCAGCCCGTCAGCTCGCAGACGATCTCGACGCAGGATTCAAGCGCCTCCTCGAAGCTGCTGGTTTCGGCGGCGAGCACGGTCGCCTTGTGCAGCAGCATCGATTCAAGGGCCTGGCGAGCGAGACGAGCCTCGCCGCGCTGCCGCTCGGTCACGTCTTCAAACGCGAGCAGGATGAGGCTGTCGCCGTCGCCATTCACGATCGCCGGCGCCGGCAGCGCGACCCGGCGAGCATTCAGCACCAACGAGCGAACGCCCAGGTTTTCGAACTCGTGCGTGACGGTGAAGCCTTCGAACGATTCGACCTCTCGAAGTCGGAGCCGTAAGAGTTGTTGATCCAGCCCCTCGATCCGCCACTGTCCGTTCACGATTTCGAACAGAGGTCTGCCGATCGTGTCGGCGGGCTCGACTTCGTAGTGCGTAAGGAACGCGTCATTCGCATGGCGGACACGCAGCGCGTCGTCGAGAACCAGAAACGGCTCTCGGACGGTCTCGATGAAATGCACAGCGAACTGGAATGGATCCAGCGAGGATTCCACGCGACGACACCTTCGGCGGCGGATGCGGCCGAAAGCTCTGGACGCACCGCGATCGGTCCGGCGATAGCGACTGCAATGCCAGCCGCGACTCAACCACCGGTATAGAGATATCTTACGGGCGGAACGACGATCGATCGCCCGGGGCAGGAAGCCTTCCGTAACACCGGGCGAAACCCGTCGGGACATCCCCTTGGTAAATATCTGTCCAGTAGAGACGACTTAAGCGGCTGACAGGGGACGGCGGCATCGGTTCGCCCCTGACTCCAACGGGCCGACGACGCCTGATCCCCGTGCATCGCACGCGGTTTATGATGCGAGCCGGATGTGCGGAGCAGGAGGATTCAGACGGCACGTCAGTGAACTTCGCGTTCGCCGGACGTGTCTCAACGTGCGGCCGAGGTCGCTGACCTGGCTCCTGATCCCATCGCCGAAACCGCTGCAAGAATGCGCGGTCAACGGCCGTGAATGGTCACGGTCGCTTTGCTCGACATGAACTCGACACGCTCGTTGGAACCCATGAGGACGAACATCTCCCCCCTGCTGACGACCAATGGCCCGCAATCGTTGACGGTGCCGCACTTTCCCGCAAACCGAAGCGAAAGCGGCCATCACCGCTTCGAGACTGAAGCGTCGCTTCCGACATCGCGCAAGAAGTTCGACGCAACGAATTACGTCGCTGCCCTCTCGACCGAGCGCATTCTGGAGATGACCCGGACCGAACTGATCGACGTCATTCGTTCGGTGCGGGCCAGTCACCTGCGGCCCGGGGTTGTCGAGCGTCTGCCGCAGATGGACGGCGACACGCTGCGGCGGCTCGTCTTTCTGACCCGGCGTTACTGCCGGCACCAGCAACTGCTCGCGGAGAATGCCGGCTCGCCGAGCATTTTCGCCGCATACTGCCGATAAGCGCCGGTTCGCGGGATCTCGCGTGAAGCCGACCGGTGGCAACCGGTCGGCTTCTTTCGTCAATCGCTACGAATCGGCAACCGCGTCACGTCACCGCTTGGCTCTGCTTCCGCTTGGCGTGGCACGAACGGATCGCGGCGATCAACATGTCGGGCGGGCCGTCTTTCGTGAGGTAGCGAATCGCCCCCGCTTCTCGCATCGCCTGTTGCATATCTTCCTTTTCGTGCATCGACAAGGCGATCACGCATAGGTCGGGGATTTCTTGCATCAGCCGCCGCGTCGCCTCGACGCCGTCCACGACGGGCATCGTGACGTCCATCACGACCACGTCGGGACGCAGGCTGATCGCCTTCTCGATGACTTCCTGCCCGTCGCCCGCCTGCCCGGCGACCTCGATGCCGGGTTGATTGCGCAGCAGGCCGGCGAGGCTGGCCCTGATGATCCGGTGATCGTCGGCCAGCAGCACGCGGATCGGCGCGCCGTTGAAGGCCGGCGGTTGAACGTCCGGCTTCGTCTCTTCAAGAGCCTCGACCAGCGTGCGATGGACTTCGTTGGTGCCCATTTGCGGATCATCGGACATCGGCACGGGAGCGAACAGTCGCACACATGTGCCTTCACCGGCGACGCTTTCGATCTCCATGCGGCCGCCGATCAGTTCCAGACGCTCGCGAATGCTGAACAATCCAAATCCGTCGCCCTTGCCGATTTCGCCCTTCTCGTCGGGGTCGAAGCCTGTTCCTTCGTCGCAGACGCTGACCTGCACCTCGTCGTTGCCGGCCCGGTGCATGGCGAGTTTGCAGCGTTTGCTGCCTGCGTGCTTGACGACGTTGAACAGTAGCTCGCGGCACGCCTGATAAAGAAAGATCCGCGTGTCCTGGCTCTCGGGCTGCGCTTCGTCGTCGCAATCGACCTCGACCTCCAGGCCGTGCTCTTCCTCGACTTGCCGGCCCAGCCATTCAAAGGCCGGTGCGAGACCGGCGTCGTACAGCACCGGCGGGCTCGCGCGGTGCGTCAGGTTGCGCGACAGCCGGATCGAGCGGTCGAGCAAGTCGTCGACGTGCCGGATCAACTCGATCATTCGCGTCGGCGAGGCCTCCGGCGTGATCGCGGTGATATGCATTCGCGCCGCCACCAGCATCTGCTGCAAGTCGTCGTGCAGCATCTGTGCCAGACGCCGCCGCTCGCGTTCCTCGGCCTTCGTCAGTTCCGACGCCAACATGCGAAGTTGTTGCGAACGCCGTTCGGAAACCTGCGTTCGGTCTTCGATTCTTCGCTCGAGCGTATCGTTGACGGCGCGCAATTCTTCCCGCTGTTGCAGCAATTCCTCGTGTTGTCGTCGGTTCGATTCGTCTTTCAGTTTTGCTTCGCGCAGCAGGTCGCGGCGTTGCAAGGCCATGCGCACCGACATCGAGAGCCGGCTGTACGGCTCCGGAGCTTTACTGACGAAGTCGGCGAAGCCGGCATTCAGTGCGGCCGAACAAGCGTCCGCCGAGACGATGCCCGTGAACAGGATTACGGGCGTGTCCTCACAACACTCGTGGACCTGCTCGAGCACCGACTTTCCGGCCGAACCACGAAGAGCTTCGTCGGTGATCACGGCGTCGAACGAATCGCCGCGCAGCGCTTCCGGAAAGCTCTCTCCGTCGGCCTCGGTGATCGAAACCTCCGGAAACTCTCGTCGCAAGGCGTCGGCGGCCGACTTCACATCGGCTGGATGATCGTCCACGAGCAAGATGCGTAACTTGTGCAGCGCGGATCGAACCTTCGGAGTGTGGGACTCAGGCATCGGCTGTTCATTCCAGTGGCTGGACGCACCGGAGAGACGCGATCGCTCTCGGGCGTCCCGAATCGTGATTCTATCGCGTCGACTGGTCATGGGCCAAGCAACGACGCCGCTTCGGCATCGCCCGCGGCCTTTGGTGACGATCGATGATCGGGACGACTCCTCACGCTTCCTCAGGCTGTTCCTGAGACGCCTGCATGACAGCGAGATTGCCGGAACCGCTCGCCTTCTCACAGACGATTTTCTATTCTCGCCGAAAACCCTCAGACTGATTGCTCTTGATGCCGTCTTCTCTTCCACCGCCCGTGGCGTCGCTCGTCGGTCGCGAAGTCGTGCTCGACGTCGCCGGCCCGTACATCTTTCTCGGCCGGTTGACCGGCGGCGACGACAAGTTTCTCGCCCTCGAAGACGCCGACGTGCACGATTTGCGCGACACCGCCACCACGCGCGAGGAGTACGTGATCGCCGCACGACGACACGGCGTCGCGCCGAATCGGCTTCGTGTTTACGTCCGCACGGCCGACGTCGTGAGTCTGTCGGCGCTTGAAGATGTGATCGCGTGAGACGACTGCGGTCGCTGACGCTCCCGGCTCGCTCGTCTCGACTCTCGTCTCATATACAATTCGGCGTCATGTCTGTCGCCGCCGATATCGCCGATCCGCTCGCCACGCCGGCCCGCTTTCTCAAAGGAGCGGGCGAGAGGCGGGCCGACATGCTCGCGAAGCTCGGTCTGAACACCGTTCACGACGTGTTGTTCAACGTGCCGCGTGACGTGCTCGACCTGACGCACGTCAAACGCCCCGCCGACCTCACTGGCGAGGCCGTCGAAACGGTGCGAGGCAAGGTCGTCGATCGCGATGCCCGCACCATCAGTCGCGGTCGCACCCTCACGGGCGTGCTGCTCGATTGCGGCAACGGCGAGTATGTCCGCGGCACCTGGTTCAATCAGCCGTGGATGTTCAAGAAGCTCGCACCGAATCAGCTCGTCCTGTTTTCCGGCAAAGCCAAGCGCAGCCAGGGCCGCTGGGAGTTCGGACACCCGAATGTGAAGTGGCTCGTCGACGACGAGAGCGCCCACGGCGGCGTCCAGCCCCGTTACGCCCTCACCGAAGGCCTCACGCAAGAAAACCTACGGGTGATCAGCCGCTCTGCGGTCGAAGGTTACGCCGACTTCGTCCCCGATCCGTTGCCGGCGGGTTTTCGGGCCACGGCGAAGCTGACGACGCTCTCGCAGGCCGTCAGGGGGCTGCATCAGCCCGATACGCTCGCACAATTCGAAGCGGCGAAGCGGCGGGTGCTGTTCGACGACCTGTTCGAGTTCCAGTTGGGCCTCGCGATGCGTCGGCGTGCCTGGCGCGCCGATGAAGCGGCCCCGCGATTGCCTGTCACGACGAAGATCGACGCCCGCATTCGCAGGCTGTTCCCGTTCGAGTTCACGCCGGGCCAGCAGACGGCCGTGAAGGAGATCGCCGCCGATCTGGCGAGCGGCCGAGCGATGCACCGATTGCTTCAGGCCGACGTTGGTGCCGGAAAAACCGTCGTCGCGATCTACGCAATGCTCACGGCAATCGCACACGGCCATCAGGCGATTGTGATGGCCCCGACGGAAGTCCTCGCGAATCAGCACTGGGCGACGATCGACGGCATGCTGCGCAACAGCCGCGTCGAACGGCGGTTGCTGACGGGTCGCCTCACGCCGGCGAAGCGAAAACGATTGCTGGAGCGCATCCGCGAAGGCGACATCGATCTCGTCGTCGGCACGCAGGCACTTATCCAGGAAGGCGTCCACTTCCCCAGACTCGGCGTCGCCGTGATCGACGAGCAACACAAGTTCGGCGTGGCGCAGCGAGCGCACTTCAGCCTGGGGAATGGGGACCGGGGAGTGGGGAACGGTGCAAATAAAAACGAGCCGGGGGCGTCAGCCTCCGGGTCAGGTCTTGAGTCAGACTTGATCGAGATTCGGGATAAGGAAGATAAGAACGCTATCGCGGTGGATCGCGCGAGCACATCACCGCCGGGTGCAGCCGGCGGGCTTCGAGGCGCGCTTCGAGGCGCGCTTCACGACATCCCGCATCCCACACCCCACGTCCGGCTACGACCCCACGTGCTCGTGATGACGGCGACGCCGATCCCGCGGAGCCTGTGTCTGACCGCGTTCGGCGATTTGGACCTGACGAAGATCACCGACTTGCCGCCGGGCCGGCAGCGGGTCGTGACGAGCCGCGTGCACGGTGCCGCGGGTCGAGCGAAAGCCTGGCAGTTCATTCGCAAGCATCTCGACGCGGGACGGCAGGCGTACGTGATTTGTCCGAGGATTTCGGATGACGAGGAGAACTCTGCCGCGGAGGAACACGTGAGCGAGGCCCCGTCGGGCGCAGCCGGCGGGCTTCAATCCCCCTCCGCTTCGGGGAGCGTTGAAACGGTGTATCGGGAACTCACGGCGGGCGAGCTTCGCGACTACAGCGTCGGCCTCGTCCACGGACGGATGGACGCCGACGCAAAAGACGAAGCCATGCGGGCCTTTCGCGATCAAGAGACGGCGGTGCTCGTCAGCACGACCGTCGTCGAAGTCGGCGTCGACGTGCCGAACGCGACCTTGATGGTGATCCATCAGGCCGAGCGGTTCGGCCTCTCGCAACTGCATCAGCTTCGAGGCCGAATCGCCCGCGGCAAGCACCAGGGCTACTGCTTCCTCGTCACCGAGTCGGAAGGCGACGACGCGAACCGGCGGCTGGCCGTGCTCGAGCAAACGTCCGACGGCTTCAAGATCGCGGAGGCCGATTACGAGTTCCGCGGCCCCGGCGACGTGCTCGGCCTCCGCCAAAGCGGCGAAACGGCTCTCAGGGTCGCCGACCTCCAACGCGACGAGCCCGTCCTCCTGGAAGCCCGCGAGTTCGCGACGCAACTCGTCGAGTCGGGCCGGTTCGACGACCCCGAGTTCGCGGCTCTCAAACGCAGCGTGCTGGAACGATTCGGCTACGTCGCGGAGCTGCCGAAGACGGGCTGAGCGAAGTCCATCGTCTCGCTTGAGTCTGCGTCACTCCCTGTCACCTCCGCCTTGTGGGTCGCCGACGTCGCTCGACTTCACGGCCGAAAAATCGGCACCAAACGTCGCGGAGCGCGAGAGCGGCGTCTCCTCGGCGGTCGTGTACAAGTCTGGCGTGGCGACCGGAGCGTCGTTCACGGTTGGCGTTGAATGGCCGGGATGTCGGCCCCGACGAGGGCAGCGAGTCGCGCAATTCCCCTGTTTGGGCACCCAGTGGACGGCACCGCTCGCAGAAGAATCAACCCGCGTAACGTCGAAAACTCCGGAAGACGCCGCCCTCGCGAAAATCAGTGGCAAACCTTGCTCGCGACGATCGCCTCGGTCTCAACTCAGACGCAGATACAGAAACGTTCCCGTTGCGGTCGCGATAAGCTTTCCGTCGGCGTTCCGCACCTCGCCCGAGGCGACGGCGGTCTGCGAGCCGCTGTGCAACACGAGACCCGTCGCTTCCAGAACCTCGCCGCGAGAAACCGGTCGCGTGAAGTTCACGTTGAGCTGTGCGGTGACGGCGTGAAAGCCCTCGGCGGCGAGCGACGTCACGGCGTAACCGAGTGCCGTATCGAGCAATGTCGCCGTCACGCCGCCGTGCAGCATGCCCAGAGTTCGCAGATGCCTTTCGTCAACCGTCATGCGCAAGCGGGCGACGCCTTTGTGGGCCTCGATCGGCTCAATCCCGAGCGTGTCGAGCAGCGGAACTTGTCGGTGGAGCAAGGAATCAGATGGAGACATGGGCTTGAGGACATCTCGTGGTGAACAACGATCGATGAGAAACTTCCGTGAAGTCGACGGCTCTCACGATACCTTGATCCCGCCGACGTCGCTCGTGAATCCGTCACCCCTCTTCCGGCGGCGGAGTGGATTGCGGTCGGACCGGGACAGTGGCAATGCCAGCGGCGGCCCTTTCCAATGTGCCAAGGTCGCCAATGAGCCAAAGTCGATCGCCGAGGTCATCAACCATGTCGAGCGGTTGTTAGACTGGTCGGCCGACGCCTCGACCTCTCCTCAATTCCTCAATCAGATGACATGGCTATCACACGCATTCTGCTGACCGATACCGTTACCGGCACATGGCAGAACCGCTTCGGCCTGCGTCCCGGCGACAGCCTGCGGCTCGCCGGTTCACCGAAATGGTCGGTGACCAAAGAAACGTTGCGCGGTGGCCTTTCCGACGGAGTCGACGTCGTCACCATCGACAACGGCGCGCTTGCGGTCGCGATCCTGCCGACGCGGGGCATGGGCGTGTGGCACGCGAACTACAAAGGGCTGCGCGTCGGCTGGAACAGTCCCGTCGAGCGGCCCGTGCATCCGGCGTTCGTCCCGGTCGAGAGCGCGAACGGACTCGGCTGGCTGCGCGGCTTCAATGAACTCGTCTGCCGTTGCGGATTGACCAGCAACGGTCCGCCGGGAGACGATCCGCAAGGCTCCCCTCTCGAGAATCCGCTGCCTTTGCATGGGCGCATCGCGAATCTTCCGGCTCACCGCGTCGAACTTTTGATCGATGATGACGGACCCGGCACGATCACGCTGGTCGGAGTGATCGACGAGGCGAACGTGTTCGGTTCCAATCTGCGGCTCACGTCGTCGATCTCGACGACGGCGGGTTCGGCCGACTTCACGATTCGAGACGTCGCCATGAATCGTTCGTCGCGTCCGGCGGAGTCGCAACTGCTCTATCACATCAACGTCGGTCCGCCGTTCCTCGAGGCCGGGTCCAAACTGGTCGCTCCCGCCGCCGAAATCATTCCGCGCGACGCACGCGCCGCCGAAGGAGCCGACAACTGGGAGACCTGCGGCGGCCCCGAAGCCGGCTACGCCGAGCAGGTCTACTTCGCGAAGCCCCTCAAGAACGATCGCGGCGAGTCTTTCGCGTTGCTGCGCAACGCGGGCGGCGACAAAGCCGTGAGCGTGCACTTCGGCACCGACCGGCTGCCCTGCTTGTCACTCTGGAAGAACACGGCGGCGATGGAAGACGGCTATGTCGTCGGACTGGAGCCGGCGACGAACTTTCCGAACCCCCGCGCGTTCGAAAGGGCGCAGAAGCGAGTCGTGTCTCTTGGTCCGGGCGAAAGCTACGAAACGTTCGTGCGAGTCGCCGTGCACGACCATCTTGAGAACGTCGCGGCCATCGAAGCGATCGCCGGCGGCATGACGAACGACAAGCCGCCGACCGTGCATCGAGCTCCGCAGCAGGGTTGGTCGCCGAATTGAAGACTCTGACTAAACTCCCCTCTCCCTCGGGAGAGGGGCCGGGGGTGAGGGGCGAGGTGGACGTCCCACGTTACTTGCGTCCTTTCGCGAGACGGTCGTCGAGCCTGAAAACATGGGATGAAGCGGCAAGGCGTCCCCTCACCCCTGACCCCTCTCCCCAGGGAGAGGGGAACTGAATTCGTGAGCCGCTTCAGAGCAGTGACGGTTGCGTCAGAGGTTCATAGGCCTCGCCCGTCAAGAAGCGGATGTCGACGCCCGAATCGCTTCCTGACGGGCGCGGCTCTGAAAGGGCGTCAATCACAGTTCGATCCGCAATCGTCGTAGTCCTGCGGTTCGACCTGGATTGTCGTATGGCTGATGCCGAACTTGTCGAGCAGCATCGGTCGCAGTCGGCGAAGCATCTCGCCGCGCGGCAGGTTGGGTTCCGACGTCACATGCACCGACAGGCACACGCGGCCGGTCGTGATCGACCAGACGTGCAGGTCGTGCTGATTCGCGACGCCGGGCGTGTTCGCGATCGCGCCGCGGATGGCTTCGATGTCGAGTCCCTCCGGCACCGACTCCATCAGCACGCTCGTCGCCTGCGCCGTCAGCCGCCACGCCGAGAAGAGCACGAGAAATGCGATCGCGACCGACGCCGCGGGATCGGCCCAATACCAGTTCTTCCACCACACGAGAATCGCGCCCACGATCGCCGCGACGCTGCCGAGCGTGTCGGCGATGACATGCAGCCACGCTCCGCGCACGTTCAGATTGTGCTCGTGAGACCCGTGCAGCACTTTCATGGCGATCAGGTTCACGACGAGACCGCCGCAGGCGACGCCGAACATGCCGGGCCCGAGCACTTCGGCCGGTTCGCGAAAGCGGCGGATCGCCTCGAAGATGATCCAGCCGCATGCAGCGAGTAACGCCGCCCCGTTGACGAGGGCGGCCAGAATCTCGGCACGGTAATAGCCGAACGTCTTTTCGGGAGGAGCCGGCCGAGCCGCGAGCCAGACGGCGAACAGCGCAAGAGCGAGCGATGCGACGTCGGTCAGCATGTGCCCCGCGTCGGCGAGCAACGCGAGCGAGTTGGTGAGCAACCCGCCGACGACCTCGGCGACCAGATAGCCAGCGGTGAGCAGCAGCGCGATCGTCAGCCGCCGTCGGCTCGACGAGCCATTGGCGGCATCATGCGAGTGGTCATGGTCATGATCGTGCGGCATGGCACAGCGTGCAGGACCGGCTGCGCCGGTCGGTTGCGACGATGTTCGCGCGAACCGCCAAGTTTGATGCGGCTCACGATTCCAATCCCCCTCTCCTTGGGGACAGGGGTGAGGGGATGTCTCGCCACGTGATTCTAGATTGCAGGGCATGGCGTTGAGCATGCGAAAGGGACGCAAGCGGCGATGAGCGTCAACCTGCTCCCTTCACCCCCGGCCCCTCTCCCCAGGGAGAGGGGAGTTCTATAAAGAAGCTCTGCCGAAAGACTTGCTCCGTCTGCACTGCGATGAACTATTTCGCTAACCGCCGCAGCGCTTCGACGCCGCGTTCGAGTGTCGCATCGTCGGC
>JACCRE010000377.1 GCA_013813775.1 Planctomycetaceae bacterium
GTCCAGAAGCACCAAACCGAGCCGGTGACGTTCGTCGAGTCCGATGCCGAATCGTTGCCGTTCGCCGACGAATCCTTCGGCGTCGTCAGCGTCGCGTTCGGATTGCGAAACGTCTCCGATACCGAACGAGGATTGCGCGAGATGATCCGCGTGTGCCGTACCGGCGGCCAGGTGCTGGTCCTCGAATTCTCGCGGCCGCAGGTGCCGGTGCTAGGAGGTCTCTACGGCTGGTATTTTCGCAACGTGTTGCCCCGTGTCGGGCAAATGCTCGCTCGGAATCGACAGTCGGCGTACGAGTACCTGCCGCAATCGGTCGGGGAGTTTCCCTCGGGCAAAGCGCTCGCGACGATCATGGAGCGCTGCGGCCTGAGCGACGTGCGGTGCACTCCACTGACGCTGGGCGTTTCGATGCTCTACCTAGGAACGAAGCGAGAAGCCGTGGCTACAGAAAGCCTCCAAGAAACGCCGTTCGCGGTCGCCGCCTCATGAAACCGGTCGTATTGGCGATCACGGGAGCGAGCGGCGCCGCATACGGGCTGCGGCTGTTGCAGGTGCTTGCCGCCTCGGGCCGGCCGGTGCATCTCACGATCAGCCCGGCAGCGACGGAGGTCTTTCGGGCCGAGCTTGGAATCGGCGTCGACCTCGACGCGTTCCAGCCGCGTCAGTTGCTGGCTGAAGCGCAATCCCGGTTCTCGAAGCCGACCCCTCAACCGATGACGGCGGAAGCCTTCGACGACGCGGTTACCTATCACCACTTCCGCGATTACGCGGCCGGCATCGCCAGCGGTTCGTTTCTCACGGAAGGCATGGTGATCTGCCCGTGCTCGATGGACACGCTGGCGAGCCTCTCGCACGGAATGGGATCGAACCTCATCCATCGCGCGGCGGCTGTGCACCTGAAGGAACGACGGAAGCTCATCGTCGTGCCGCGTGAGACGCCGCTTAGCGCGATTCAGCTCGGCAACATGACCCGTCTCGCCGAAGCCGGTGCCATCGTGCTACCCGCCATGCCCGGGTTCTACCACGGCCCGGCCACGATCGACGATCTCATCGATTTCATCGTGGCCCGGGTGTGCGATCAGCTCGGCGTCGAGCATGGCTTGATGCAGCGCTGGGGCGAATCGCAATGAAGAAGCCGAGCGATTGCAACCCCTCGGCTTCGCGTTCAGATCTTATTTCGCGCTCGCACGCTTTGCCGCGCGCTTGCGTCCTGCCGCGGGCTTCGCGGCTTTTTCATTGATCCACCCGACCGCCTCCGCAAGGGTCACGCTTTGCGGGTCGCGATCCTTGGGGATCGTGGCGTTGATCTTGCCGTACTTGACGTAGGGTCCGTAGCGACCCTCGAAGATCTGGACGGGCTTCTTATCCTCGGGGTGTTCGCCGAGGTCTTTGAGCGGCGTGGGTGCGGCTCTCGTCTTGGAACGGCTGAGCATCTCGATCGCAACGGGCATCGTCACGTTCAACACGTCGTAAGTTTTGCCTTCCCACTCGAACGTGTGCGTCTTGCGGTCGAAGCTGCCGTATTTTTTGTCGTGTAAAACGTACGGTCCGAAGCGGCCGATCCCGACGTTCACGACCTTGTCGGACTCCGGATGCTTGCCGATGCGCCGCGGCAGACTGATCAATGCGAGCGCCTGCTCTTCGGTGATCGAGGTCGGGTCGATATTGTTGGGGATGCCGACCCGCTTGGGCTTGGGCGTCTCTTCAGTGACGTCTCCCAACTGTAAATAGGGGCCGAACGGCCCCGCTTTCACGTAAATCGGCACGCCCGTCTCGGGATCGGTGCCGACCGCTTGCGGGCCGCGTTCCTTGTCTTCGATGAGCTTCGTCGCGATCGCGTCGTTGAGATCGGCCGGCGCGATCGTATGCGGGATCGACGCGGTGACGCGTTTGCCGTCGCTCTCTCGCTCGAAGTAGGGACCGAAGCGGCCGATCCGCACGTCGGATGACAAACTGTCGAGCTTGAGCGTGCAGGCCTGCCGCGGGTCGATCTCTTCCTCTTTCGTTTTGACCTGCCGCTCGAGCCCGGCCTCGCCGCGGTAGAACAGATCGAGATACGGCTTGCGATCCTGCTGGCCCGAGGCGATGTCGTCGAGCTTCTGCTCCATGTCGGCCGTGAAGCCGTAGTCGACGAGGTTCGGGAAGTAACTTTCGAGCAGACGATTCACAGCGATGGCCGTGAAGGTCGGCACGAGCTGATTCCCCTGCTTGTCGACGTACCCGCGATCCTGGATCGTGCCCATGATGCTGGCGTAAGTGCTCGGCCGGCCGATGCCTTCCTGTTCGAGGCGACGAACAAGCGACGCTTCCGTGTATCGCGCCGGAGGCTTCGTCTCGTGGGACGCCGCGTTCAGCACGCGCAGGGCGAGCTTCTCGCCTTCCTTGAGCGGCGGCAGAGCCGATTCCGTGTCGTCGAGCGCGGCTTCGGGATCGTCGCTGCCTTCGACATACGCCCGGAAGAAGCCGGGAAATTCGACGTGCCGGCCGGTCGCGCGAAACTCGGCATCATCGGCTGCGATCGTCACGGTCTGGAACTTCAACCGCGCCTCGGCCATCTGAGTGGCGACCGTGCGCTTCCAGATGAGCGAATAAAGCTTCTGCTCCTGACCCGAAAGGCCGAGTTCATCGGCCGTTTTCATCTCGGTGCCAGAAGGACGGATCGCCTCGTGGGCCTCCTGTGCGCCCTTGGACTTCGTCTGGTAGCGGCGCGGCTCGGGACTGAGATAGTCCTTGCCGTAGCGGTCCTGGACCGTCTTTCGAGCCGCCGTAATCGCTTCATTCGACAGCGAAACGCTGTCGGTACGCATGTAAGTGATATGCCCCTCTTCGTAAAGCCGCTGGGCGACCTGCATCGTCTGCCGGGCGGAGTAACCGAGCTTGCGGTTCGCTTCCTGTTGCAGCGTGCTGGTCGTGAACGGGGCGTAGGGCGTCCGCTTTTGGTCTCGCGTCTCAACCGACTTGACCGTCCAGTCCACCGTCTTGAGCCGGTCGCGCAGCGCCGTGGCTTCGGCTTCGTTGAGCAGCAAGACGTCGACGTCCGGCTTCAATCTGCCGGTGTTTTCGTCGAAATCCCGCCCCGCGGCGACCCGCTTGCCGCCGACGGTCGCGAGATCGGAGTCGAACTCAGCCTTGTCACCGGCCGTCAGGCCGGCCTTCAGATCCCAATACGTCGCGCTGTGAAACGCGAGCCGCTCTAATTCGCGCTGCACGAGAATGCGGACGGCGACCGACTGCACCCGGCCCGCGGAGAGCCCGCGAGCGATCTTCTTCCAGAGCAGCGGGCTGAGCGTGTAACCGTAAAGGCGATCGAGAACCCGCCGCGTTTCCTGAGCGGCGACGAGGTTCGTGTCGAGGTCGCGGGTGTTTTCGACCGCTTTGAGAATCGCGTCTTTGGTGATCTCGTCGAACACCATCCGCTTGACCGGCACCTTCGGGTTCAGCAGCTCGATGAGATGCCAGCCGATGCTCTCGCCTTCGCGATCTTCGTCCGTCGCGATCAGCAGTTCGTCGCAATCCTTGAGAGCGTCCTTCAGGTCTTTGACCGTCTTTTTCTTTTCCGGCGGGATGACGTACAACGGCTCGAACTCGCGATCGACGTTCACTCCCAACGTCGACCAAGGCTCCTTTTTGACGGCCGCGGGGATCTCGGCGGCCTTGCTCGGCAGGTCGCGAACGTGGCCGTAACTCGCCATGACCTTGTAGCCCGGGCCAAGGAAAGAACCGATTTTCTTTGCCTTGGCGGGGGATTCGACGATCACGAGACGACGCTTGGCGGGTGGCACCGGGTGAATCCTTTTCGGCCTGTTGTTCGGCCGTTTGACGCTGCGTCGGGGGCTCGTCGTTGAACTTTGTTTGAAGTCGGATCGCCGTTACACTACTCGCGAATCCGTCGGGATGGCGTCTGTTTGTGCTTTCGGGCAACCGGCATCCTTAAGTGATCTCTCTGGCGGCTGTCAAGTCGCTCGATACTTTCCCCCGTAACTTTCCGACCCACGGATCGGGACTCGTTCATGGCCTCGCCGTTCCAGATATTTCGCAAGAACCAGCGGGTCTTGATGGCCCTGCTGGTCGGCTTCTCGATGATCGCGTTCATCGCCGCCGACGTGATCACGCCGCAGAACTTTCCGATTTTCGTCGGGGCGTTGCTCGGCGCGCTCGCCCTCTGGCTGCTCAGCGGCAAGGGCGGAGCCGAAGGCTGGCTGATCGCCGCGGTCGGCGGCATCCTGGGCGCCGTCGTGGGAGTGTATGGGCCGAACCTGTTTCGCGACAACACCGCCATCTATACCGACCGCGGCAGCCTGTCGATGGAAGAAATCGATGCGATCGCCCGGCGACAGGATCAGGCAAACCAGTTCTTGAGTTTCGCGTACAACACCGTCATCGAGAAGGCTCCGAAGGACAAGCCGCCGCCGATTCCGCAGCCGTCGCTGTTTCGCTTCGTGTCCGTGTCCGACGCGGCCTCGATGCGCGAAAACGCGGTGCTCACGTACCTGTTCGGGCAAGAGGCGGAAGAACTCGGCATTCGCGTCGATGACGGCGACGTAACCCGCTACATCCGCGACGTCACGGGCGGCCAGCTGACGAACGCCGACCTGCGACGCATCCGTAATGAAATGCAGATCGGCACGGGCGACCTCGTCGAGGTTCTTCGCGAGCAGATCAAGGCCCAGGACGCGTTCCGCCTGCTGGTGCCGCGCACCGGTCCGACGCCGCAGGAACTCTGGGCCGACTTCGAAAAACTCTCAAACGAAGCGCAGGTCACGGCCGTGACGATCCCGGCTGAGGCCTTCGTTTCGCAAATTGAAGAGCCGGGCGACGAAGAGCTGGCGCAGTTCTTTCAGCAGTATCGTTCGGTCCCTCCGGCCGCCGACGGCACGCCCGGCTTCCTCGTGCCGCGACAGGTGCAGGTCGCTTACGTCGAGGCCGCGCTCGACGACATCAAAAAGAGCATCAAGCCGCCGACCGACGCCGAGGTCCGCGCCTTCTACGACAAGAATCGCGCCCAGTTCGAGTTCGAGAAAAACCGCCCGGGCATGGGTGCACCGACCG
The DNA here is from genome assembly GCA_013813775.1 of Planctomycetaceae bacterium. GTDB lineage: Bacteria > Planctomycetota > Planctomycetia > Planctomycetales > Planctomycetaceae > JACCRE01. The sequence continues at coordinate 5,050 of JACCRE010000377.1, forward strand.
GCGCCGAGGGCGTAGCTCCAAAAACATCGGCGGAAAGCCCGCCGGCGACACCCGCTGAACCAACACCGGAAGAGGCGAGTCCAACCGAGTCCGCTACAGACGCCGCCGAGAGTGACGCCGCACCGGAAACCGCTTCCCCGACAGAGAATGAGCCAGTTCAGGACGAGGCTCCCGCCGATCCGGCCCCCTCAGACGCACCCAATGAAAACGAGGCTTCGCTGAAACGCGCCGAGACCGAATTCGTCGCCTTCCAGCCCGAAGACGCACCCACCACTGCGGAGCCACCGGCCACCGAGACTGAACCAGACGCTCCGACTTCCGAAGCTCCGACCTCCGAAGCTCCGACCTCCGAAGCTCCGACCCAAGATCCGCCGGCGTTGCCGGCTCCGTCTGCAACCGACACCCCCCCTGCGGAGCCGACGCAGGAAACGCTGAATGAGATCCAAGAGGATCTGTTCAATCAGCAGGCTCGCGACGCCGCCGATGCGAAGCTCGAAAAGGCCCGCGACGACATCGACCTCATCGTCGAACGCGTCATGGACGCGGTGCCGCTTCCTGACGATTCCCGCGACGCCGAGCAACGCAACGCCTACGAGAAGCGACGCCGCGAGGCCGTGCGGAAGGTCGTCGCCGAGATGAAAGCCTATGCGAAGAAGAACGATCTGAAGTTCCAGACGACGCCCTATCTCTCGGCGATGGAACTCTACGAATCCGACGACTACGCGATCGGCAAGGCCGTCAAGTGGGAGGAGAACGCCCCACTGTTCGGCCGCGACACGACACCGATCGTCGAGACGATCTTTTCAATGTCTCCCGAGCAACCGCTGACGACGATCCCGGCGCAGTCACTGCTCAACGAGAGCCGTTACGTCGCCCTTAAAATCGCCGACGCACCTGCGAGGCCGGCGGCGCTGACCGAAGAAGGCATGCGAGACCGCGTCGTGAAGGCATGGAAGCTGCGGGAGGCCCGTCAGCTTGCGAAGGACCGCGCCGATGAGTTGGCCGCCGCGGCGAAGAAATCCAAAGGGCTGACCGAGGTCGCCAAAGACGCGACCGTCACCGGCAAGGCCGACGGCAAGAAACTCACGACGACGACGGTCGGCCCCTTCTCATGGCTGCGTCGCAGCACCGCTCCCCGCACCGACTTCGCGCCGCCCGAGATCCTGCCGAGTGAGTTGCCGCAGTTGCCCGACGCCGGCGAGCAGTTCATGGAAACCGTCTTCGATGAACTCAAGGTCGGCGAGACGGGCGTCGCCCCCGCTCGGGATGAATCGGCGTATTACGTCGTTCACATCGACAGCAAGAGTTTGGAGTCAAACCTCGCTGAGGTTCGTGAGAAATTCCTCCGCGAGGACTTCTTCCGTCATCCGCTCGATCAATACTTCCCGGAGCCGATGAATCCGTTCCGCCGGCGGATGATGATGGAAGCCTACGAAGCCCGGGCCGAGTGGCTCAAAAACTTCCGCGAACGGCACGGCATCGCCGAGCGGCTTGGAACCGTAGCGGAACCATCGACGACGTGAGGCTCGCGAGTCTGCCACGGGGGCATGCGAGGAATTTCGCCCGTTCTCTGGACAATTCCCAACTCGGACCGTACTGAGTGACGTAATCCCGAGAGGGAGACTCCCGGCGCGACCGCAGCGGTGCGTGCGTCGAGAGCTTCACACGAAGTCACTCCGCGCGGAGATACGGAATGGATGAGCCGTCGGCTCAAACCGGCCATCGGCCGGCGATGATCGAAGCGATCGGGCTGTCGAAGTTCTACGGTCCGTTCGTGGCGTGTCGAGACGTCACCTTCAGCGTGCCGCAAGGCCAGGTCGCGGCGTTTCTCGGCCCGAACGGGGCCGGAAAATCGACGACCATGAAGATGCTGACCGGCTTCCTCGCGCCGACGGCCGGCAAGGCCGCGATCGGCGGATTCGACGTCGGAACGCATCGCTTGGAGGCGGCTCGCGTTCTCGGATACTTGCCGGAGAACGGTCCGCTCTACAACGAAATGACGCCGGCGGGCCTGCTCGATTATGCGGGCCGGGCCCGCGGCATCAGCGGGTCTCTTTTGCGGCAGCGGCTCGATTACGTCGCGGACACGTGCTCGTTGCGGTCAGTGTGGCACAAGGCGATCGGCAAGCTGTCGCGCGGGTTTCGGCAACGGGTCGGCATGGCGCAGGCGCTGCTGCACGATCCCGACGTGCTGATTCTCGACGAGCCGACGGGCGGTCTCGACCCGAATCAGGTTCAGGGCGTCCGCGAGCTGATCCACCGTTTGCGGGAGACGAAGACGCTTCTGTTGAGCACGCACATCCTGCGTGAAGTGCAGGCGATGTGCGACCGTGTGATCGTCATCGATAAGGGACTGATCGTGTTCGACGGGCCGACGAGCGGCCTCGGGTCGAACGAAACCGAGATGGAAGACCGCTTCCGAACGCTCACGGCGGCTTGACTTCGGGCGCCACTAGCTTTGCCGGTGCGAATCGTCTCCACGACACCGGCAGAGCCGGTCGCACCCTGCCCGGCGACGATCATCGACGTCAAAACTCATCAACTTCATTGAACACGCCGGCACCGCCGGCTCTGCGAAAAGACGCCATGCGAACGCTGATGACGATTCTGGTGCTGATCGCGGCTCTCGCCCCATTGGCCTTCGCCCTCTATCGGACCGTGGTGAGTCCGGCGGTGCGGGCCGTGTTCCTGCGGAACGTGAAGAGCTACTTCTCGGGCGTTCTCGGCTACTTGTTCATCGTCGTGTTCGTGGTCGCGGCGTCGTTGCTCGCGTTCAACCAGCAGTTCTTCAGCAATAATCTCGCGAGCCTCGATCAACTCAGCGCGGCGTTTCCGATCCTGCTGCTGTTTCTCGTGCCGGCGATCACGATGGCGGCGTGGTCGGACGAGCGAAAGCTCGGCACCGACGAGTTGCTGTTCACGCTGCCCGCGCGGGATCTCGACATCCTCATCGGGAAGTATCTCGCCGTCGTGGCCGTTTACACGATCGCGCTCGCCTTCTCGATCACGAATCTCTACGTGCTCGAAAAGATGGGGAATCCCGATTGGGGACCGATCGCCACGACGTACCTCGGTTACTGGCTCGCGGGCGTCGCCCTGCTGGCCGCCGGTTTGCTGACGAGCGCCCTGACGTCGAGCGCGACCGTGGCGTTCGTGCTGGGCGCCGTCGTCTGCGCGATTCCCGTGTTCATCGATCGCATGCCGCGGACCTTCTTCGGCCTGTTCGACCTGCCGCGCGACTTCTTCGCGCAGCTCAGCGTCGGCGAGCAGCTTCGCGATTTCACGTTGGGCATGGTTCCGCTGACGGGCGTGCTTTACTTCGTGTCGTTCGCGTCGTTCATGCTGTATCTGAACTACGTCGTCATCCGCAAACGTCATTGGGCGGGCTCCGAGCAGACGCAAATGGGCCTGCAATACGCCGTTCGCGCCCTGTCGGTCGCGGCGGCGCTGATGGGCTTGAACATGCTCGCCCAAGGCGGCTCGGCCCGCGCCGATCTGACGAACGACGACATCTACAGCCTTTCGCCGACGACGCGCAAGGTCATCGCCGACATGGACCAGAACCGTCCGGTCACGATTCAGGCGTTCGTCAGCCCCGAAGTGCCTCGCGAGTTCGTCGCCTTGCGAAAGCAGTTGACGGGTCTGCTTCGTCAATACGACGAGATCGGCGGCGCGAAGATCGACGTGCGGCTCGTCGACGTCGAGCCCTTCAGCGAACGGGCCGACGAGGCGAAAGCCTTCGGCATCGAGCCGCGGCAGGTCATGACCGAACGCGACGGCCGCCAGATTCGCGAAGACGTGTTCATGGGCGTCGTGTTCACCAGCAGCTACGACGAAGTGGTGATCCCGTCGCTCGGCCCCGGCTCGCTGCTCGAATACGAGCTCACGCGATCGCTCGGAACGGTCTCGAAGGCCGAGCGACTCACGATCGGGGTGCTGCAAACCGACGCGAACGTGATCGGCGGTCAAAGCGACTGGGAAATCGTCCGCGAACTGCGGTTGCAGTACGAAGTCGAATCAGTGTCGCCGGCCAGCCCGATCGACGAGAAAAAATACGACGTGTTGCTCGCGGTGATGCCGAGTTCGCTCACCCAGGAGGAGATGGACAATTTCATCGCTTACGTCGAGACCGGCCGGCCCGTGCTCGTGTTCGACGATCCGTATCCGATGACGCTCAACAGCCCCGGGCGCATCAGCAACGCCCCTCGGCTGCCGAAGCCCAGCCCCGGCGGCATGATGGCTCAGTTCAACCGGCAGCCGCCCGTGCCGAAGGCCGACGACGGCAGGCTGACGTCGCTCATGCGATTGCTGCAGATGACCTGGACCCACGACGCGATCGTGTGGGACGACTACAACCCGCATCCCGAGTTCGGCGATCTCGTGCCGCGAGAATATCTGTTCGTTCGCAACCGGCCCGAGAACGTCGCGTCGCTCAATCCGAAGAGCGAAATCACGAGCGGCCTGCAGGAAGTGCTGCTGGCCTATGCGGGCGAAGTGCGTCGCCGCGGCAACAGCGAGCTCGACTACACGCCTTTGATCGTAACCGGGCCGCTCTCGGGCATCATTCCCTGGGAGGAGTTCGGCGAGCAATCCTTCAACCCGATGACGTTCAGCCCCGACTTCATCGTGAATCGAAGCCCGACCTATGCCGTGGACACCGCAGTGCATGCCGTCGCGGCCCACGTCAAAGGCGACAAGAAGGGTGAGCCGAACGTCGTGTTCGTGGCCGACATCGACATCATCACCGACTGGTTCTTTCAACAACGCCTGCAAAACACGACGCTCGCGTTCGACAACGTCACCTTTGTGTTGAATGCGGTCGACGCTCTCGCCGGCGACGAAGCCTATCTCGAGCTCCGCAAACGGCGAGCGAAGCAGCGTACGCTCGAAGAGGTCGAAAAGCAGACCGCAGTGTTTCTCGCGCAGCTCCGCGAGCGGGAAGAGAAAGTCGACGAGACGCTCGAAAAGGAGTTGGAACAACGGCGGAAGGGATTCGAGGAAGCACGCAAGGAGATCGAGCAAGACACGTCGCTCAGCGGTCGCGCCCGCCAGGAACGGCTCGAAATGGCATTGCAGAACGAGCAGCTCCGTCTCGAAGTCTTCCGGCAAGAACAGGAAAAAGAGCTCGAACGCGAGAAGAAGAAGCTCAAGGACCAAACCCAGCGGCAGGTTCGTGAAACCGAGCACAGATGGTGGTGGCGGGGCGTGATCCTGCCCCCCTTGCCGGCCATCATTCTGGGTCTGTCCGTCCTGCTGACCCGCATCCTGCGCGAACGGCGAGAAATCGACCCCGACCGTTCGATCAGTCGCTGATGAGCAGCCCTCACCGCTCTCCCTGCGTTATTTCCTGACTCCTGACTCCTGACTCCTGACTCCTGACTCCTGACTCCTCTTGCCATGACTGAATGGACGAAGACGCTGTTATTCGCCGCCGCCGCCGCGGTGACGATCGGTTTGGCGGTGATGACCCAGTCGCTGTCGCGTCCCGTCGCATCGACGGAGTTCGAGCGGGTGGGCGAGAAGTTCTACCCCGACTTCGAAAATCCGATCGCCGCCCAGGCGCTCGAGGTCGTGACCTACGACGACTCGACGTCGGTGATCAAGACGTTCAACGTCAAGTGGGGGCAGAACGGTTGGACGATCTCGCCCTACGGCTATCCCGCCGATGCGAAAGATCAGCTCCAGAAGACCGCCGCCTCGGTCGTCGGCATCGCTCGCACCGGCCTCGCGAGCCGTCGCGAAGCCGATCACGCTCAATACGGCGTGATCGATCCTTTGAGCGAAGATTCAACGAAGCTCAAGGGACGCGGCAAACGCATCACCCTTAAGGACGAGAAAAACGCGGTTCTCGCCGACTATATTCTGGGCGAACCGGTCAAAGGTCGTGAAGGCTACTACTACGTTCGTAAGCCGAAGGAGAAGGAGACGTACATCGCGAAGGTCGATCTCAACCTCTCGACGCGCTTCGCCGACTGGATCGAGTCCGACCTGCTCAAGCTCAACGCCTCCGACCTGCGCAAGGTCGAGGTTCTCGATTACTCGCTCGACGAGGAGCGAGGGGCGATCCTCAGCCGCGACCGCCATGTCCTCGCCAAAGACGAGGATTTCGGACCCTGGAAGTTGGAAGGGCTCGATGAGAAGACCGAGCAGATCAACACGTCGGCGGTGAACAGCCTGACGCGGGTGCTCGACGAGTTGAAGATCATCGGCGTCCGGCCGAAGCCGAAAGGGCTCAATCCCGATCTCTCGCTCGATCGGTCGGTGATCGACAACCAGCTTTCCGCCCAGGTGTTGCGCCAGAGCCTGCAGGACAAAGGCTTCTTTCTCGCCCAGGACCAGGAGGGCCATCTGCAGCTCGTCGGTAAAGAGGGCCAACTTATCGCCGCGACAAACGACGGCGTCGTGTACGACCTCTACTTCGGCGAGCAGTTCACCGGCAGCCAGTTCGATCTCGAGTTCGGCGACGCGAAGAACGCCGAAGAACCGAAGCAGTTGAAGAAAGGCGAGACGAAACAGTCCGAGAAAGGCCGCTACGTCTTCATCGCCGCCCGCTTCGAGCCGTCTTATCTCGGAGAGAACCCCCAGGCGCCTGCTGCGCCCGAGCCGCTGGCCGAGGACGCGTCCGACGAACAAAAGCGGGCCGCCGAAGCCGCCGCGAAGAAGGCCGAGAGTGATTTCACTGCGGCCAAGAAGGAGTTCGACACGAAAGTCGCCGACGCGAAGACGCAGGTCGACGAACTCAACGAGCGGTTCAAAGGCTGGTACTACGTGATCTCGACCGAGAACTTTGAGGATCTGCGACCGTCGCGCGAGAAGCTCGTCTCACCCAAGGCCGCGGATTCGCAGCCGACGAGTCCGACTGCGGATGACGCTGGACAGCCCGAGGCACCGCCGACGGAAACGCCGGTCGAGGCTCCCCGGCCGAATGCAGGATCTGCCGAACCAGCCCTTGGAGATCAGTGAACCGAGGCGTTCCGCGACTCTTGGACGTTTTACTGAACACCCGTCGGCATTCCGACGGGTGCTTTACGTTGTTGTGCCGATTTGACCGCTGTATTTCCCTCACGACCGAAGGAATCGCCTCATCCGAAAGCGTTTCGCCGACCGATAGGAACCGAAGAGTCGCAGGCGGGCGAATCGCGCCGGATGCCCGTGCTACGGTTCCGGGGTTGCCCCCTGGCGGATTCCGGGTTCTTTCGGGAGGCGAGGGCGATGCGAGGCGTTTCGAAACTCGCGGCGGGACTGGCGGGCCTGATCACGATCTCCTGGGTCTGTGGAAGTGGCGCCGCCGAGCCGGCCGCGAAGAACGCGACCGTGTCGTGGCAATCCGACCTCAAAGCCGCCCAGAAGCAGTCGATTCGCACGGGTCGGCCGATGCTGATCGTGTTCGGGGCCGACTGGTGCACGCACTGCGGCCGTTTCGAGCGCAATACGCTCAACAACCCCACGATGGCCGGCTACATCAACCGGGAGTTCGTGGCGGTGCATCTCGACTTCGACAAACAACAGGAAACGGCCGAAGTTCTCGAGGTCGAGGCGCTGCCGTGCACTGTTATTCTGAGTCCTGAAGCCGATCTGCTCGGCAAAGTCGTCGGGGCCAAGGCTCCCAAGGATTACTGGGAGGTCCTGCAGGACGCCAAGGACGAACAGGCTCGGATCCGGCAGACCCGCTTCGCGTCCGGAAGCAGCGCCGATCGCAAGTGAGCGAGACCGCGTCGGCCTTGAAAAAGCCGACAAAGGCCGGTAACGTCCGCGAGCATGACCGGCCCGCTCTCTGGCTCCAATCGTCCCGGCGAAGATGACTCCTGGGAGTCTCTCGCCGAGGATCTCTTCGGCATCGATTTTCATCGCGGCGAGGCGAACAACCTCGCCGATGATGACGACGAAGACGACGACTTCGAGCCGATCACCCCTCCGCCCGCGAAAGAGACGGTCTCGGTTCGCGAAGGCGAAGGCGATGACGACGACCAAGAAGCCGGCTTCTCCGAAGAGGACGAGGCGGGCTTCCCCGAGGACGACGAAGCGTTCGTCGGAGCCGGCTTCGACGACGAGGAAGACGACGACTTCGCCGACGAACAGCCGGTTGAGCCGGAGCCGCCCGCGAGACGCGGTGCGAAGCCCGAACCGGCCGCCGCGTCGTCCGACGAGGGCGATCCGTTCTGGGACGCCTTGAACGACTGGGATTGGGGCGATCGGACATCGCCGCGCAAGCGGCCCGAGTCCGCTCCGGCGGTCGAGGAAGAGCGTCCGACCGAATCTCCGATTAAGGACGATGAGGGCGGACGCGGTCGTCGCGGACGACGCCGTGGCCGGGGCGGTCGCGGCCGGACCGAACGCGGCGAGCGGGAGCCTTTGCCTCGTGCCGAGGGGTCATCTCGCTCGGACACACCCCGCTCCGAAGCATCCCGTTCAGAGCCTCCTCGGCCAGAAACGCCGCGGTCGGGCGCGCCCTCTCGCCCCGAACCGGGATCTCGTGCGCCGCAGACCCCACGTCAGGAACCGCCGCGGCCGCTCTCCAAGTTGGTCGATGATTTCGAGTTTGAACCGCCGGATGCGGCATCGTCGGGCGACGATGATGGATTCGGAGCGGGCCTGCTCGACAGCGATGCTCCGCGGCACCGTGAGCCGAACCGGTCACGGCCGGTGGCTCGCAGAGAGGAAGGACGAGAGCGACCTTCCTCCGACCGTGATCGCCCTCGCTCGGTGGACAAACCAGCCGAGCGCACTCCTCCCGCGCCGGCGGGCCGATCGACGCGCAGCGACGAAGACGAAGAGGTCGAAGGCGAAGAAGGCCAGCCGCGACGTCGTCGCCGACGTCGCCGACGTCGCAGCGGCGAACCTACCGAGACCGTCGAGCAGAACGAGGCTGGATTTCCCGAGGCGGGCTTCCCTGAAGCCGAGGCCGATGAACGTCCTGCCGAGTCGCCGCGACGACGCGAACGATCGGGCCGCCCCGAACCAGCCGGTGAAACCGCCGAAGCCGTCGCCGATTCGCGGCGGGCCTTCCGCGATGTTCCGACGTGGGCCGAGGCGATCGCCTTGCTCGTGCATCGCCGGCCGAAGCAGACGACGGGTTGGACGCCGGAACCAGAGGATGCCGAGCGGGAAACCCAGCCCAGCCGCCCGCCCCAGCGTCGGCGCCGCCGACGATCGTCCTGACGGTCGATCGCCAAACGCGATTGTGCGTGGCCGGCGGAGCCGGCCTTCGGCCTCGGATCACTCGCCCGCCGGTTTCCCGCCCTTGCGTGGATCGCTGGCGGCATGGAGGCCGGCTTCGTCCTTTAGGACGAGCTGGCTCGCGGCGAGTGACGGTTCCTTGGCGACGTCGTGACCGTAGGCTTCAAGACCTGCACGCGAACTCGTCCAAAGAGGCGGTTCCACCAGCAACTCATTCGGCAGCCATTGATGATGCTGCCGGGGTGCGTCGATCGCGGCCTGCGCGGGCATCCCGAAGCGGACGGCGTTCAGAAACACCTGCATCGTCGCGGTGATGATGCGAGGACCGCCCGAGGCGCCGACGGCAAGCACCGCCTTCCCGTCGCGAACGAAGATCGTGGGGGTCATGCTCGACAGCGGCCGACGACCCGGACCGACGGCCGCCGCCTCGCTTTGCACGAGACCGAAGGCGTTGGGCACGCCGGGCTTCGCTGCGAAGTCGTCCATTTCGTTGTTGAGCAGGAGGCCCGTCTCTGGAATGACGACGTAGCTTCCGAAGCCGAGGTTGATCGTCTCGGTGCATGCGACCGCGTTGCCGGCGGCGTCGATGACCGAGAAATGGGTCGTACCTCCGTCGCGCGTCGGCGAGGTTCGACCGTACTCCTCCAGCGGTTTCGTTCGGTGGATATCGATCTTCGCCGCGAGCTTCGCGGCGTACTCGGGGCTGACGAGCCGCGCGGTCGGCACTTCAGCGTAGTCCGGGTCGCCGAGATAGGTCGCTCGGTCGGCGAAGGCGTGCTTCATCGACTCCGTCAGAACGTGACGGAACAAAAGATCGTCGCCGTCGTGCAGCGCGGCCGAAAGTTCAGGATGCCGCTGCTCAAACGCCGTCAGAATGTTGAGGCTCTCGATCAATGCGACGCCGCCGCTCGACGGAGGAGGCATCGTCACAATCATTCCGTCATCGTAAGACGCCGTGATCGCCTCTCGTTCGGTCGGACGTGCGGTTCGCAAGTCCTCTTCGGAGATGATCCCCCCGACACGCCGCATTTCGCGGGCGAAAGCCTCCGCCGCCGGTCCGTCATAGAAGCCGGCAGATCCCTCTGCGGCGATTTTCTCGAGCAATTCCGCCTGCGGCGAGGTGACGATCTGACCGGCTTCGAACGGCACGCCGTTCTGAAGATAGAGCCGATAGAATGGTTCGAACTCCTCCTTCCATTCGGGCCGCTTCTCGAACTTCGCGAGCGTCTGAAGTCGAATCGCGGTGGAATGTTCGTCAAGCGGAACTCCGTTTTTCGCCAGCCGTACCGCGGGGGCGAGAACCGCTTTCAGATCGAGTTTGCCGTACTTCCGGACCGCGTGGCACAGGCCCGCGACATGGTGCGGAATCGCGGCGGCTTTCGGACCGGCCTGGGCGAGTTCAGCAAGCAGATTCCCTTCTTGATCGAGAAACATATCGGCCGTCGCGGCTGCCGGGGCACGTTCACGGTAGTCGATCGCGATCGATTTGCCCTGCTCGGCATCCCAGATCACCATGAATCCGCCGCCGCCGAGGCCGGAGCTTTCCGGCCGGACCACCGACAGCGCGAAACCGACGGCGGCCGCGACGTCGACGACGTTTCCGCCCGCGCGATGCACTTCGAGGCCGGCTTCGCTTGCCGCCGGGTGATCGGCCGCGATCGCAATCTTCTGGTAGACGACCGCCGGCTGCGCCTGGACCTGTGCCGCCACGAGCGTCAGCGAGAGAATCCACAGAAATCGTCGCATCTCGGCTCCGTCATAAAATCGAAGCATCGTTTCGCGAGCCTCGCCCGCGGGTTGGCATCTCGAATGGAACCGGTATAGTAGCGAATCCGTTCGGATTTCCGCCCGTTGCTGGGCCGCTCTTCACGGCAAATGTCGCAATGACCTCCGCACCGACCTGCCGGCTTGTGACGCTCGGCTGCAAGGTCAATCAGTACGAAACGCAGCTCGTCAAAGAGACGCTGCTGAAGAACGGCTTCCGCGAAGCCGCCGACGAGGAACGCGCCGACCTGTGCGTCGTCAACACCTGCACCGTCACCGAGACGGGCGACGCGAAAAGCCGGCAGATCATCCGACGGCTCGCGCGCGCCAATCCCGAGGCTCGCACGATCGTGATGGGTTGCTACGCGACCCGCGACCCGCGGGCCGTGAGCGCGCTTCCCAACGTCGTCGAGGTCGTGACCGACAAGCGGGAACTACCGGACGTGTTCGATCGGCTGGGCCTCTCGGATCTGCCGACGGGAATCAGTCACTTCGACGGGCGGCAACGGGCCTACGTCAAGGTGCAGGACGGCTGCATTCTCAAATGCACCTTCTGCATCATCCCCAGCGTGCGGCCGGGCCTTCGCAGCCGCCCGGCGCAAGACATCGAAGACGAGGTCCGCCGGCTGATCGACAACGGGCACAAAGAGATCGTACTCGCGGGAATTCACGTCGGCCATTACGGCGTCGAGGCGACTCGCGGTCGCAGCGGACGCCTCCCGTATCGCCTGTGGCACCTGTTCGAGCAACTCGACCGGATTCCCGGCGAATGGCGCATGCGTTTGTCGAGCATCGAGGCCGTCGAGATCAACGACGACTTCATCAATTCCGCCGCGAACTGCGAGCATTTGTGTCCGCAGTTCCATCCGTCGTTGCAAAGCGGATCGGAGACGGTCCTGCGGCGCATGCGCCGCCGCTACAGCATCGCCAAATTCCTTGACAAGCTGGAACGAATGCGTCAGCGGCTCGATCGCCCCGCGTTCACGACCGACGTGATCGTCGGCTTTCCCGGCGAGACGGATGAAGAGTTCGAGGAGACGCTAGCGGCCTGCCGTGCGGCGGGCTTTATGAAGATTCACATCTTTCCTTACTCGGCCCGCCGGGGAACCCCGGCGGCTTCGTTCGCGGATCACATTTCACCCGAAGTTCGTAAATCGCGCTGTGACCGGCTCGCGGAACTCGAGCGGAAGCTGGCGAACGAGTATTACGAGCAGCACGTCGGGGCTGAACTCGAAGTGCTCGTCGAGCTAAGGATCGACGGCGAGCCCGGTTGGTATTCCGGAACGGACCGTCGCTACATTCCTGTGCGACTGACGGCAGACACCGAAGACGTCGGCTGCTTCGTACGCGCGGTGGGAACGACCGCACACCGCGACTCCCTTCAGGCCGAACGAATCCGGGCCGCCGTCTAAAGGCGGCGTCATGCCGTGTGAAGCGTTGCGGCAGTGGGACACTCTATGCGAGGGCGATTGATTGCGATCGAGGGCATCGACGGTGCCGGCAAGGGCACGCAGGCGCAGCGACTTCTAAACCGCTTCATCGCCGAAGGGCGACGTGCGGTCCTCTTCAGCTTCCCGCGTTACGCCGAGACGAATTTCGGCAGTTACATCGGCGATTATCTGAACGGCGGGTTCGGATCGCTCGACCGCGTGCATCCATTTCTCGCGTCGCTGCTGTTCGCCGGCGACCGATTTGAATCGCGCGAGACGCTGCTGGAAGCGTTGTCGCAGAACGACGCCGTGATCTGCGACCGATACGTCGGCTCGAACGCGGCGCATCAAGGGGCGCGCGTCGCGAGCCAAGAGCGGGATGCGTTCGTCGCGCGGATCGAGACGGTGGAGTACGAGGTGTTCCGGCTGCCCCGCCCCGACGTCACGATCCTGCTCGACCTTTCCGTCAAGAACGCGAAGCGGCAGATCTCCACGAAGTCGCCGCGAGTCTATACGGATCAGTCCGAAGATCTGCACGAAGCCGACGGCGACTACCTGTCGGCCGTCCGTGCGACGTACCGGTCGCTGGCGGCGCGATCACCGGGCTGGCGATTGATCGGCTGCGAGAGCGACGACGCGGTCAGGACGGTCGATGAGATCGCCGCCGACGTCTGGTCGGCGGTGTCGCCGATCATTGACGCGTAGTGGAGCATCTATCCTAAATGTTGGGTGGCACGCCCTAAATGTTGGGTGGCACGCCCAGACCAACGGGACGGGCGTGGGCGTCAGATGTCTCGCCACGCCCTTCCTACGTCAGGGCGTGCCACACACCAAACTGGTCTAAACGGTCTACTATGGCTTCGATGCGGGAGCAGTCTTCTCGTTCTGCGGCTTCAACTCCGCCGCTCGCGGCAGGTCGGCGAGCGTGCGCAGGCCGAACAGCTCCAGAAAGAGCTTCGTCGTCTCGTAGAGGTACGGACGGCCGAGGGAATCGTGCTCGCCGGCGATCCGCACGAGGCTGCGTTCGATGAGATGCTTCAGCATCTCGGCGCTCTGCACACCACGGATGGACTCGACGTCGGCTCGCGTGCACGGCTGCCGATAGGCGACGATCGTGAGCGTTTCAAGGGCCGGGGGGCTGAGGGTCAGCCGATCGACGCGCCGATGCAGCCGGTCGAGCCAGGGGGCCACCTCGGGCCGCGTCAGCATCCGATAGCCGGCGGCGATGCGCTCAATGCGGAAGGCCGTTCCGTCGCGATCGTAAGCGTCGTTCAGCCACTCGATCGCTCGCTTGGCGTCGGCCGCGTCAGGAAGCATCGCGTGCTGCGCGATGCGGCGCGGCGTCAAAGGACCGTCCGCGACCGAGAGCACCGCCTCGACTCTTGCGACGGAGGCGGATCGCGTGAGATCGCGCCGACCCGCGCCACGAGCGGCATTGACGGGAGATCTGCCGACGGCGGGCCTGACGATACGGTCGGGCCAGCCGTGCGGACGAAAGATCAGCGGGTGGCCTGCCACTCTGCGACCTCGGACAGCACGACGCGTGCAGCGGCGGCGGGAGAAGCACCCTCGGCTTCGAATCGCTGCGTCACGTTCGGACCGGCGGCGACGGAACACGTGAAGTAGAACTCGCCCGGAACTTCGCCGTTCGTCAGGTAGAATTCGGTGATCCCCTTTCCGTTGAGATCAGCGACGATCTGCTCCCACGACGCACCTGTACTTCCGGCATCGGTCTTCGGCCGCGGCTTGGGTGGCTGCACGTCGGCGAATGCGTCTTCAGGAACGATCGGTGCAGCACGTTCTTGAAATACTGCGGCAGGCGGAGACGGCTGCTTGCCGGTCTCTTCCAGACCTGTCGCGCGGTTCGCGACAGCCCCGCGATGATCGGACGTGCGATCAATCGCCGATCGGTCGGCGCCGGCATCGGCCGAGAACGGATTCTCAGCAGGAGTGCCCGGTCCAGCATCGACGATGGGCGAGAAGCCGCCGGACGCCGAAGCGGGAGCTTTCGTGGACGAGGCTCCGAGCTCCGCCGGAGCGCCGAGCTCGATGGCGTCGTCGGTTTCAGCCTCGGCGGTGGCGGGTCCGATAGACGGCAGGCCAAAAACGGCGAGACACGGAACGGCTATAAGGGGCAGCGACATCAACAGCGATGATATCGCGCCGACGGTGTTGGACATCGTGCGAACTCCTTCCTGTCGTCCGCGATTGCGATGCAGTCTGGGGCCGATCCTTGGCCTTGCCTGACTCAGAGCAAAACGGATACCGTCGTCTTCATCGAACGCGGATTCGGCATTCCGCTTGCAGTACGAACGGTCGCTGGCGGGTGCTCGCCGGCAAACGAAAGCGATTATGAGAGATCGTTCGCATCTCGGACCGGTGCGACGGTCTTGAGTCTCGCGCGAGGCCTGTAATATTTACCCTGTGGCCGTGGACGCGGCCTGCATTTCTTACAACCGACCGCCGGCCGATGCCGGGTGCGAGGTGAATTGATGGCACGGATGATCCGAAGCGGAATCGCAAGCGCGAGCATGCTGCTGCTGACGACGGTCGCATTTGGTCAAACTGACGAAGCCGCCGGCGCGGGCGGGGCCGCCGAGCATCCCTTGAAGGCGGCGATCAAGCTCGCGGAACAGAGCCGCGACGCGGCGAAGGAATTGAAGGACTATCGCGCGCTGTTCACGAAGCGCGAGATGGTCAAGGGGCGGATGTACGCCTCGCAGATGCAAATGAAGTTTCGCTCCGAGCCGATGAGCGTCTATCTGCGGTTCGTGAATCCCGAGCACGCCGGTCGCGAAGTCCTGTACGTCGAAGGGCGAAACAACGGGCAAATGCTGGCCCATGACACCGGCCTCAAGGCGATCGTCGGCACGGTCGCGCTCGACCCGAACGGTGAAATGGCCTTGGCGGAAGCGCGTTACCCCGTCACGCGAATCGGGCTCGCGAATCTGGCCCAGGGCATCGCGCTGCAATGGGAAAAAGAGGCCGCGTACGGTGAGAGCGACGTCAAATATTATCCCGATGCGAAATTCGGCGAGCAGCCGGTGCTGGTCGTCGAAAGCACGCATCCGATCCGGCGGAATCAGTTCCGCTCGGCGATCACGCGGCTCTGGCTCGACAAGGAAACGCGATTGCCGGTGCGCGTCCAGCAGTATGACTTTCCCACGGCACCGGGCGGCAAGCCCGTGCTCGTCGAAGACTACAGCTACACGAACGTCGAGCCGAACGTCGAGTTGACCGAGAACGATTTCGATACGCGAAATCCCTCGTATCAGTTCTGAGAGAACGAAAGAACGCTTTATACGCAATCGATGAGCCGCGGGCGTCAGTCCGCGGGTGACACACGAAACGCATGAGCCGAGGGCTAACGCCCGCGGCTCGCTTTGCGTTCATTGAAACCTCACGCGGCTTCGCCGAACGGGCTGGCGTTGACGGGGCTGAGCCGGCACATCCAGATGCCCAGCTCATAGAGCAGCACGAGCGGCACCATCATCGCCATCATGCTCATCGGGTCGGCGGGCGTCAGTAGCATCGACAGGATCGCGATCACGAGAATCGCCATGCGCCGTTTCTCGCGGTAGGTCGCGACGTCGACGATCTGGATGCGCTCCAGCAGCAGCATCACGACGGGCAACTCGAAGCTCAGCCCGAACATGACGGGCAGCAGCAAGGCGAAGCTGATCCACTCGCTCAGCCGAATCTGCGGGACGATGCCCAGCTTCGTGTTGTAGCCCAGCAGAAAATCGAGCACGAACGGCAGCACGACGTAAAAGCAGAAAAAGGCGCCGCCGAGGAACAGGACCAGCGCGACCGGCAGGTAGAAATGCACGTACTTCCGCTCGTGCGGATACAGCCCGGCCGCGACGAACAGCCAAATCTGATAGAAGATCCAGGGGCTGGCGAGCACGAATCCCGCCACCAGCGAGACCTTCAGGTACGTCATAAAGCCTTCCTGAACGTTCAGCGTCACGGGGCGCAGGGTTCTTTCGGCCGCCTCACGCCATTCGGCGAACAACGGCGACTTCAGCGTGAGCGCGACGGGTTCTTCGTTTTCAACCGGCTGCAACTCCTCGGCTCCGTCGGACTCATTCGCTCGCAGTGCGGCGGCAAGCTGTGACGGCAGCACCCGAACGGTCAGCTCATCGCGCCCGATGACGGCTTCCGGCTCGGGCGGGGGCGGCGCTTCCTTCATGCCAAGTTGAATCTGCGACCATTCCCAGAAATCGAAGCCGGTGATGTCGTCGTTGATCGCCGCGCCTTGCAGCCCTTGCTCGTGCAGCGCCGCGGTGATCGGTTCGTTGATCACGCGGATCAACTGATCGCCGAACATCAGCGTGACGCACGTCGCGAGCACCAGGCCCAGAATGGCTTTGATGAGGTGGACGCGCAGCACCTCCAGATGCTCGCCGAACGTCATCGACGTATCGTCGAACAGGTCTTTGACGGGCTTTTTCGGAGTCGGAACTGCCATGGAAAGGCTCCGCGAGAAGTCGGCGGGGCGACGGCACGTCTCGCGAAAGCGAGCGGCGGGCGTCAGCCCGCCGGTGCGTCGGAATGGAGAACGGCGACGATCAACAGATCGACGCCACGCTCAGAGCGACCGGGGTCGTGCGGCAACACCCGCCCGGTCGTCCCGCTGGCAGGAGCAGGAAAGGTGAGCGAGATCGAAGTTGATTGTAAGGCGACGACGAGGGGTGTCAATTCGCCGGTGGTTGCGCCGCGACGACTTCCGACACAACGCCCATGATCATCAAGACGTATCCCAGCGCGACGGCGGCGTTCGCAAGCAGATAGGTGACGAATGGCAATTTCGCCGCGTGCCAGTTCTTGATGGAGTAGATGAACAGGACGATGTCGAACGGCGAGAAGAAACAGAAGATGGCCCAGATCGCACTCTCTTCCCATGCGATCTTGCATACCGCGATCTTGCCGCCAAGCGCCGTCAGGCCGCCCATGATCGCGATACCAGCACCCATCCCGTAGAGGTAGCCGATATCGTCGTTGAAGGTCGCGAAAATCGCGCCGCCGGCAAGGCCCAATGCCACCGCCACGCCGACCGAAGCGAACACCGTTGCCCAACTCTCCGTCGATTTCGTCTCGAGTGAGCGTTCGTCGGCGGATTTCGCGACGTAGACGTATTCCTTCTCGTGAGCGATCAGCTCGTCGATGTTCGGCCGGAACAGCTTGACGAAGTACGCCGCCGTGCGGGCGTTGAACACGAGCCAGAAACCGGCCGGTAGTGCGGTCAGCACGATCGCGACCGAGGGCCAGAGCAGCCGCATCCATTCGATGTCTTTCGTCTCGCGCTTCGCGCCCTCGGTGACTTCAGGCGTGGCTTCGAGCTGCTCCTGCTCGGCGTAGAGCAAGGCGTCTTTGTCGGCGTTGACGTCGGCGTTGTACGCGAGCGTCTCGGAGAGCGTGGACAGATCCTTCCACGCGAGAAACCCGCCGCCGGTCGCGATTCCCATAATCGGCACGGCCGTCAGAAAGGCGAAGACCGCCCAGTGCATCGAGGGGCCGATGTTCTTGCCGACGTCGGGAAGCACTTTATGGATCGCCCAGCCGGGCCATGTGAGCGGCATCGCGAAGTGCGCCTGCGCCACCGGCCACGAGACCAGCGCCACCGGCAGGAACAGTCCGGCCGCGACCGCGAGCAGGATCGGTCCCGTGCCGGATTCCATCTTCGTGAGCACAAGCCCGGGCAGGCCCAGCAGCATCCAGATCGGCAAGCCGAAGATCAGCGACCAGGCGAACGCCTTGATGCCCAGCGACACCGCGATGAACGGCTCCATCCGCACCGGATATTTTTCGCGTTTCGGCTCCAGCGCCCGGCGAATGAGTTGGTTCTGCACCACCCAGACCCAGCCGGGCAGGAACAGTGTGAGGATCGACGCGACGAAGATCCAGAACATCTGCGGCGGCCAGTTGTGGCACCACACGAGCATCAGCCATCCGAGCATCGCCAGGACGCCGAAGATCGAGAACAGGATCACGCTCTTCCAGGCGAGGCTCTGTTTCTTGCCGAGATACTTCACGCCTTCCCGCAGGGCGTTGCCGTAGTACTCGGAGGGTGCGGCTCCTTTGCGGCCCGCGCGGGCGCGTTGACTCGTGCCCATGCCGCCGGAGACCAGATCGGCGCCGCACATGGGGCAATCGACGTCTTCGGCGGAGACGACCGTGCCGCATTTCGGGCACACGCGCGTCGAACGATCCTCGACGCGGCCCAAGTCGAATCCCGCCAGGAACTCCGACGAGTCGTTGCTCACCGCGCTCGCCGGTTTGCGCTTCGCCGGCCGGCTTGCCGCGCCTTCCGCGGGAACGCGGATCGGCGTGCCGCATTTAGGACACTTCACGGCTTTGCCGCGCGCCCGGTCCGGTGCGTTGAGGACCGACTCGCATCCCGAACACTTCACCTTGACGGGCATTGCCCCGACTCCGCGGCGACGAGCGTTATGTACTGGAGATCCGCCTAAGCACGGCGGATGATGGGTTATGCGTCTACTTTACCCGACTCTGATTGCCGATTGCACGCGGCCGGTTATTCCTCTTCCCAAAGCGCGGCTTCGCCTCCGCCGAGGCTCTCCGAGTCTTGGTCGCCCGGAGACTGCCGACGTAACCGGTGGATCGCCATGCCTCCCATTTCGAGCAGTTCGTGGCGATGCCAGACGTCGGGAAGGATCACGTCCTGCCGAAGCGGAACACGAAGCACGACTTCCCCGCTCGCGGAAATCACGTCATCGCGTCCCAGTCGTTCCAGAGACTTGAACAACGGGGTGCCGGGCTTGATCTGATTCGCGATCGCATACGGCGGATCGAAAAAGATGCGGTCGTAGGGAAAAAGTTCCTCGCGTCCCTTGGGACGAAACGAGCAACGCAGCACGTCGACCCGCCAGCAAAACGTGTCCTCGACCACGCCGAGGGCCTCGACGTTTTCGCAGAGCAGTTCGAAAGCCTTGTGATCGCGTTCGACGAACACGGCGTGAGCCGCACCGCGGCTGAGAGCCTCCAGCCCGATCGTGCCCGTACCGGCGAAGACGTCGAGAATCCGCTCGCCATCGAAAGGGCCTAGCAGTTGGAACAACCGCTCCTTGACGCGATCGGTCAGAGGCCGCGTGGTATTGCCGGGGGCCGACGCCAGGCGTCGACGACGAAAACGGCCGGCGATGATTCTCATTGAAATATTGATTCTCTGCGGACAGTCGCGGCTCCGAACCGCCGCTGCGTCAGTGAGGCTTCTTCGACGTCCAATAGTCGCGAATGATCTCCGCGGCCTGCATCACGATCGGGTCGTTTGATTCCAGTTTTGGTTCCGGCGCGGGCGCGACCATCGGAATCGGTGCGGTCGTCCGACGGCTGCGTTCTTCGAGTTCAGGCAAGAGAGTCGTGTCGTTCCTGACCCCTTCAGGAGGGCCGCCTGTCAAAGTCCCCTCTTCGGTCAGCCAGCCGCTGATCTCTTCATCCGACATTTGTTCGTCGGACGAGCCGGGAACCTGAAACAGGAAGGGACCGACTCGCAACAGATCGCCGGGCCGAAGCGGCGTGGGTTTCGAGATGGCGACGTCGTTGACGTAGGTGCCGTTCCGGCTGCCGAGATCAAACGCCACCAACAACTCGTTTTCGCAGCGCAGCCGGCAATGCTGGCGACTGACGTCCGACGACGTCAGGCGGATGCGGCAGCCCTCGTCGCGACCGATCACGAACTCGCCGCTGGAGAGCTTGATGCTTCGGCCGGCTCGTTTTCCGCTCAGCAGGATCAGTTCGGGCATGTTCGTCTCCGCAGTCTTGCGCGATCGACGATCGGGCGGATGGCTCATCTCAAAGGGATGTCGCATACCATTGTGTCGAATGCCGACGTCCGGTGCCAACGGTGTCGATGCGGCGTCGTGGATTTGCGAAACCGGAGGGGGCCGGCGGCATTTCGCCTTGAAAATAATTGAACCGGGGACCGTTCGTTCGTTGACAAGTCGGAGTGACGACAGTTTACTACGCCCAACTCCGACCATGTGCGGAGCCACCTGCCGTTCTTCGACCGACCCCTAAGAGTTTCTTTTCCGACAGGAGTGGACGATGGTAAAGAAGGCCGCCGCCGCAAAGTCTAAGCCGATGTCGAAGTCGGAAATCTACGCCACGCTGGCCGAGCGGACCGGCCTCTCGAAGAAGGACGTCGGAAGCGTCTTCGACGAGATGACGAAGCTCATGGAAGAGAGCCTCGGCAAGAAAGGGCCCCGCGTGTTCAACGTGCCGGGCCTGATGAAGGTTTACGTGCATCAGCGCAAGGCCTCACCCGCCCGTATGGGCCGTAACCCGGCGACCGGCGAGGAAGTCCAGATTCCCGCCCGCCCCGCCAAGGAAGTCATCAAAGTTCGGGCTCTGAAGGGCCTGAAAGAAATGATCTGACGTCGTTCGGCGTGTCGGTGCGAGCCGAAGTCATGGCTCGCTCCGGCGCAAACCCCTGTGGGTGTCGAACTTGGCCTCGATCGCACATCGACGTTCGCCTGACGGCCCGAGAGAGGCCGGTGGGCGAATAATCGACGTAAGGTCGTTGCCAATCGGAAGATGCTTGACCGCATCCGGTTCGCGGCTTAGAATCGGCCGCAATGACGACTCGCGGAGGAAGGCGAGTCCACCGGCGGCGGCCTCGACCCGGTTACCGCCGGTAGTGTCTCCCGGTCGCGGAGCGCGCGAACATGCTCGTGCTGTCTCGCAAGAAGAATGAATCTATTGTGATCGACGACAGGATCGTGTTGACCGTGGTCGAGATCCGCGGCGACAAGGTCCGCTTGGGCATCGAAGCTCCTCGCGAGGTTCCTGTTCACCGCAAAGAGATTTACGACGCGATCAACGTCGAACGTATCGCCGGAGAGAACGCGTCGTCTTCAACGTGAAATCGTGTCGAGCGTCGTTCGTCGCGTTTGCCTTGAGTGGCTCCGACGAAGATCGATGTATCAGGTCTTCAACACGTCACGCACGGCCCCATCGTCTAGTCAGGTCTAGGACATCGGATTTTCAGTCCGAGAACAGGGGTTCGAATCCCCTTGGGGTCACTCGCCCGCGTCATCCGTCGGATGACGCGGGCGTCGTTGTTCATACACGCGGGTTCTTGCACGGAGGCTGACGATGGAACATTCAGCGGCGGAGACTTGGCGGAACGTATTCCAGCACTGGCCAGGCAGCCTGCCGAAGCAAGGGGTGCTGGTCACCAACTTCGGCGAGCAGGTGACGTTCGTCAACTTCCTGGTGTCGGGCACCGCGGTACTCATCGAGCGCGACCGTCCCGATACGGTCGGTGCGAGAAAAATCATCATCGATTACGGCGCGGTCGCCGCTCTGAAGCTGACCGACGCTTCGGATCTGGCACGCTATCAGGTACTCGGCTTCCAGCCGCCGATGTGAGTTGATGAAGAACGGAGAATCGGGAACGGAAGGACGGAGAAGTCCATTCCCCGTTCGTTGCTCCCCGGTTCCCTGCTCCCTACGTCAAATAAACCCAGCGGCCGAAAATGATCGCCGGCACGACGAGCAGAGCCGTCGCGAAGGCGAGCATCACGTTTCCGCTCGCCGCCAGCACCGCCGACGCATCGAGCGTGATGATCGACAGGAGCATCAGCTTCACCGCACCCTGCACGAGCGCGGGTGACGGGTTCGAGATCGCGGCGATGAGCCGTCGATCCACGGTGAAGGCGATCGCGACGACGAGCAGCACGAGCGCCGCGGGACGAACCTCGCCTGCCCACTGCCAAGCGAGAATAGCCGCCTGGCCTGAATACGCCCCCGCGAGAATGGCCATGCCGAGATTCGCGACGACCGCACCGCCGATCAACGACAGTCGGCCGCTCGTGCGTTCTTCGGTGCGGGCGAACCAGGTGATGCCGGCGACATAGATCCCGATCGCGGTCGCGACGTAAAGCTGCGGCGGCGCCCACACGAACGTCGAAACGTCGTCGATCGCCGCCCCCAGCATCACGTTCAAGAACCGGCAGCCGCCCATCGCGATCGGCCCCAGCAGCGTCGCCTTCAGCAGCGCGTCGTAGGCGAAGATGCAAGCGGTAAGCGCGAGCGAAATCAACAAAGCCTGTCGCGACACCGACGCCGCTGACCCGATCCCGGCGGCGATCAACAACGCTCCGACGACGATCGCCGGAAAGACCCCGATGCGGCCCGAGGGAATCGGTCGGCCGGGCCGGCCGATCGCATCTCTCCGTCGATCGAACACGTCGTTGAACACCATGCCCGCGAGGTAGAGGCAGGCCGACGACGTCAACAAGGCGGCGAATGGTCCCACCGGCTGAAAGCTCGACGTCTTACAGGCGTGACCCGCGCAAATGTCCGCCAGAGCCGTAAACACGGCGGGCAGCCGCACGAGCTGCAGCCACGACCGAACCGGCCCCACCGATGAAGTTGCGGCCGGTTCCATTTTCGGCGTGTCATCAATCATCGACCCACCTGCTGCCGAACCCATGTGGAGAGGGCGTCTTGAACGGCCTTCAGCCGTTCATCGGTCCGGAGTTTCACTTCAGAGAGCTGTGAACGATCCTTCACGGCGGCCGAGGCGAAGAAGTAGAACTTGATTTTAGGCTCCGTGCCGCTCGGCCGGACGGCGATCGAGCAGCGGAAGTCGCCGGGAGCCGAATCGAGAAACACCAGGTCGCCGACCGGTTCCGGCAGTTCCGCTATCTTCACATTGTCGGGCAGTGCGCGGATCTCATTTCGCTTGTAATCGCGGACCTCAGCCATCGTCACACCTGCCAGATCCTGCGGCGGCGATGTGCGGAAGGCCGCCATGATCGATTCGATCTGCTGCTTGCCCGACGGCCCTGGGCACGTCTCCGACCGCTGGCCTTCCAGAAAATAGCCGTGCTCGACGTACAGCTCGTCGAGCCGATCGAGCAGCGTCTTGCCGGCGGTCTTCAGCTCGGCGGCGAGTTCGGCGATGAACAAGGCTCCCACCGCGGCGTCTTTGTCGCGTGCATATTCGCCGGCGAGGTAGCCGAGGGATTCTTCGGCACCGAAGACGAAGTGCTCCGGCCCTTCCCGGTCCATCGCCTGGCCGATGTACTTGAAGCCGACGAGCAGGTTGTCGAGACACCGCACCTTGTGAGCGCGTGAGATCGCCGCGATGAGCGGCGTCGTCACCATCGTCTCGACGACGAAGCTGCGCGAGGTCAGCGTTCCCGCCGCGGTTCGCTTCCGCAGCACGTAATCGGTGCAAAGCGCTCCCACCTGATTGCCGCTAAGGATGCGGAACTCGTTCCCCTGCCCTTTCACGGCTACGCCGATGCGGTCGGAGTCGGGATCGGTCGCGATGACAAGGTCGGCTCCGGTCGCTTTCGCGCGACTGATCGCCTCGTCGAAGACCTGCGGTCGCTCGGGGTTTGGGAAATGGTCGGGAACATTCGGGAAGTTCCCGTTCGGCTCCCGTTGAGATTCGAGAATCTCGACCTGCTTGAAGCCGGCGGCCTGCAAGACGGCGAACACGTTCGTTTCGCCGACGCCGTGCAGCGGCGTGAACACGATGTTCACGTCGCGAGCCGTCCCGAGGCTGAGCGAACAAGCAGCATCGATGTAACTGTGATCGACCTCCTCGCCGACGATGACGATCTTCCCGTCGCTCACCGCCTGGTCGAAATCCATCGTGGGAATATGACCGGCCTCGTAGACGTGGCGAATGATGCCTTTGTCGTGGGGAGGCAGCACCTGTCCTCCACTGGACCAGTAGGCTTTGAAGCCGTTGTCCCCCGGCGGGTTGTGCGACGCTGTGATCATCACGCCCACGTCGCACCTGAGATGGCGGATGGCGAACGAGAGCGCCGGGGTCGAACGATGTGATGCGAAGTAGAAGACCTTTACGCCGTTCGCAGCGAGCGTCGTCGCCGTCAGCTTCGCGAACTCGGCGGAGCGATTGCGGGTGTCGTAGGCGATCGCCGCCGAGCCGCCTTTTCCGCCGTTCTGTGACTTCAGATACGACGCCAGGCCGTGTGCGCTTTCGGCGACGGTCCTGACATTGATCGTTGCGCTGCCGAGATCGGCCATCAGGCCGCGGCGTCCGCCGGTTCCGAACGGAATCACCTCGAAAAACAGCAGATCGAGATGCTCCCAGCCCCCCGCCTCCACGAAAGCATGGATTTGGCCGCGATACGGCTCGTACTGCGGCTCGGTGAGCCAGCGGCTGAGATTTTCGACCGACGAAGCAGTGAGTTTGCCCTCCGCGGCGGCTCGCTCGATGTGCTGAAGATCCTGTTGAGCATCGGGAGAAGCGTTCTGGCTCATGGAGATGTCTTCCGGCACGGCGGCCCGAGAATGGCGGCGTCTCTCGAAGAAACTTGCGCTCTGTGACAAAGTCGTGTTTGGCTCTGGCGCCACTGGCTCCGCCAGTGCATTTTCCAATAGACGCCGAAGCCCGTTCGCACTGGCGGAGCCAGTGGCACCCGGCGGGCACTTTAGCAAAACGGCCGAAATCGTGCGACGGGCCGTCAAAAGGAGAACGGAGACGTGAGGAGTGAGAAGACAGAAAACGCAAGCGACGGCGTGACTCTCAGAGCCGCGACCGTCAGGGAGCGACTGGCGACGCCGGTCCGCTGGAAATCGCTTCCTAACGGTGGCGGCTCTGAACGATCCTTCGCGCGCCGATGATTCGATGCGCCGTCTGACCGATGCCGAGGCGCGTGAACTGGGGCGAGATGGGGCGGCGCGAGGGCTGTTCGCATATGCCTGCTCTTCCACCTCTCCCGTCACATCCGGCAAGGTTTGACGAATCGGCTTCAACCGGACGGGCGTAGCTGTCCGATCAATACGGATAACCCTTCTGGGCCTCAGAACCGCTACGAATCGAACACGGGCGAGACCAATGGCACGCAGGAATCGCAAAACCCTGTCGGGACGCGACGACCGGAACGCCGCACGGGGCCGCGGCGCGAGTCGGTCGGTCCCGAGACTCGGCCGACGCAAGGCGCTGTGGCGCTTCGTCGGTGCGCTGGCGTTGGCGCCGCTGTCCGGCGCCGCGTTCGGGCAGGACATGATGGTGTCGCCCATGATGCCCGGCGGCGCTCCCATCTACGCGCCGGAGGGTTATCCGCCCGTCGTCGGCGTGTCGCAGGCCGGCTACGCCGGCATGGGTCAGGGGTACGTCTCACCCGCCGGCGCCACCGGTCCGCTGGTGGCCCCGCCGGCCATGATGCCGCAGGGGGGCCCGCGATTCGGAATTCCGACCGGCTCGACCTTCACGCCGCGACTGGTCACGACCGGTGCTTACGGCGACGGCCTCGGCTGGGATGACGGCTATCAGTCGATCGGTGCCTGGCTGCCGCTAGGGCTCAATAACGACTCGATGGTGATGTACCTCGACGCCCGGGGCTTCGCGTCGTTCCAGGAGGACGGCGGCGGCAACTTCACATTCGGTTACCGCTATTACATGCCCGGCTTCGATCGTTTTGTGGGTGTCTACGGCGCCTACGACATCGACGCCGGCAATAACGACGGCCAGACCTTCAACCGGTTCGCCGTCGGTGCCGAATCGGTCGGGCGGTATCTTACCTACCGCGTCAACGGCTACGTTCCGGTCGGAGACGGCAGCGACGTCGTCGCCAGCGGACAGGTCGGCGATCCGTTCTTCCAGGCGAACAACATCCTGTTCCTCGACCGCACGCTGACTCGCTATCAGTACGGCGGCGTCGACGGCGAGGTCGGCGGTCCGTTGCCGCTCGTCGGCAAATACGGTCTGAGCGGCTACCTCGGCGGTTACTACATGACGAGCGACGTCGACGACACCGTCGGCTTCCAAGGCCGTCTCGAAGCGAACATCAACGACGATCTGCAGATCGGCGGCAAGCTCACCACCGACGACATCTTCGACACCAACGTCTACGCGACGATGACGTTGCGGTCGCCGCGGGGGTCGTGGGCCAACTTCTTCCGCAAGGACTGGCTACGTCAGCCTTCGGTCCAGACGCAAATGGACCGCTCGCCCGAACGCGCCTACCGCATCGCCACCGACGTCAAGGCCAGCGAGTCGGCGACGCTCGCGATCAATCCTGCCGACGGCCAGCCGTTCCTCGTGCTGCACGTCGATCCGACGAACGGCACCGGCGGCGGCACGTTCGAAGATCCCGCCGGCTTCATCGCCAACGATCCTCGCTTCGACATCATCTACGTCCAGCCGGGCACGCTCGCCCGACCGGCGCCGATCACGCTGTTCGACAATCAGCGTCTGCTGAGCACCGCCGTCACGCACACCTTCGATTCGCAGCGCGGCACCTTCCAGTTGCCTGGCTTCACGGGCGGGCCGTTGCCGATCCTGCGGAACACCTCGCTGACGCCGTCAGCGGTCATCGTGCTCGCCGACAACAACGAGGTCAGCGGGTTCCAGATCGACGGCACCGGCGGAGCCAACAGCATCACCGGCCAGCCGGTGTTCCACGCCGGCATCCTCGGCGACAACATCACCTCGTTCGACATCAACCGCAACAGCTTCACGAACGTGACGAGCGGCGTGCAGATCGTGCATGTGGGCACCGGGGCGGGCTTCCTCTCCGGGAACACGGTGATCGGCCGCGGCGACGGTTCTTCGCTGGGTATGTCGGTCGCAGCCGTGGGCGGTTCGAACCTCAATCTGTTCGTTCGCGGCAACACCGTCACCGGCTTCCTCGGCGAAGACGCGAACGGAAACAGCGCGATCGACGCCGGCGAAGACGCGAACAACAACCTCGTGCTCGATCCGGGCGTCGGCATCAACATCCTGGGCACCACGACGAGCACGGTCTCCGCCGTCGTCACGGGCAACAACGTGACGGGCAACGCGACCGGCCTCAACGTCGCCGCCACGACCGACGCAGTCGTGAGCGCCACGGTTCGAGGCAACAACATCAGCAACAACGTCGACGCGGGGGCGACGGTGATCGCGAACGACGCGACCATGACCGCATCGTTCGCCACGAACACGATTTCCGCCAACGGTGGACCCGGCATCAATGCGTCCGCCAACGACGGGGCCGACCTGACCCTCAACGTCGGCGGCGTGACGGCCCTCGCCGGAAATACGATCGACGCGAACGCCGGCGCCGGTGTCGCGATCTCCGTCGGCACGACTTCGATCGCTCGCGCGAACATCCGTAACAACGACATCACCAACACGGTGGACGACGGCGACTCGCTCACCCGCTTCGGCGGTCAAGGCATCGACATCTTCGTCGGGGCCGACGGGCAGTTCGTCGATTCCGTGATCGACATGAACACGATCACCGGAAACGTCTCCGACGGCCTCCTCTTCACGGCACAGGGGATCGGCACGCTTCGCAACATCACCGTCGGCAATCTCGACGGCGACAACAACAACGGCAACGTCTTCTCGGACAACCTCAACGGCATCGGCCTGATCCGCACCGGCAACGCTCGCGTCGATCAGTTGCGGATCATCGACAACGAGATCTTCAACAACGTGCAGGGTTTCAACTTCCGCGTCGGCGGCGGCCTCCTCGACGTCACCGACGTGCTGCTCGCCGACAACAATATCGTCTCCAACGCCGCGAATGGCATCTTCGGCGTCACGTCCGGCAACGGGATCATCAATCTCGATCTCACCAACAACGTGATCGCCGCGAACGGCGTCGACGGTATCCAGATCCAGCAGAACCGGTTCACCATCGACCAAGGGGGCGTCACCGGCACGTGGGACGGCAACTTCATCGCCGACAACTTGATCCACGGCATCGACGTTCAGGCACCCATGCGTGATCTGATCGTCGGCACCACCGACGTCGGCAACCTGATTCTCCGCAACGGAGAAATCGGCGTGCTGCTGATCGGCCCTGGCACGGCGTCATTCACCAATAACACGATCGCGCAGAACGGTGCGGCGAACGGCGACGTGACCTTGGGAGCCGGTATCGACATCGAGGGCCCCGGCTTCAAGGACTTCACCTTCGTCAACAACCGCGTCGTCGACAACTTCGGCGACGGCGTCGAGATCGCCGCCGGCAGCAACGGAGCCAGCCAGTTCTTCACGCTCAACTTCGTGGATAATATCGTCGCTCGCAACGACGGCCGCGGCTACGACGTGCTGAACCAGGGCAACAGCTTCATGGATCTCACGATCCGCGGCACCGCTCTCGGTCGCAGCGTCATCGCCGAGAACGGACGCGAAGGCATCTACGTCGTCAACACGGCTTCGTTCAACCAGACGCAGCAGGGTGAAACGCCGGTCACCGCCGGCGACGATCCGACGCACGGCATGGACAACAACGCGCCATTCACCAACGGCTCGTTCATGACCTTGAACGTGCAGCAAAACCAGATCGTCGGCAACGGCATCGACCAGGTCAGCGTCTTCAATCCGACGACCCCGATCGTTGGCCAGTCGGTCGGCGGCACGGGCCTCGTGATTCGGGTCGGCACGGGCGACGGCGGCTACGGTCCGTTCGCTTTCGGCGTCGGCAGCGACGGCGGCTTCGCCAGCCAAGGCTTCGCCGGCGTCATCGCCACCGTGACCGACAACTTCATGAGCGGCAACTTCGGTGCGGACGTCTACACCGAATCGTTCACCTCGACGGGCGACCCGCCGACCACTGCGGGTGTGTGGAGCGCCACCGAGTTCCGCATCGATAACTACGAGGGCGACCCGCTTGCACGTCTTGATCTGACCTTCGTCAACAACACGCTTGAAGAAGCCGACTTCAATAACGTCGGAGCCTTCTACGACAATGCCGAAGGCACCTTCAAGTCGCGAACGAACGGTCGCACCCCTCCCGACCCGCAGGGTGAGTTCTTCGACGCCGATCGACGAAGAAACGCACAGCGACTGGCCTATCGCGACGAGACGCTGCCCAGCTCCTCCTTCCCTGGCGGTCAGCCTGAGAACGACGGCTCATTCCTGACGCCCGGTCCGGACGGTATCTTCGGCACGCCTGACGACGTCCTGGTTCCGATCTACGACTTGAACCCGCAGCCGAACTCGCCTCCCAACCCGTTCATCGGCAGCATCGACGATCTATTCCTGTACCCGGGCATGGGCGAGAGCACCTTCCGCATCTCGCAGAGCACCCTGCTGGGGACGAATACGCTCCTCAACTCGGATGGAACGACGACCGCGGTCAGCGGAGCCAGCTTCTTCCTGCTCGACAATCAGCCCTACAACGACGACTTCGACGCGAACGGCGTGTTCATCATTCCGTTCCGGATCGACGACATGCCTTACGGCTGGAGTGTGATTCAGTAATCGTCAGATCGAGTAGAACGAAAAAGACGGCCCGGTTGCCCCATGCGACCGGGCCGCCTTCGTTTGCTGGCTCGCCGTCGAAATCCGAGCCGCGACCGTGAGGGCGCTTGGCGGCGTCCCTCGCTTCCTGACGGGCGCGGGTCGGGTGGCACGCCCTGACGTTGGAAGGGCGTGGCGAACGACGTGCGGCGATCCCTGCTCGCTCGCCACGCCCATCCCTTCGGTCTGGGCGTGCCACCCAGCGGGCGTGTCATCCAGCGTCCTTACGTCGTTTCGCGGCCTGACACAGGCTTGTGCAACGTCGGCAAAGTACGATCCATCGCGATCGGTATGACTGTCTCACCGTCGTACCATCGGGCGCTGGACCAGTGCCAGTCGACGGCTCGCTCACAGAGTCCGCGACGCACAGGATTCGCATGGATGTGCTCGATCATCGCGAACAGCGTGCTCACCTCATGCACGTTTCGGTCGTAGCCGCCGCCCGGCTGCCAGAAGCGACGGCGCAGCCGCGCGCCTTCCCGCACGGTGATCCGCGGCAGCCATTCCGGAGCATGTTGCTCCAGCCAATTGATGGCGCGGCGGGCGACTTTTTGCTTGACAAAGCCGGCGAACCGACCGACCTCGACCCCGGGCTCACGCGGCGCCACGAGCAGGTGGACATGCTCGGGCATGATCACGTAGGCCCAAAGCCAGATCGGCCACGCGGCACGGGCCTCTTCGAGAGCCTCGATCATCCAGTGGCGCGTGCGGTCGTGATCGAGAAAACAATATCGATGGTAACACGAAAACGTCAGTTCTCGCGGAGCCATGCCGTCGTCGAACCGGAGACGACGCTTGCTGAAAAAGGTCTTGCCGGTCGACGGATCGGTGACGCGCATGTTCCCATGCTGAGCCTTCGAGGAAGGCCAAGTCAACTGAAAAGCAACGGGTCGGGTGGCACGGGTCGGGTGGCACGGGCCGGGTGGCACGCCCTGACGTAGGAAGGGCGTGGTCGAACGACGTGCGGCGGTCCCCGCGCGCTCGCCACGCCCATCCCTTCGGTCTGGGCGTGCCACCCACGATTCGCATTTCCATACAAAACAAGAATCGGAGTAAAAACAGCCCCGATTGCTCTTCCCAGCCTCCGCTACCTGAGAGAGGTTGGATGTCGGTTCGGGTTTTGAGCGGCGAATTCTAGATACCGCCGATCATGCTGGCCCGAGCAAGTTCGTTCGACGTGGTAGCCGGCCTTGCGTCGGTCCATGGCGTCGAGAGCAGATGACCAAACCTGGGGCCTTTGTCGGCAAGAGCGCTTGTGCTCGAGAGCGGCATCCCCCGGCGGCGGACGTCCACCTCACGCGACGGCGGCGTGTCACGCACAGTGCGTGACGGGTCGTTCGGCTCGCCCCCAAGGGGG
>JACCRE010000024.1 GCA_013813775.1 Planctomycetaceae bacterium
TCGGGCTTCGGCGCCGGATGGATCGCCCAGCGACATGGTTGGCAGCCCGTCTTTGGAACGTTGCTGGTCGTGTGCGCGGCCACGGCCGTCATCGCCGCGGTCTTCATTCGCGTGCAGGAAGATCGCATCGCACGATTACAGAGAGTCCGGCCTTCGCCGTAATTCACGATCGACGGAACAGGAGCGACTCCCATGAATCATGTCACCGTGTCGGCTGCGATCCTGCTCGGGTTGTGCCGGTGCCTCACGCTGCAATCGTCGGTGAACGCCGCTGATCCGTCGGTCAAGCCGCTGTTCCGCGAGTTCATGGGCCTCAACGTGCATACCGTGCAGTTCAAGCCCGAGCTTTACAAGCCGATCGCGAAGCATGTGCGGGATTACCATCCCTTCAACTGGGACGGCGGCGACGAAACCGACTACTACCCTCAGTTTCCGTTCGCGAGAAACCGCGTCGATTGGAACGCCGTCTATGGCAGTTGGAAGCAGGCAGGGTACGTCACGCACGTCAGCGTGATGTTCGACGATACTCCGCCCGAGAAATGGAAGAATCTGCCTCGCGAGGCCCGGGCTTACGGCTTTCAGTTCGCGAGGTATTTCGGTCCCTCCGGCAAGCGGTTGGTCGAATCGGTCGAAATCGGCAACGAACCCGGCAAGTACGACGACGAGGCGTATCGCACGCTCCTCCAGAACGTCGCCGAAGGCATTCGCAAAGCTGATCCTCGACTCACGATCTCGACCTGTGCCACGTTCGACAGACCGAGCGGCGACTATCACAAGAGTCTCAGCACGCTGAGAGGCTCCGAGTCGTTGTACGACGTCATCAGCGTGCATTCGTATGCCTTCGTCGAAGGCTACCCGACATGGCGGCGCAGCTTTCCCGAAGATCCCGCCGTCGATTTTCTGAAGGACATCCAGAAGGTCATCGCTTGGCGAAACGCGAACGCCGCGGGCAAGCCCGTGTGGCTCACCGAGTTCGGCTGGGACGCCCCTACGCAGCCGCAGGCCACCGAAGGCACCTTCAAGGACTGGGTGGGCGTCACCGACGTTCAGCAGGCGCAGTATCTCGTGCGCGCCCTGCTCGTTCTCAGCGAACTCGATCTGGAGCGAGCCTACATCTACTGGTTTAACGACGCCGATCAGGCGTCGGTGCATGCGTCGTCGGGCCTGACGCGGAACTTCGAGCCGAAGCCCTCGTTTCACGCCGTCGCACATCTCTTCTCGACGCTCGGCGATTACCGGTTCTCGCGCGCCCTTCGAAAAGAGGCCGGCGAGGCATTCGTCTACGAATTCACTCACGAGACCGAGCCGAAGAAGCGCGTCTGGGCCGTCTGGTCTCCGACGGGAGCGGAACGCGAAACCACGGTGACGGTCGACATCGCCGCCGGCATGATTCAGAAGGCCGAACGCATGCCGCTCGCGGCCGGAGCGGCCGAAAATGTCGCATGGAAATCCATCTCGGCCACGTCGGTCGCGGTCCCCGCCAGCGAGTCTCCAGTCTTCCTCTGGATCGAAGATTGATGCGGCTCGTGATTTCGCCGATGTGTTCCGTTTGCCGAAACGAGCGCGATGCTCCATCATTCCGGCATGACCTCTGATCAGAAACCCGACTCGTCGCTACCGACCTCGCAGCCGCTCGACCTGTTGGTCGTCGCCGTGCATCCCGACGACGCCGAACTCGGAGCCGGCGGCACGATCATCAAGCTGGCGAGAGCCGGCAAGCGTGTCGGCGTGCTCGACCTGACGACCGGCGAGCCGACTCCGCACGGCAGCGACGAGAAACGCATCGCCGAGACGGCCGCGGCGTCGAGGGTTCTGGGCCTCTCCTGGCGGAAGAACCTCGGCCTACCGAATCGGAGGCTCGAACCGACGATCGATGCCCGTTTCGCCGTGGCGACCGTCTTCCGGCAGACGCGGCCCAAAGTGATCCTTTCGCCGTACTGGGACGACGTGCATCCCGATCACGTCGCCGCGAGTCGCTTAATCGACGATGCCCGCTTCTGGTCGAAGCTCAGTCGCACCGACATGCCCGGCGAGCCGTTTTATCCGCCGAAGCTCTACAACTACTTCAGTATTCATCTGCGGATCATTGAACGCCCCAGCTTCGTACTCGACGTCAGCGACACGTTCGAAGACAAGCTGAAGGCGACGGCCTGTTACGAAAGCCAGTTCGGCCATCGACCACCCGAGTTCCCGACGTTGTTCGACGATCTCCGCGGCCGCGCCCGCTATTGGGGCTGGTCGATCGGTACGGGGTACGGCGAACCCTTCGCCTCGCGCGAAACCGTCGGCGTCACCGACTTCGACTCGCTGCTTTCCCCGCGTTGATGCGGAGCGAGCGAGGGCTAAAATACGTCGTGAAGCTGGCCTTCCTGCGCGGCGCGGGCGGTGTGTCGAGGCGTCTGGACTGAAACGCTCATGCTCCGAGTCAACCGTGGCCGCTGAATCGCGATTTGCCGAAAGGTCGTCGATGCCCGAGCGAGAGCTTGAGGCGCATCCCGCGGCACTGATCGCGCAACTGGTCCGCGAACGGAAGTTCTGCGCCGCCGCCCGGCTGTATGCCGCGGAGACTGGCGCCGATCTCATCGAGAGCAAGCTCGCGATCGACCGCATCGCCCACCGCCACGGGTTCGCACCGATCAGCGGCTGCGCGAGCTACTTCCTGCTATTGCTCGTTTTCGTCGGAACGGGAACGTGGATGCTCGCCGAAGTGGTTCTCAGGCTTCTTTAGACGCGTCGAGCGTCTTGACGACCTTGTCAAAGCGGCGCCGGACATCGTCGCGATCGTTTTGTTCCGGTTCGTCTTCGCTGCCTCTCAGAAACATCTCGGCCTGGCGGCGGATCGCCCTGCGCTGATCGTCATTCGTGGCACGTGTCGCGACATGCCGCAACACGTCGAGTCCGCGAATCGTCACGTCGGCATGTCCTCGACCGTACTGACGGATCTGATCGAAGGACGCATCGAGCGCCGACTGGAACGTCGCCGGCTTCGCCACGATTCGCAACCTGTTTTGCTCGTCGTAACGAAGCCCTGACGGCATCTCTCGCCCCGCCAGACGCCCCAGCGCGGCCCCCAGATAGTCCAGCGACAGCATCGCAGTGAAGGGGTCATTAGTACCCGGCGAGAGCGCCCGCACGGCGACCTCGACGAGCTCCCGGATCGTGCATTCGATGTCCTGCCGAGGCGTGCGGCGGCTTCCCAGCAGGAACCGTTCGGCGATCTCACGCTTGAGGTCGTCGTCGATTTTGTGAACGGGGCGGACGAAGGCGACGGGTTCGTCCCGCGGCAGAAAATCTCCCGGACGACACGGCAACTCGAACACCAGATCATGCTCGACGGCAAGTTCGAGCAAAGCATCCGCATCGATGGCCTGCAGGTATCCGTCCTGTCCCGCGGTCACGGCGTCGCCTTCCAGCAACAACGGTTCGGCCGGACTGGCGATTGCCTTCGGACCGTGTTCCACCGGTTGCGGAAACAGCCGTTCGATCGCGTCGTCGAGATCACTCGCCACCGCCCGCAAGACTTCCGGCGCCTGAATCTTCACAGCGATGTGATGAATGAACACGATGAGTTGGAACAACGTGAGGACCGTGACCAGCGTCGCCACTGCAACCGAGATATCGGGCGCGACGCGATTCCCCTCGACCTCGCGAATCACTCGCATCACCAACAAGCAGTACAGACTTGTGCCGACGAACGCGCCGAGCGTCATTTGTGTGACGGGATCGGCGAGAAAGGTTCTCAGCAATCGAGGCCCGAACTGCTGGCTCGTCAGCGACAACACGACGATCGTCGTCGAGAAGACCACGCCGCTCGCCGTCGCCGTGGCTCCGCCGAACGCCGACAGCGTTCGCCCCGCGGCCGCCGGCGTCGTCGAGAGCCAAGGCGTGTAATCGGAGGCGTCAAATTGCGCATCGAGCATCGGCAACGCGAAACCCAGCACGACCGCCAGCCCCGTCATCAACCCCGGCACGAACCAGAAGCCCGTGCGAACCGTATCCCAGAAGTTGAGGAGTCGTGTCATCGTGCGAGGCGTCGATCGAAAGCGTCGTGAGGATGCCCTTTCCTCGGAAGATTCGGGGCGGTCGACGGCCCACAGCTACGTCGATATCTGTTTGAACTCGGGCGAAGCAAACACCGGAACTGTGATATACTAGCCTCTATGAGAAGCCAGCTCGAAGAGTCCAAAACGATCAGGTCGGCGACCGGCGGCAGTGGTCTTGCGTTTGGATCTCAGGCCGAACTCGGCGCTTACGAACAAAAACTCAACGCGAACCTGGAGTGGGCCTTGAGCGAAGGGAGCCGGTTTTTCGAAGGTAAGGGAAGCGTACACGAGTCGCTGCGCAAGATCACCCAACGTCTCGATGAACTCGGCATCTCGTACGCTTTGGCCGGTGGAATGGCACTCTATCAACACGGCTTTCGGCGTTTCACCGACGACATCGACATTCTCGTCACAA
Organism: Planctomycetaceae bacterium; assembly: GCA_013813775.1. Taxonomy (GTDB): domain Bacteria; phylum Planctomycetota; class Planctomycetia; order Planctomycetales; family Planctomycetaceae; genus JACCRE01. The sequence continues at coordinate 4,459 of JACCRE010000024.1, forward strand.
GAGAATCGCGGCAGGAAATCCAAAAGCGGTTGCGTGGCCTCGGTTATCGACCTCCCTTCGAGCGAAGCAAGAACCTGCGAGACACGGAAACCGGCGTCAAAATCGAGTTTTTGACCGCCGGCGAGTTTCCGGGCGATGGTAAACCGAAACCGATTGCATTCCCGGATCCGCATGAAGTCGCTGTTGAGATCGACGGGATCAAGGTACTGAAGTTGGACACGTTGATTGAATTGAAACTTGCTTCGGGTATCTCTAGTCCCGACCGCCGAAAGGATCTCGGCGATGTCCAGGAACTCATCAAATTGCTCACGCTGCCAAAGGAGTATGCAGAGAAGCTGAACCCGTACGTCAAGCCGACTTTTGAGCAACTCTGGAACGAAGTGTTCGGTCAACATCGACGGTATATGACGCTCTGGCGGAACAAGTGGCTTACATCGGAAGCCAAGACCATGGACGACATGATTTCGACTCTGCGAGTTGCCGCGGACCGTCTCCAAGCGATGAAAGACGATGGAGTCCATCTCGATCAAAACGGTGGAACAACCGACGATTACGCTTATCTCATCACTTATGATCCGGCCGTTGCCAAGAAATGGGGACTCGAAGACGAGCGCGAGTATTGGGGGGATGAAGACGACGCAGTCGATCCGGACGACGACGACAAATAGTCCCTCACACCCCGCGCTGATCGCCCCACCATTCGACGTGCAGTCGCGGTGAGATCCTGACGCCGCGAGCCTCGGCGGCCGCGGTGAGCCACGGCGTCTTTTCAGCGAGCTCGTTCGCCGTTCGCGCCTGCGGCATGAGATACACTTTGTCGTGATCAAGCAGCGGATAGCGCGACAAATAATCATCGATCTCGGCGAGATCGCGCTCGTGATCGACGACGAATTTGATCTGATAATCGTAGTTCACGGTGAGTGAGTGCACGACTTCTGCGTTGTCACGCAGGCGGTCGTGGCGCGCCGCGTAACGGCTGCCTTGCGGTCGATGTGCGTCGGTCGGCGTCGAGTTCGAGAGCTTCGGGCTGAGCGAGATCAAATCTGCTGCGACAGGCCGAAAGATAGTGCCGGCGGTTTCGATCGTGATGTGTTTGCCGACAGCTCGGAGCGATTCCGTGAGCGGCACGACCGCCGGCTGCAACATCGGTTCGCCGCCCGTGACGACGACGTGCTCACAGTCTGTCGCGAGCACTTGTTCGAGCAGGTCTTGCAACGCGATGCGAGTCTTCTCCGGCTCCCACGACGTGTAGGGCGTATCGCAAAACCAGCACCGCAGGTTGCAGCCGCTCGTCCGCACGAACACGCTCGGCGTGCCCGCGAGCCCGCCTTCGCCCTGGATCGAATGGAAGAGTTCGGAGAAACGCATTGCCACTTCACGTCGCCATCGACGATTGTGCACTCATGCGCTCTCCATCAGGCAAAGCGTGCAGTGCCTTGCGAATCTGTTCGGCCTCCTCATGTGCCGCTATCGCCTCAAACCCTTGTTCAGCGGCTCGCAGGAACTCCCGCGCCGGAGGAATTTGTCCCTGCCCGGCAAAGAGTCGTCCTAGCTTGGCATAGCCTGTCGCGACGTGATGCCACAAGCCAAATCGTTCACTCAGACCGATTGCCGATCGGAGGAGCCTTTCAGCCTCTTCATACTCGCCACGGTACTCGAGTGCTCTGCTTAAGCCCATATAAATATCGGTGAGAACCTGCGGGCGGCTAATTTTGCCCTCACGTTCTAAGGCATCGTATAAGAGATCTTCGGCCTCAGCGAATGCCCCTCGATCAAAGCTGACGGAAGATCGGCTCAGGAGCGTGCCGACGATTTCCGGCTCCAGCCCCAGCCGCTCGTAAATCTCCGTAGCGTGTCGCAACTTTGCATCAGCTTCATCGAAGAGCGACCTCCGACGGTTGATCGTTGCTAAGTTTGCCAGTTGGCTTGCGAATTCTTGACTCATCTCATGGCCTTGAAAAACGCTTGCCGCACCAAGGAGCAGCTCTTCGGCTTTGTCTAGATTTCCCTTCCGCAGGTACACGACGCCGAGATTCCCGCGAACGACCGCGGCCTGAGAGCTCTGGCCGAGTTCCTCGTAGTTCGTCAGTGCTTCCAGCAATGCCGTTTCAGCCCGGTCGAATTCTCGCTTCTTCACGTAAACGCTTGCGAGATTGCTCAGTACGCCAGCCGCATTGGCAGAGTCCCCCTCCTCGAGGAACAAGTCGGCTGACCGCCGCATTTCGCGTTCTGCTTGCTCGTATTGATCGAGCCTATCGTGAACCTGTCCAAGTCCCGAAAGGGCGACCGCAGTCCATCTATCGTTTCCTGCCGCCTCTGCCAGCCGCTTCAGCCGCTCAAAAACACTCTCCGAGTACGAGAGCCTACCGGTCTGCAAGAGAAACCAGCCGAACTCGTTCATTGCTTCAGGGTCTTGCCTGCCAATGACGGCCTGTGCAAAGAGTTGCTCCGCCTCCGTCAGGCGACCTTCCTTGACAAGTTGTTCTGCACGGTCAGCAACGATGCTCATTTCCGTCCACCTCCGCGATGAATGCACGACCCGAATATCGGAAGAGCAGTCTTAGCCATTTGGATTCGACTCGTGTTGCCGCATCCAACGACCTAAGTGACGCCGCAATCGGTTTTTGAACTCATCAGGCGAGTCAAATGTCTCGTACAGGTGTGTTTTGTCCTGTTCGATCTGCCGCCGAAACGCCAACACCTTCGATAACTGCTCACCAGGATCATTCATTCGCTCGGCAGGCACTCCCTTGAAAAACATGACGATATCCCGCATCGGCAATCCTGCTTCTCGGAGGTATGACATTGCAACGTGATACTCTTCCTCTGTCCCTGACGAAAAATCAGGCGATACGCCATCCGGAAACGGCGCACTCCCCTAGCGGTCGTGCAGGAGAAGCACGAAAAAGTCACACGTGCGAATCTCATCGTTGATGAGTCTCTGTGGTCGGCCAACGCCGCCTAGCGTGATCTCCCATCCTATCGGTCGAACATGAAGGCCTCGCTCGAACGCTTCAGATTCATTGTACTCTTGGATGACTTCACGAAAGCCTTCGCGTTCGCTTTCAAGTCCACCAGGAGATGCAATGAATACGCGGTACGATGTGAGTTGCTGCGGCATTCGAAGCAATTTCCCTTATGTCCGGTAGCGTAGCAAGTCGCTTATACCGTTGGCGGCGAATCCTTTCCGTCGCAGCGTGCAACTATCGCAGCGGCCGCAGGGGGTGCCGTCGGGAAGTGGATCGTAGCAACTGTGGGTCAGTGAGTAATCGACGCCGAGGCTCAGACCGGTGCGAATGATGTCGGCCTTCGTCATGGCGATGAGCGGTGCGTGGACGCGGTACCTCACGCCTTCGACTCCGGCCTTCGTAGCGAGGTTGGCGAGCCGCTCGAAGGCTTCGATGAACTCGGGGCGGCAATCGGGATAGCCGCTGTAATCGACGGCGTTCACGCCGACGAACAGATCGCTCGCTCCGAGCACTTCCGCCCAGCCCAGCGCGACCGCAAGGAAGACTGTGTTGCGGGCGGGAACGTAGGTGATCGGAATGCCGGAGGACATTTCGTCCTCGGCCCGATCCTTCGGCACGTCGATGTCGGCGGTCAGCGCCGATCCGCCGAACGCTCGCAGGTCGAGCGGCACGATCACGTGTTGCGCGACTCGGGCAGCCTCCGCGATGCGCTTCGCGGCGTCGATCTCAAAACGATGCCGCTGACCGTAGTCGAAGCTCAACGCGAAGCACTCGAAACCATCGCGCTGTGCGATCGCGAGCGCCGTGGCACTGTCCAGTCCGCCGGAGAGGAGGATAACGGCGCGGCGGGACGCGGGCATAGCAGTTCGAGACATCGCGAGGCCGAAAGCGAGGCATCTCCATTCTAAAGCCGCAAGGAAGCGTGGGTAGCGCAGGCGTAAAGCCCGCGGCTCGCCTTCACCTGACTTCCGACTCCTCGCCCCTCTCCACATCCATCTTGCCCTCGATGGGGGTCGCCACTACAGTCCGGCCCGATTTTCTGGAATTCGGCTCAAGTTTCGGATCGCGTCTGCCGACGGGCCGGCGAAACGAAGCGGAAAGACAGCCATGACCGATCGCCGATTTCGATGCGCAAGCCCGCACACGCGGGCGCTGCTGGCGATCGCTGGCTTTGCCGCGCTGGCGGGCTGCAATCCAATGGCGGCGTGGACGAATAACCAGACCGGCAAGGCGCTCTACCGCGCCGGACGCTATGCCGATGCTCGCGAAGAGTTCCGCCGGGCGACCGCCGATGCGCCGCGCAATCCCAACTACATCCACAATTACGCGACGGCGTCGCGGCGGTCGGGTGATCCCCTCGCGGCGGAGCAGGCCTATCGCACGGCGCTCCATCTCGACCCGGCCCATCAGCCGAGCTACCACGGTCTCGCGGTCACGCTCAAGGACACGGGCCGCAGTGCCGAAGCGCATTCGTTGATTTCATCGTGGGTCGCGACGCAGCCCTATTCCGAGAAACCGCACATCGAAATGGCCTGGCTGCAACGCGAGATGGGTGATCACACCGGTGCCGAGCGATCGCTGGCCGAAGCCCTGCGCATCAGGCCGGGTCATCCGCTCGCGCTGGCGAATCTCGGGCAGATTTATGAGGAGACGGGGCGCCCGCAACTCGCCGTCGCCGCCTATCAGCGATCGCTGGCGAGCGACTGGAATCAGACTCCCGTGACCTCGCGGCTCGCACGTTTGAAGTCTTCGGATGCGACGGCCGTGGCGATCGGCCCGCAGGTGCCGGTCATGGCTGCGGTTCCGGGTGTACCCGTTACGTCGCTTCCGCCGAACACGGCGACAGCGGAAGGACCAACGCCGTTGCCGCCCTATCATCAGCCGAATGGCTCGATGGCGACGCAGCCGTTCCGACAGAACGCGAACTACGGCATGGCGAGTTACCCATTCCAGCCCGCACCGAACTACGGCATGGCGCACGCTCCCTTCCAGCCGACGCCGAACCACCCGCTCGCGAGCCAGCCGTTCCAGCCCAGCCCGAACGTGCCGCTGGCCTCGACGCCGTTCAATTCGACGCAGTCGTTCATGAATGTGCCGTCAGGCCCGACGCCGGGCGCGCAGACGGCCGCTCCCTATGTGCGGGCGCCGCGTTGAGCGAGAACGGAAGAACCGAGAACGGAAGAAGTGAGAAGCTTTGAGTGCGTCGGTGTCTTCCGTCGCGGACAACTCTACTGACTTCTCACTTCTCATTTCTCACTTCTTCCATCAGCGCGACCTCGATCCATTGCAACGCCTTCTCGCGTGCAGCGCCGTCGAGGCGATGCCCTTCGCGATGGTTCAGCAGACCGAGCCGCACCGGTTCGCCGTAGAGCCGATACGCCTGCTGAGCGGCGACGACGTAAGGCCATGTCCGATCGCCATCCGCGGCCCCGGCTCCGGATTCACCCGCGAGAATCAACAACGGACGCGGGGACGCGAGCGCAAGCAGTTCATGGTGATCGCGAGCGAAGTCTTTCGAGTGGATCACGTCGCCGAGATACCAGGGAGCGTCCCAGTTTGTGAAGGTGAGGCCGATTCCGCCTTCACTCACGACGCCGACCTGCACCCGATCGTCGAACGCCATCAGATACAGCACTTCCTTCGCACCCAGCGAGTGACCGATCGCTCCGATGCGATCGGCGTCGACGTCGGGCATCGCCGCGAGCAGATCGACGGCCCGCATGCCGTCGGCGAGCATCGTCGCCATGCCGAGGCTGCCCGGATGCCGCCGCTTCGCCGCCGCCACGGCGTCGTCGTAGTTCTTCTCTTCCCACAGGAAGTTGCGCGGGCAGAGCGTCACGAAGCCATGCTTCGCGAGGTCGAGACCCAGATGCTGTTCCGGCCTGCCCGCGGTGCCCGCGACAACGCCGATCGTGTCGGACGTCGTCGGATGAAACACCACGACGGCGGGATGCTTCGCCTCTTTCGTCGCCTCCTGCGTCGCGAGCGGCTTGAGCAGATACGCTTCGACGAACCGCCCCGGTTCCGCCTCATACCTCACGAGGGATCGCGTGCAATGCTCGAGTCGCTCTTCCGAGATCGTTGCGAGTTCCATCGACTCCGGCGGCTGCGGTAATGGGCCGAGGACGGCGAGCCATTGCTCGCGGAGTTGGAGACGATGGTCCTGCCAACTTTCCAGATCAGTGGAGGCGGGGGATCGGGAGACGGAACGTCTGCGGGCGGCGAGGTCACTTCCGCCAGCCAAGGCACTTCGCCGGCGGAAACGTTCATCGACGCGAGAACAGCGATCCAGACAACAGCAGCGAATTTCATCGATCGTGTTCCCCCGCGCGGTTGCGTCCGTCTCCCCCGCTCCCACTCTCCCGCTCCCTCGATCCCCCGTTCTCCCGATCCCCCGCCTCCAGCGGCAGCGCCCGCTGCGGATCCCGGATGAACTCCTTGAACAGCAGGCTCGGCTGGATGTCGCGATTGTGCTGGTACTTGTCGCTGCGGTACTCGGTCACGTCGCCTTCGACGGTGTGATAAAAGATCTGCGCGATCTCGACGCCGGCGTAGATGCGGATCGGATAGACGGCGAACATCTCCAGCGTCCAGAAGCCGCAGAACCCCGCGTCGCCGAAGCCCGCCGTCACATGCACGAACAGCCCTAAGCGGCCGATGGAACTGCGGCCTTCGAGCATGGGCACGTAGTTGTGGGTTTCGGTGCGCTCGACGGTCCGCCCGAGATACAGCCGGTTCGGCTGAAGGACGAGGCCTTCCGGCGGGATCGGCAGCCGGCGGTACTTCGCGGGCCGCCGCATGTCGAGTTCCAGATCCTCGTACACGAGCAGCTCATCGTGCAGCCGCAGGTTATAGCTGTTCGGATTGAGCTGCCGCTCGTCGAACGGCTCGATCCTGATGTTCGTGCCGAGCTGTTTGTGGATCTCGTTACCGGAAAGGATCATGGCGGGCTAGGTTGCGAATCAGCGGACGGCGGCATCGACCCGCGTGGGCCGACCGGCGCAGTATAATGACTCGCGGCGAACTCGGCCCGTCGGCGGCGAAGTGCATCGGCAGTGAAACGCATCCACGGCGAAACGCGGAGGTGCAAGCGATGACCAACGGCAACAGCGAACTCCGCGGCGTAATCCGCGGCCGGACGATCGAATTGGAGCAGGACACCGGCCTGCCGGATGGGGCGACGGTCGCAGTGCGATTGAGCGACGCCTCGGCCGGACTTTCGGAGGAGGAGAAGATTCGGAGGCTCAAGCAACTCGCAGGAGCGTGGGCCGGTGACGATGATGAAGGCTTCGAAGAGTTCCTGAAATGGAACTACGAGCAGAGAGACCGGAGCAGTCGACCGCCGCAGTACAGTGAAACGACGAAGAAGCGGCCTGTCGCGGCGCATCGCCGGTGGCCTCGGCAAGTTTAAGAATTGAGGAGTGAGGAACCGCCGCCCTTTAGGTAGTGAAAACAGCCGGCGATGAAGTTGGTAGCCGTCTTACATGTCCACCGGGCAGCTCGTCCCATGTTCTACCTTCCAATTCGCGACCGGTTCGAGACTTCTGCACGCCTCCCCACTGTTTGAAGAAAAAGGGAACGTCAGAAAGCACACATCTATCGCGAATCGCTTTCACCCATTCCGGATCGACGGCGCGGCTTTCTGGTCCGGATTCGCCACCGACGATCACCCAATCGACGCCACTCAGATCAAGGGACTTCAAAGCGCCGAGCAACGGTTCAAGTGAGAGGAACTTGACGGTCGCACGAGTCGATCTGAGATCGTTTATTCGTGGTAGATACCTTTCACTTTCGACACTGACGCCCATCCATACGTTTCGCGGCCATTCAATCTTTCTGCTGATTTCGGCCAGCCTATCCGAGCGCTTCGTCAACACCTGAAACGTATGCCAATGAGCACGCCGCATGACATCGAACACACGCAGCACGTACTCATCCGGAACATCTCTATGAAAGAGGTCGCTCATTGAATTGACGAAGACCATCTGCGATCGCTTCCATTTGAGCGGTCGATCCAACATGTGCGGCTGCAATGTAAGACGAAATCCATTCGCATAGTTCTTCTGCCCCATTGCTTGCAGTCGATGTGCCATCCTCTCCGCGTAGCAATGTTTGCAGCCTGGGCTGATCTTTGTGCAGCCAGTGACGGGGTTCCACGTCGCCTCGGTCCATTCAATCGAAGACTTAGCCATCCGAGTCCTCCCAGCTTGGAAAGCTAACCTCCACATGTTTGGCAAACGATGGCTCACCTTTATACTTTCGCCGTTCATTCGCTGGAGGATTGCAGTCAACTCTTCCTTGCGCCTCAAGTTCATTCAGCACAGCACGATAGTTCCTTTCAGTGAACCGATGCCCATAGCTGTGTCGCTCATAAATCTCCTCGAACGTGACAGTCTCGTCCGCAAACTCCTCAAGCAACATGTCGCCTAGATCCTCTAGCGGGCGCGCCAGATCAAACAGCAAGCCCTGTTCGCCAAACGACGGGTTGTACTCAAATGTTGGAACGCCCTGCTCTTCACCAGAGCTTTGGGCGGCCATTACGTCCTTCATGATCTTGTAGCCAAGCTTGTGCTTACTTACGAAAATGAGGTGGTGACTTGTACGCGTTCCGTTCGGCCGCACGAATCGAAAAGGAAGCACGTATTCGCCTCCCATTTCCTTGAGAGCCAGTGCCAAGGCTTCTACGATTGCGAGTTCTCGGTCCTGTGGCTTCATGCCTTTCAGTTTCTCGCGCAGCTCATCGGCACGCTCCTCTCCAAAGAGCGCATTCATGTGGTCTGTCACGACTTCATTTGGCAGACCCATGTTGATGCGGTTGTAATTGAAGAAGAAGATGCACTCGCAACCCCAGCTTTTCAGCACCGCGTTGATCAAGCGGAGTGAAAGACCCTTGTAGCCCCATGGATCAAAGAAGAAGAGCGACGGAATGAAGCTGACGCTGTCGAGTTCATCTACGATATCGGTCGTGATCTCGTCGGTTGACACATCGGGGGGATACTTCAGCTCCTTTATCCCCTTCATCGCTGCGATTTCCGCCTCAAGCAATGAAGCATGGTCAGAATCTGCGTCGTTGAAAAACGTCGCAAGCCGCGATCCAAGCTCAGAGTTGTCTATCGCCTGTTGAAGGATCAGCAGCGGCGTTGACATTTGGTCATCGCCATAACGACCAGGTCCGGCGAAGAGATCGACATATGCGATCTTGTCAGCCTTCGCTGCTTTGATCATCACGTCTGACCACGCCTTGAAGTATTTCGAGACGATCGCCGCCTTGACGGCAGACTGCTCAGTCTGTTCATCGAAAAAGGGCTTCGATGTCGGCGTCTTCTTTGACATAGTTGTTTCCTTGTGAGCGAGTGTACACGCGCCCTAGGTTACTTGCCATGCGATTCGGGCGACCATAGGGAGGAAAATCTTTTGCTCACCGTTTGGCAGGTGCGGGGGTGCCAGAGCCCCCGCAGCACGCCGCCCCGCAGGACACGCTCGCCTTCGGGGTCAACGGGCGTTCGCCCTCAGGCCCTGCCACCCAATCTCTTTCTCTTCAAAGCAGCCGCCAGTCGATGCCGGCGCGAGACTCGTGAAGCCTTTGCTTGCAAACGCCCTCACCGGCCTCTCAGAATCCCTGTGTCCCACCGTTCACTCTGCGATGCTCTTTCCGATCCGGTCGCCTCATGCTCGCGCAGTTGCACAGCTTCAGTCTCTTCGGAATTGACGCGAAGAGCGTGCAGGTCGAGGTCGACATCTCCCCTGCGGCGATGCCGAAGACGATTCTCGTGGGGCTGGCCGAGGCGGCGACGAAGGAAAGCACGCATCGCATCGAGCGGGCGCTCGTCAACACGGGCTACGCCCGGCCCGTCGATCGCATCGTCATCAATCTCAGTCCGGCCGACTTGCCGAAAGATGCCGCGAGCCTCGACCTGCCGATCGCACTGGGCATTCTCGCCGCCGACGGTCAACTGAGCAGCGAGAAGTATGCGCAGTACGCCGCGGTGGGAGAACTCGCGCTCGACGGGAATCTGCGTCCGGCCAAAGGCGCCTTGTCGATGGCCTTGGCGGCGCGAGACGCCGGGCTGAAGGGCGTCGTGGTTCCCGCGGCGAACGGGCACGAGGCCTCGGTCGTCGAAGGCGTCGAGACGATCGCCGTCGGCTCGCTGGCCGAGGCCGTGGGCTTCTTCACCGATCAGCTTCACATCGAACCGCTGCCGTTTCGGTGGGACGACGCCGTCACCGAGTACGGCGGCTACGACATCGATTTCGTCGACGTGAAGGGACAGGAGTTCGCGAAGCGTGCGGTGACGGTCGCGGCCGGCGGTTCGCACCACCTGTTGATGATCGGGCCGCCGGGCACCGGCAAGACGCTGCTCGCGAGCCGCATCAGCACGATCCTGCCGAATCTCTCGCCCGAGGAGTCGTTGCAGACGACGCGCATCTGGAGCGCCGTCGGCCGCTTGCCGCCGGGCCAGCCATTGGTGCTCAAGCGACCGTTCCGCGCGCCGCATCACACGATCAGCGAAGCGGGTCTCGTGGGCGGCGGCAGCATTCCGGCTCCGGGCGAGATCAGCCTCGCGCACAACGGGGTGTTGTTTCTCGACGAGTTGCCGGAATACAACCGCCGCACTTTGGAAGTGCTGCGACAGCCGCTCGAAGAAGGCAACGTCACGATCTCGCGCGCTCTCGGCAGCACGACGTTCCCGGCGGACTTCATGCTCGTGGCTGCGATGAATCCGACGCCGTCGGGCTATCACGTCGCCGACGGCACGGGACGACGTTCCGACAACGCCGCCGCGGCCGAGCGGTATCGATCGCGTATCAGCGGGCCGCTGCTCGACCGCATCGACGTGCATCTCGAAGTGCCGCAAGTGCCTTTCCGTGACCTCGCCGACGCCAAGCCGGGCACCGACACCGCGACGATGCGTGCGCAGGTGCATGAAGCGAGAGCGCGTCAACGATCTCGCTACGGCAAAGACGGTCTGCCGCAACTCTTGAACGGCCGGCTGACGGCGCGGCATCTCCGCCGCTACTGCAAGCTGACCTCTGATGCGGAAGGGCTGCTCAAGGCGGCGATGGAGGAGATGGGGCTTTCGGCCCGCGCCCACGACCGCATCCTGCGTGTGGCCCGTACCATCGCCGACCTCGACGCCGCCGACGTGATCGCCGCGGTGCATCTTTCGGAGGCGATCAACTACCGTACGCTGGATCGGAAGTATTGGTAGGGGAGCAGTGCCGATCCGGCACCCAAATGAAGGTGTACTCGGGGCGGATCCAATGGTTACTTCGACACCAGTTCGAAAGGAGCTTCGTTGCTACCAGGTTTCACCTCGAAGGTGAGTTCGGAGGCGGTGTTGTACTTCCGCGGCAATGCTTCGGCTCCGTTCGGCTTCGGTGCGTTGATGATGACCTGATGCTTGCCGACGGCCGCTCCCGCCACGTCCTTCACGTACATCAGGCTGTAGCGGCCTTTTTCGTCGGTCATGCCCACCGACGACGAGATCCGGCTCGCCGCGTCGGCCTCTGCGTCGCTCTCAGCCGACGGCATGAACATGACCGTCGCTCCCCCCAGCGGTTCGCCGTCGAGCGTGACGACTCCCGAGACCTTGCCGAGTTCCGGCAGGCCGCGGCCGCCCGACATGACGCTCGACGAAATCCAGTACGCGGCGAAGCAAACAAAGATGACGCCGACAATTCCCGGAATCACCTTGCCGCCCAGTTCGGAGGCGAGGCCGGCGAAGTCAAAGCCCTCGCCCTTGTCGGCGCGCTTGGCCTTTTTCTGTTTGACGGCGACCTCGGCCGGCTCCGACTTCTTCATCTTGCGGACGAGCTTGTAGAGATCGCGCGCCGTGTCGGCGGTCGACGCCGCGGCATGCCCGGACTCTGTCGCGTACGTCCGTTGATACCGCGCGTGCGCTCGCTCTCGCTCGGCCAGGATCTCGTCGTCCGACGGGAGCCGCGACTCGCCGGAAAGTCGATGACCGTTTCGCCCGGGCGTGATGTCGCCGAGCGTTGACGGTTCCAGTTCCTGCGTGTCGGACGCGGAAATGATCTTGGTGTCGGCCTCGGCGATTTCTCGTGTGACCGACGCGGAATTTCCGTCGTCCGTCAGGCCGAGCGCGGCGAGGGCGACATCGTCGTCGGAGAGGGCGGGCGATTTGTGTGAGCCGTTCGTCGCGGACTTCGATCCCTTCTTTTTCGCGCCCGCGACGCTCGCGTGCTTCGCGACTTTTGCGACATGCGGCTGTTGGGGTGCGGCTGCCGCCTTCTCGCTTTTCACGGAGGCGGATGGCGATTCCGCTGCGGCGGCAACCGCGGCGGGCTTTTCAATCGCAGGCGCCGCTGCATCGGTTTCAGGAACGACGACCGCGGTGCCGCACACGGGGCAGTCGAAATGCTTGCCGATCGACTCCGCGGATGCTTTGAGCTTCTGCCCGCAGCCGCAATGAAAGTGAATGGTCAAGAGAAGCTCCTGGCGTTCACCCGTACAACGAAAGGTACGAATTACAGGCGATGAAAAGTCCTCGCGGTTATGAACGAGGGAGATACCGTCTCGCCGGGCCTACGCCCGACCTTTCAACAGTAGAACACCGCGATCCCGCCTTGCGAAACGGCGGGATGACGGTCAGAAAGCTGTGCGGCCGCGTTCTCGACTGCCGTTTAATTGTTCGTGAAATCGGAGACGGGAATGCCGTTGCCCATGTTTCCGAGGTTCTGAAACGTGACGGTATTGATGTTCTCGCTGATCGACCGCACGCCGCCGTCGGCGAACAGGTACTGGACGATCCCCTGGTGATCGCTGCCGGAGTTGTCGAAGTGCAGCGCCTTGTTTGGCGGCAGCCGGGCGCTGAACAGCGTCGCCGCCCCGCCCCACGCCCAGCCGTCGCTGCTGTTGAGCAGCGGGTTCACGGTTACTGGCGTGTTCAGACGCAGGTTCTCGCCGACCATGAACACGTTCGACGTGCCGTCATCGACGTCCGCCAGCCTCGTTCGACTGTTGACCGAGAAGATCCCCAGGTCAAACGAACCGGGCAGCAGCGTCAGGCCCGGCGTCAGGCCCAATGGCCCTGGAAAGCCGCCGTGGTCGGCCATTTGCGCCGGTGTCAGATCCCACGTGCCTTTGTGGAAGCCTTGGGTCGTCAACATCCAGCCGATGCCCGAACCGATGCAGCCCGAGTAATCATTTCCGCCCTTGGTCCAGGTGACGGCGGTGTTGAGATAATTCGGCCGCTGGATGAACGCCGTGTCCTTGGTGATCATCTCCGTCCGGCGCGTCGGGCAGTAAAAGACCGGAATGTCGGTGTGCGCGGGCCGGAACAGGTTGTAGTTGACGCCGTTGAACGTCGCGACGCCGTTGTCGATCACGTTGAGCGAGAAATCCCACCGGTTGTAAAGCGTCTTCTGGTCGATGTACGGCAGGATGTGGACCATCCAGCTCGTGCCGTGCAGTCCGGGACCGGTCTGCACGGTGTTCTGCGGGGTGGGTGCGGTGAAGCTGCCGAGCGTCGCGCCTTCGGTGGGGTCCGCGTAAAGGCTGCCGCTGGTCGCGTTCGTCCCGCCGAAGCGGTTCGCGATCTGTCCGGGCGGAAGCACCCCGAAGGAGTCGTGGTAGTTGTGCAGCGACAACCCGATCTGCTTGAGGTTGTTCTGACACTGGCTTCTGCGTGCGGCCTCGCGCGCCTGTTGCACGGCAGGCAACAACAGCGCCAACAGCACGGCGATGATCGCGATCACCACCAGCAACTCGATCAGCGTAAAGCCTCGAACGCGTCGATTCCGACTCACGGCGAACTCCTCTCTCGTGAAGAGGCAAGCGAAAACAAAGCACGAGTCACGACGCCGTTCCTACCGGACCGGCGAAGAATGTCTCGCGAATAAACGCTGTATTGAGAGTTCCGTGGTCGCTGACTACGCAGTCGCGATCCTCCGGCGTGAAGGACGGCGTTCGGAAGGCGGCAAACGCATCAGCGGCCGCCCCGCATTGTCAAGCTTTTGGATTGCAGGAGTCAAGAAGTTAATCCGAGCAGGGCGTCATAAAGCGACGAAATGCTTTGACGCCGTTCAAAAGGTCCACGATCACCAAGAGCCGATCGGCGTCGTCCAAAAAAGCATGAAAGGCCCGCAGAGCGATGTCTGCGGGCCTTCCATATCTTGCAGTGCCACGTCTTGCGGCAGATCGAGTCGCTAACGGCTCATGGAAACGCGAGGCGATTTTCGCCAGATCATCGAGAGCGGTGACTCATTCGGTTCCGGACTGAAGTCGTTCCCATTTGGTTTCGGAGCGGCCGGGGGTGCGATCGTCGGTCCGGCTGGAGCGGGAGGAACGCCGATGGAGATTGTTCCGGTGGGGCAGGTTTCGGCATACGGCGGGCACGAGAGGTCGTACGACGTCGGATAGGGACAGCGCACGCTGGCGTATCCCGCCGGGCATTGCGGATAGCAGCAGCGCGGGCAGGCGTCATGCTTGAAGGCGGCGCAGATCGTATCGCAAATGCCGTTGGCGGGCACGAACACGCGGTCGCCGGGCATGATCTGGTAGTTCGTCGTGGTATCGCCGAGCTGCACGATGTTGTCCCAGCAGATGGGCAACACCGTACGGCATTCGCCGATCGGGCTGGGCCGCGACAGGATGATCTCGCAGCGACGCGCATTGTCGGCAAGGCCGCCGGCCGCGAGGATCGCATCGAGAACCGTCTCGCGTCCCGCATAGGGATAGGCGCCTGGACTGCTGACGGCGCCCAGCACGTAGAACTGACTGCCGCGCGGGTCGATCAGCCGCACGTTCACGCGTTCCGGACCCTCGATGTTCGCTTCCTCGAGCGCGGCGATGAGATCCGCGTCGGCGTTCACGATGTCTTCGATGCAGATCTCCACCTCTTCGATCCGCTTGCCGGCGACGACGATGCGTCCGTACTTGCCGAGATCGACCGTGCCGTCGGGTTGGATGACCTGATCAGCCGCGAAGCGCAGCGGTGAGTCGAAACGCACCGTCTCGATCAGGACGGCGTCGCCCGGTTCGAGAATGTAGCTTGGCGGAACGGTCTTGCAGAGTTCCCGAGCGACCGGCGCGATCTTCGGCGCGTGGTTGAGAACATGCTCGGTCTGTGGCGTGAGTTCCTGGCCCGACGGCAGCACGCCGCCGCCTCCCGTCGCACATCCCGCCGAGCCGACGACGGCGGCGAACAAGGCGAACGCATTCAGCACCTGACGGAGCGTTCGCTTCCGTACGAGACCGACGAACTTTGCTGGCATGATCGCTTCCTTGCGTCGCAGCCGCGCCAATCGATGGACGCGGCGAAGGCTCTACCATCCTCCTTTTCGTCACCCTGCGCTCCGGCGCTCTCGTCGGTGCTCACGGAACAGGTCCGCCTGCGACGTCGCCGGTCCATTTATGCCGGGTGGGGAAACCTCGCTGTCCGGCCGTGACGCATTCGCATGACTTTCGTCGCCGAAAAGGCGAAACTGGGAAGCATCGCGAAAATTTCTGATGTGTGGCGATTTTTCTGATGCGGTCGTCTGGAGAAGAGGCTTGAAGATGCAGTTTCGCCTGATTCTGATCGCCGGCAGCCTGTCCGCGACGCTGATGACGGGTTGCGAGAGTTCGCAGCCCGTCGCCGAGGAGCCGCAGCCCGCCACCGAAAGCGACATTCAGCTTTCCGAGACGGAAATCCAGGCGTTGGCCGACGAACAGAAAGTTTGCGCCGTCGCCGGCGAGCCTCTCGGCAGCATGGGAACACCCGTTCCGGTTCAAGTCACCGACTCGACCGGAACCGATCATACGGTCCTCTTATGCTGTGAATCCTGCCGTGAAAGCCTCCTGAGCGACCCCGACAAATATCTTGCCCAGCTTGCGTCGGTAGAATCGGACGCAGCCACGCCCTGGCCGGCAACTTCCCCCAGATTTTCGCAGAATACTCATCCTTCCGTTTTTAGAATCGAGTCTTGCAGCGGTGCCGAAGCGGCTCTCGATGGCGCTGCGAGCGGAATTGCACACTTTTTTCGAGCATTGCGATCTTCATGTTCACGAGTTCTGCATCGCCAGCGAACATTGGCCCGTCCGTGAAGGGCGGAACCACCTGTGACGGCGGAGCCGGACCGACGGTCAACGTTTCACTCGCGGCGCAGCGACCGGCCGGAATTCGCCGCGGAGAGATTCTGCGGAAGCTGCTGCATATCTCGCCGGGCCTGCTGGCGTTCTTGCTTCCGCTGTTGCCGCACGAGAAGCCGCTGCCGCCGCAGGGGTTGTTCGAGGTCACGTTGATCACCTCGATCCTCACGGCGATTTACATCGCCGCTCGACGCATCGTGGCCCGGCCGGGCGAGACCGATTTCTACGTGACCACGCTGAGCTATCCGATTGCCGTGCTGGCGACGTTGTTCGCCTTTCCTGGCGCACCGGAACTCGCCGTGATTGTCGTCGTCGTGATCGCTTTTGGGGACGGCTCGGCGTATCTGGGCGGAAAGTGCATCGGCGGGCCGCGGCTCCCGTGGAACGCCGATAAGACTTGGGCCGGAACGCTGTCGTTCCTGGCGGTCGCCGGTCCGCTTGCCTCGCTGGCCTATTTCGGCGAGGCCGGTTCAGAGACGCCTTGGCTGGTCGCGGTCGCCTGCGGTTGCGGCGCCGCGTTCTTCTCGGCAATCGCCGAGTCGCTGCCGACTCGTCTCAGCGACAATCTTCGAGTCGGCGTGACGGCTGCCGTTGCGGCCTCGGCGATTCATTTCGTGGTTCTACCGCCGCTCTGATACCGATCCCTAATTTGAAGTAGCGCGTTGGAGGTAGGGTGCGGCGCAGACGGTGGTCATGAGTCGGGGGTCGAGGACGGCGAGGTACGCCTCGCAGTTGACCATGATGAAGTCGGCCCGAGCTTTTTGTGCTCGATCACTTCCCGCCGAGCGGCGTTGGCGGGAGTTGGGCTACCGCTAGTGTCCTGAGTTGCCAATTCATTGAATAAGGCTGGCGCTCTGCTGGCGGTGGCGGTGGCGGTATGCTGCCGGCGGAGGTGCATGATGGCGAGCAAAAAGGCTTGTCTTGGACGGCCGAAGGCGGAACTGGTGCTGACTGACGAAGAGCACGCAATGCTCGCCCGTTGGGCGCGGCGACCGAAGAGCAGCCAACAACTGGCGCTTCGAAGCCGAATCGTCTTGGCCTGTGGTCGCGGACTCTCGAAAACTGAGGTCTGCCGCGAGTTGGACGTGGCGATGCCTACTGTCGGCAAGTGGCGGCAGGGGTTCGTTGAGTGTCGTCTCGAAGGGTTGGTCGATGAGCCGCGGCCGGGGCTCCCCGCACGATCACCGATGCAGGACGTCGAACGCGTCCTCGCCTGAACCCTCGAGACCAAGCCGAAGCACGCCACGCACTTTCATGCCGTCCGTCTCGCTGAACAAAACTGGCAGCACCGGATGCCGGTCCAGGATCATGCTCCAGAGTCGCCGTATGCGACGGTCAATGGCAGTCCGTCGAGAGCGGCTAAAGCCATCGCGAGCAGATATCGCTCGCCGCCGCGGCTGCCGCCGGAGACGAAGAACGTCTTCTCGATCTCGGGGGCGTAGATGGCCAGCGGGGGCATACTGCCCGGTGCCCGGCGTTCGTGTCACGAGCCGACTCATGCCATCTCCAGTCCACGCATCGTGCCGGTGCTGGTGGCGAATGTGTCGGTCTCGATGCCAAGCCTTTGCAAAACGCTAACGAACAGATTAGGCAGTGGGTAATCTTGTGAGCCGCCCAGCGAGAGATGCCGGGCGTGTCGGAATCCGCCGCCGGCGATCAACACGGGCAGGTTGGTGTTGGCGTGCGAGTTGCCGTTGCCTAGCGACGTGCCGTAGATGACCGACGTTTGATCGAGCAGCGATCCACCACCCGCATCCCTTTTATCGAGGCCGCTGAGCAACGTCGCCAGTTCTTGGATCTGTGCTTCTTCGATGCGGCGGAGCTGTTCGAGTTTTTCAGGCTGATTGCCGTGATGAGTCAGCGGGTGAGTGCCGGTATCGACACCCGAGATGTTGGGCTTCGCATCGTTCTGGCAAATGAAAATCGAGATCAGCCGGGTCGAATCGGTTTCCATAGCGATGCGAGCGAGATCAAACATGATGCGTGTGCGTTCGATCAAAGCGCCGGGATCGTCGTAGTCTTGAGGAGGCCGCATCGAGACTTGCGCTTTCGGCTGCTGCTCCCATTGTTCACTCTTGTGCAAACGCATTTCGAGGTCACGTACGCCGGTGTAAAACTGATCGAGCTTCTCACGATCCGAGGATCCGACGCGTCTTCCCAGTTGCCGTGCCCGTTCGCCTACGGAATCCAGAATGCTTCGACCGTGACGGAGCTTGGCCACCTGGGCTTCGATCTCTTGCTTCGATCCTTGCGCAAACAGTTTGCGGAAAACTCGGGAGGGGGACTCCTCGCCGGGAATCTGTACGCCGGACTGCGTGTAGGAGAGACTTCGCTTCGTGCCGACGGACAGCGTGAGCGAGGGAAATCGCGTCAGGTGGCCGATTCGCTCGGCGGCGTATTGATCGACGGAGATCGAGTTGTGGAACCCACTCAATCCTGGATGCGGGGCTGCGGTCAGAAAACACTGTTCCGCCGAGTGTCCCCCGTCGACTTCCGGATGGGATACGCCCGAGAAGACCGTCATCCGGTCGCGAAACCCGTCGAGAATTTCTAGGTACGGCGAAGCTTTGTAATCTCTGCCGTCGCCTATAGGAAAGAAGTACTTGGGCAGAATGCCTTGGTTGGTTTGGATGGCGATCAGACGTTGCGGCCCCGCCGATGCTTTCGCTGCGGCAAAGGCCGGCGTCATGGCATCAAGCATCGGCAGTGCCAGTCCGACGCCCAGGCCGCGAAGCAGAGCGCGACGAGAAATGGCTGATTGAGAACTCTTGGTCATGGTTCGTGCCCTATTTCGATCGGAATGTTTCGCTAAGGATGACTTGCCGGAGCAAAGTGCGAATTGGGTAGCCCTCGTCTTCGTTCTCACGAAGAATCGTTTCGACGACGTTCCGATCGGCGAAGGAAACGCCTGCTCCAGTGGCAAACGTCAAAAATCTCTCGGTCAAGTTGCGCGCGAGTTGTTCATCCTGACCGGCAAGTAGCTTTCGGTACTGGTGTATGTCGTTGAACTCGTGGCCGGCTTTAGTGACACCAGAGGCATCGACGGACGGTCCGCGTCGGTATTTGACGGGCCGGAGCGCGACAACGACATCGAGCTTTTCACCTTCCTCGAAACTACGATAGTGTTCACGCCACTTACCCATGACGTCGAAATTCTCCAGCGCGAAACCCGGCGGGTCGATTGAGGCATGGCAACTCGCGCACGATTCCGATCGGCTGTGTTTCGCCAAGAGTTCGCGGACCGTTGTCGCCCCGCGAGTGTCCGGTTCAATCGATCCGGCGCCGGGCGGCGGCGGTGAAGGCGGTAGTCCTAGAATTCGGTCCATCACCCACGCCCCTCTCAGCACCGGCGAAGTCGTCAATCCGTTCGCCGTGACTTTCATCACACTCGAATGCGTCAGAAAACCGCCGTATGGCGAGCCTGGCGGCAAAGAGACGCGGCGAATCGCTTGTCCTTTGACTCCCTCAAGGCCATACAACTCCGCGAGTCGTTCGTTGATCATCGCGAAGTCGGCGTCGACAACCGTCTTGGCCGGCGAATCCTCGCGAAGCATCTCAACAAAGGTGGCTTCCGTTTCCGCCACGGCTGAATCGACGACGAGATTGTCTGAAAAGTATTCCGGGAACAAATCTCGGTCCGGAGAAGTATCGTGAATCTGGCGAAGGTCCAGCCATTGGCCTGTGAAATCGCTAATGAAGCGCTGTGACTTGGGATCGCGAAGCATTCGGTCGAATTGCTGTGTTAATCCTGCATCGGTCCGCAATTCGCCTGACTCGGCTGACTGCATCAACTCGCTATCGGGCATGCTGCGCCAGAGCGTATAAGACAAGCGAGACGCCAGAGCGCGTCCATCCAGTTCACCGGGCGTTTCCTGAAGATAGAGAAAGTCCGGCGAGCACAGTACGGCTTTGTACGCCAGCCGCATCGCGTCCTGAAAGCAGGCCTCGTCTTCAATGGCCTCAATCGCGAATGCAAGACAACGCTGAACCTCGGACTCTTCCGGCGGACGACGGTAGGCCCGCTTCATAAAGTGGCGCACTAACGCTTCCGCATCCTTGCGAGGCTCTTTCGACACCACGATCGCCATGTCGGGCGGCAATCGAAACGTCTCACGCAGCCCATGTTTGTTAGCGGTCAAGTCAGGCCGGTTCAGCGGTTCAGGAGGACGTAGCCCGCTCGATTTGGTCCACGGCTCGATCGGCAATTCGCCGAATAGTTGTCGACAGCTTTCCGACGGCCACCGCTGGTTGTCAGGAGTCCCTTCGCAGGACTCATCCGCGAACGGTCCCTCGATCTCGAACCAATCCACGGCGATTCCGTGGCCGCGATATTCCTTCAAGAAGCCTTCAGAAGCTTCTCGCATGGTTTCGGCATCCTTCTTCTTCGTCCGAAACGAGACCATGCGGTCGTCCATCGTCGCGCAGAAGAAGTCGAGCAACTCATTTTCGTGATGCCAGGCGGTGAACTCGATTACGCCGCCGTCCTCACCTTCGGGTACATCGAACTTCGCCAGGATCCGATTGGCTGCGGTCGTGATCCATGCAACTTGACCCTCTTCGGGAGGCAGCAGTTCCCCCTTGTCCCAGAGGGCCGCTCGGCAACGAACGCGGAAACGATACCAGCCGGGAATTTGCTGCGATGTGTTGCGAATGTGCCGCGGCGTTTGAGCACTATTGGGTTCCTGGAAAAACCAGACCCATTCAGGACGTTCGTCGAGACTGCCGTAACGCTCTTTCCAATCTTTGCCCAAATAGCGGCCTTCTTCCGAGAACCAGGTTCGCACTTTGGTCGGCTTCGGCGCCGGACGCAGACGCATGGCTCCGTCGATCGCAACTTCGGCGGCTTCCAAATATCGAGCCAACTGCACGTAAGATATTTCTTGTGCATCCGCCACATTATCGAAGCCGGACGCTTCGGGGTCCGGTGGGAGCATGTCTTTCAGTTCCAACCACGGAGCCGCAAATAAATCACGCAATGTGTTTTCGTATTCAACAGGATTGAGTCGTCGGCCGCCCACGCGCCCCCGAGTGAGATAACGTTCCTTCCATGTCGCATTCAGCGTGTTGCTGGTTAGCTTGACGAACTCAGCGATTTCACTCCTGCTCGGTTGTTCTTCGTCTTCGGGTGGCATCTCGCCGGCCTCAAGGCGATCGTGAATCTTCGCCCACCGCGTGAGACCGACCGGGTCGTCCGCTTCAAGTTTCAAATCTGCCAGATTCAACCCACCTTCAGTCGTGGATTCGTCGTGGCAATGAATGCAATGCCGTTCAATGAACGGATGACCTACAGGAGAGATCCCGGCCAAGCCGTCTTCGGCAAACGCTGTCGCTGCAACTCCAGAGCCGCACACTCCAAATGCTATGACGTGAAGACATCGGACGAATGTTCTGATGAGCATCTTCGTTCGACTTTCGCACTGAATGAGTCCAGCCGGAGTGCCAGCGTAGAAGGGGCGGATCTCGCAGGGACACTGAGGGAAGCATCACCCGCTCTCGCGCCGCGAGGAGGCTCGCGGCAGATCTTGTACGCCCCAAGTGTGACCTGCTGCAACCCTTCGGCTCGGCGGGGTGGCTGGGATGTTCTGACGGTGTCAACTATTATAACACGTGTACAACCATAAAAATGCACAACCGGGGTGAGCGACGCGTAGCCGAGCCGTCTCCATTTTGCTCAAGCTCATCTTTGTTTTTTCGCATTTTCCAAGGAGCTCACGCAACGCTTGCGGGTCATCGGAAGGGTCCGAGCCGGTGTGCTCGTCGCAAAACTTCGCGATCGGCGGAAGGGACCGCTGTTTGCGCGGCTGGTCGTTGTCGTAGTAGGGCAGGCAGCGGTCTTCGATCCAGCGATCCAGCCGGCCGAAGACCCGTCGAAACGTGTCGTGCGAAGGGATGCCGCCGGGCAGTTCCAGAAACGTCTTCAGCCAGTCCCGTCGCGACTCGCCGAACTCTTCAACGTCGGGCCAATCCTCCGCCCCGCACATCACCGCCAACAGCGCGACGGCCACAATGTCCAAAAGCTGATGATCACACTGCGGAACGACCCGGGGATCCTTCACATCCGCCAGACACTGCCGCAGTCCCTCGACGTACTCCAATCCCGGCTCGTCCATGAGTCCCTCCCGACAAATCCCACGCGGGCGCCGCGATTCCCAACCGCAAATCTCGCCGTCACGCCCGCCGCAAGATACCATCCACACTCACGTTGCAACCACATTTTGATGCGCCGGCCCTGTGGTGGGGATGAAGCGGACGATAAAGCGGACATGGAAGCGTGGATGTCGCTTCAGCCAGGCCTTCACTTTCGGATGCTGGTCGCGTCGTTGTCCACGATCAGGTGCAGGTCCAGTTCCGCCGGCGTTTCGGCGTCGCTCTTCTTCAGGAACCTCAGCCATTCCTGATGACGATGCCGGGGCATGCACTCGGCGATGAGCTTCCCCTCCGCCAGCTCGATCGCCGCGAACAACGTCGTGGTCCCGTTGCGTTTGTAGTCGTGCGTCATCGTTCCCAGCCGTCCCGGACGCAGCGGCAGACTCTTCTGAGTGCGGTCGAGCGCCTGGATCTGGCTCTTCTCGTCGCAGGACAGCACCAGGGCACGCTCGGGCGGGCTGAGGTACAGACCCACGATGTCGCGGACCTTCTCGACGAACCGCGGGTCGTTCGAGATCTTGAACGTCTTGACCTTACAACGTCTTGACGAGGTGCGGCTTGAGCCCGTGAGCCCGCCACACGCGGTGGATCGTCGAGCGCGAGACGCCGACGTCACGGGCCAGCGTCCGCGTCGACCAGTGGGTCGCGTGGGCCGGCTTCGCCCGCGTCGTCTTGTGCAGGATCAGTTCGACGATCCGGCCGGGGATCGACGGCGTGCGGCCGGGTCGCGGCGCGTCGGTTTCGATGGCCTCGATCCGACCGTCGGCGAAGCGTTCCCGCCACAACCCGGCCGTCTTCCGCGAGGTGCCCAGTTCCTGGGCGATGTCCTTGTTCCTCATCCCCTCGGCCGCCCGAAGCACGATCTTCGCCCTGAGCACCAATCGCGCGGGCGTCGAACGCCCCCGCGCGAAGCGCCGCAGCGTCGCCCGCTCGTCGTCCGTCACATCGATCGCCGGAGCCGTTCGCATGCGTTCGTTCCTCCCTGGAAGACACAAACGCCGACCACCAGGAAAAGTAACGCCATTTCGGGGACACTACACCAGCGGTTCCGGTTTGCCCTGTAAAGCGACAGGCGTCGTCTGCTCTTGCAACCAAGGATGCTTGTCTCTGTAAGACGGCAGCTTGATGCGTGGCACAATCTCTTCAAGCCGGAGACTCCGTCAGGTGCTCCACGGCGGACGGCGCGATGACCGACACGGGTACCGTGAACGACCCGGCTTCCGAGTCGGCCGAGAGAGCGTCGACCGAGATCAGCAGGTCACCTGCGAAATCCTTCCCCTCCTTTGACGGATCGAAGACCAACAGCACATAACTCTCCGCGCCGGGCGGGAGATCGATGGCCGGAGGCTCGACGCTCAAACATTCGCACGAAACCCGCCACTCCGAAACGTGAAGTTCGGCGTTCCTCGTGTTCCGAACACGAACGAGGCGGGTAATCGGCGAACCGTTCGCTACCACGCATCCCAAATCGGCGGAGGATCCGAGCACGAGGCGAGCCTGCGATTCCGGATTCTGTCGATCCGCCTCTGCGCACCCCAAGAGCACGAATGACGCCGCGACGAAGATCCCGCTCACGGACGACTTTCGCAAAGGCGATTGACGCATTGGAAACCTCAGGAGTGCCGCTCCCGACGTGTCACTACGCGCCAAGAGCCCAAAGGGATAGTTGAACTGCGAACTTGATTATTGCGAGACCGTGAGTCTGCGGTGGGCCTCCTCGCCACGTGCAAGATATACGAGTTTCGGCGCCTAGCTTACCCAGGCGCCAAGGCGTAACGTAAGAGGTCAGCGCAGGATAGTTCTTGCGCAACGGAGTGCCGCGTAGTCGTCGGCGACACGCACCGGCGGCCAGCGCGCCGGTGCTCGATGCCGTTATTTCCTTCTGCGCCTCTTGGCGCCCAGACGGGATTATCGCGGTGACGGGCTGGCCGGGGCATCGGGAGGTTCAATAAATATAGCCTGCAGCGATTTTTCTTGTGACGTCATTCACTCTTGGGAATACTGACCGATGGCCGATCGACTTTCCGACGAGCGAGCGGCTGACATTTTTCGGGTAGGCGATCGTAGTCGGAAGGAACAGTCTCTTATGCGGCCGGTGCGCGGCGCGCGTTCGCGGCACCCACGACGAGAAATCCAATCCGCTCCTCGCCGCGGCGGGTTTTCCCTCGTCGAGCTCCTGGTCGTCATCGCGATCATCGGCGTGCTCGTGGCGATCACCCTCCCCCGCGGTTCAGTGGGCCCGCGAGCGGAGTCGGGCGACGGCTTGCCGGAACAACCTCAAGCAACTCGGCGTCGCGCTCGTCAACCACCACTCGCAATGGGGATACCTGCCCAAAGACGGCGACAACGGCTTCGGGCACGGCGTGTTTCTCCTCCCGCAACTCGAGCAGCCGGCGATTTACGACGGCGTGAATCCGACGAGCCGCCCGCTCGCGGACGCGGCCGACGCGCTCGCCCGCGGAGGGGACGCGGAGTTGGAGGTGTTCCGTTGCCCGTCGTTCGACGGTCCGCCGCAGCTTCCGGACGGATTAGGCCGCTCGAACACTCTCGCCTCCTCGGACGTCTTCTCGCGGAAGACGAAACTGACTCAGATCCGAGACGGGATGAGCACGACCGTCGCCGTCGGGGAGACGGTCCGAGACCAAGCCTGGGTCTTGCCAGGCACAGGTTCCGGCACGACGCCGCCGAACCGGAACGCGGACTTCGGGAGCGGGCACGGGCAAGTGACTCACTTCCTGTTCTGCGACGGCTCGGTTCGCCCGATTCCAGACTCGATCCCGGCGGCCACGTTCCAAGCACTGTTTACGGTTTCGGGGCAGGAAGCTGTCGGCGACTTCTGAGTCCGCGTGGCCGATCGGTCCGGTCCCGGGATCGGCGTCCAGACTGCGTCGACGCCTCCGCGCGATCGGACCCTCGCTGAACGGGTACGTCGCCGCGCGGGAACGCGGTCAGTTTCGTGCTGCCGCCGGCGGGGCCGAGACTTTCTCTTGCGCCGCCACCGCGGCGCCTTCCTTCCCGAGAGAATCGATCCAATCCCGCATTACCCGGAGCGCGGCTGCGTCGGGCCGCACGCGTCCAAGATAGGGCATCGCCACCTCGCGGTGGGTCGTTCGCAGCCTTCGATAGATTGCGGAATCTTCCGGATCGCCGGGTGAAATGAGATGACGTGAGGCGCGCCCATCCACTTGCACATAGGACAGTCGGGGCGATTCGCCGACGAACGCCGCCGGTCGCGACGGGTCGGAGAGCCGCAAGTCCAGGTCGATCCGGCGAGTGCCTTCCCCCGAGTGGCAGAACGAGCAATTCGCATGCAAGTAGGACCGGGCCCGGTGGTCGAGCGTGGCATCAGGGTCGTCCAAAGGCGACAGGATCGCGAGAGAGGTCGCGGCGGGCGGGTCGTACCGCTTCGCGAAGACGCCGATCCGGCTCAGAGTGACGAGTTGGTTTTCGCCGTCGACGGCGTGATTTAGCTGCAGCGGGTTGACCCCGAGGACGGGGTTCTCGCGGTTATGGCAGACGACGCAATCCCGAAACCCGGGCACGTGGTAGTCGAAAGCGACCTCGGCGGCCGGCGATTTCCGAGCCCAACGCAGCGGCAGCGTTCGGCGTTCGAGCTGGAGGTTGGCGTCCGTCCCTTCTCGATTCCACAGATAGGTCGCCCCGACGACATGTCCGCCTTGCTTGACGAGGAGCACGCGCGTTTCGACCTTCCGCGGCGGTCCATCGGCCACGTCGCCGTCGGGGGTCTCGAAGTGCTTGATGAACACGGTGCCCGCCGGGAACGACCATGCCTCGGAGGAAGTCGTGTTGTCAATCTCGGCGCCCGGCGGGAGCCGCAACCACCTCCGCTTCGCAAGGCCGTCGGACCAGAGCGGCACGCTGACGTCGTAGTCGACGAAGCCCTCGGCGGCCCGGAGGGATGTCAGGTCGGCGAAGAACCCGGTCTCCGAGAGCCGGTCCGGGAATTTCATCCGTGCCGAGCGGGTCAGCCGGTAGACGGCCGGCCGGGAGGAGAAGTTCGTGAAGAAGAGGTTCCCCTGCCGGTCGGCACTGATCGACGTCAGCGTCGATCCTGCTTTCAGAAACGGGAGTTGCAAGAGCGGGGACTTCCGCTCCGGGTCGGCGGGGTCGAGGGTCCAGATCCGTCCCGATTGGTTATCGCCGAAGACGTACCGTCCGGCGATTTCCGGGAACCGCCGGCCGCGGGACACGACGCCCCCGATGACGCAATCACGGGTGCCCGATCACGGGTGCCCGATCACGGGTGCCCGCCTTCGCGTTGTGTATGCTCACCCGCCGCCTGCGGGGCGTGAGAGCATGGCACCCGTTTCGCGATCTGAGAAAGGGGCATGACTCGCGGGTTGGTGCCCACGGCTCGCCCGATGGCACGTCACCCCGCCCTACACCGCATACCCCCACTCCTCGAACGTCCTGCGCCATTCTTTGGCGATGCGCTCGCGAA
>JACCRE010000029.1 GCA_013813775.1 Planctomycetaceae bacterium
CGCTTGTTCCTTCGCACTGGCGGAGCCAGTGGCACCCTCTAAACGACGAGTATTGACTTACGTGATGAACTGTTCGCTTTCCTTGCCGCCGCCGATTTCGATTTCGCCGGCGTCTTCGAGGCGGCGGACGGCGTCGACGATCTGCTGCTGCATCGCTTCCACGTCGCTCACGCGGATCGGTCCCAGGTAGTCCATCTCTTCGCGAAGCATATCGGCGGCTCGCTGCGAAAGGTTGCCCAGAACCTTCTGCCGGATCTCTTCACTCGCCCCTTTGAGGGCGACGGCCCACTGCGAGTTTTCTATTTCCTTCAGCAGCGTCTGAATCGCCTTGTTGTCGAGCTTGAGCAGGTCGTCGAAGACGAACATCAGGCGACGGATGTCGTCGACGAGTTCGGCGTCTTCCTGTTCGAGACTTTCGAGGATGCCCTTGTTCGTCATGCGGTCGGTGACGTTCAGAATCTCGGCGACGCGCGGCACGCCGCCGGTCTTTTCGAGCTGCTGGTTGAACGTGCTCGTCATGCGGCCTTGCAGGCAGGCTTCGACGTCGCTGATGACTTCAGGACTCGTCTGCTCCATCGTCGCGATGCGGCGGATGACCTCGATCTGCTTGTTGCTCGGCAACCCGGCCAGCACCTCGGCCGCCATCGCGCTCGGCAGGTGCGACATGATGAGGGCGATCGTTTGCGGATGCTCTTCCGAGACGAAGGTCAGCAGGTTGTCGGCGCCGGCCTTGTGCAGGAACGCGAACGGAATCGCGTTCATCGACTGCCGGACGGCGTCGAGCACTTCGCCGCTGCCCGCCTCACCAAGCGACTGCTTGAGCAGTTCGGTGGCGAGGTCCATGCCGCCGCGTTCCATCGGCACGCGATCGCGGGCGAGGCTGCTGAACTCCTCGAGCACGGCTTCCTGCTGCTCCTTCGTGACGCCTTCGAGCTTCGCGATCTCGACCGTCACCAGCTCGACCTGCCGGCGCGGAAGCTGGCTCATCACCTCGGCCGCCAACGGCTTGTCGAGGCTCAGCAACAGAATCGCGGCTTTGCGAATGTCGTCCATTGGAAGGGGAAGTGGGATGTCCGTTTCTGAGAGTTCAACTTATGGAGCGTCAGTATTCGCCGTCACCACATCCGATGTCCCATTTCCCATTTCCTACTTCGCCGCCTGCACCCAGCGGCCGATGACGGCGGCGGTGGCGTCCGGGTTGTCGCGGACGAAGGATTGCAGGAGGTCGTGTCGTGAGGGCGGGGTTGTCGGCGTTTTTTCGTCTTCGGCACTGGTGTTCATGGTGAACGCGGCCTGAGTCGCGGCGCTCTCGGCGACCGGCGTCGATTTCGGAAGACTGCGGCCGAGCATCCACAATGCCCAAACGGAAAGCAGCGCGAGACCCACGGTGCCGCCCCATTCACGAGCGAGTTCCGTGAGGCGTGTGCTCCAAGGGAGCGCCGTTTCGATCTCGCCTGGACGCAGTCTCGTGACGCTCGTCACGTGAACCGCTGTGTCGGGCGAATCGGCGGGGATCAGCGCCTTCGCGTGCTTGCGAACCTTCTCTTCTTCCTCGGTGCCGATCGTCGCGACTTGCTGGCGAAACGCGGCTTTGTCGGCGTCGGTCGTGCCTTCCGAGAAGCCGCGCGCGATCGCGACGTCGCGAAAGTACTCCTCTGGAATCGAGACCGAGACCTGCACGGCCTTCGGCATCGCGGTGAGAAACTCCTTCTCGGTCATCGTGTAACTCGGGATGACGCGCGATGAGTTGTCCGATTCCTCGTCGGAAGACGTGCGAGTCGGCCCCGCGTTCGATTGCAGGTTGCGCGGCACGTTTGAGACCGCGCCCGGCTCGGCGTTCGTCGCGCGTTCGGTCGTGCTCGTCGTGCGTGTGCGTTCGCCGGTCTCGATCGCGACCGTCTGTTTGCTGTTGACGAACTGCTCGCGGACGAACTGGCTCTTCAGGTTCTCGACGTCGACGTGCACCGCGACGATCACGTCGGGAATGTACGCCAGCGCTTCCGTGATCCGGCGGCTGTACAGCTCGGTATGTTGGTCGATCCAGCGGACGAGCTTGTCGTCGAACGGGTCGCCGTCGCGGTCGGCCGTGTAGGCGGTGGCCGTGTTTTG
Organism: Planctomycetaceae bacterium; assembly: GCA_013813775.1. GTDB lineage: Bacteria > Planctomycetota > Planctomycetia > Planctomycetales > Planctomycetaceae > JACCRE01. The sequence goes on from JACCRE010000029.1 coordinate 2,110, forward strand.
GTCGAAGATCGTGACGCCTTCGGGCGCGAGGTCGGGCACCATGCTGGCGACGGCGTGACGAATGGAACGCACGACGCCGGCTTCAAGGGCACGGCCGCGTCGCGGGCGCAGGCTCACCGTCGCCGTGACCTTTCCGCCGCGATCGGGCCAGCGGCGGGCCTCGGGACGCGCCCAGGTGACCGAGGCGTCTTCGATATCGGGAACGGCGCGCAGCACGCTTCTGAGCTCGTTACGCAGCGCGATATCTTTGAGCGTTTGAAGCTGCTCGCGACTCGCGAAGACGCTCGGCTTCTCGAACTGCTTCTCGAACTCGCTCATCGAGTTCGAGGGGAGATTTCCCTCGACGAGCAGCGCGGCGTTGTATCGCTCGACGGCTGAGGCGGGCACGAGAATCCGCTGGCCCTGAGTGCGGAAGTCGTCGAGGCCCGCTTCGATGAGGGTCTGCTCTGCGGACCGCAGTTCGTCGTTCGAAAAGATCTTGCCCCACGACAACGGCACGTAGGACGACGTGCCTCCCTGCCACATCAGCACGCCGAACGCGGCGAACAGCACGACCGGAACCGCGACGAGCGTCAGCCGTCGCGACGGCGACATCGTTCGGAACAGGCCGGCGATCTGCTGCCAGGTGCGGGTGAAGGCGTCCATGCCGTGTTTGAAAGGCGGGTGAGCAGAACCCCTCTCCTCTGGGGAGAGGGGCAGGGGGTGAGAGGATCAGGCGGCGGTCACATCATGCGAAGCCGCGGTCGTAGTCTCTAAGGTTCGGCGGACGAAAAGTCTCAATCACCGACTGAGCGTCAGACATCCCCTCACCCCCGACCCCTCTCCCCAGGGAGAGGGGAGGCTGCGAAGTGATGCCCTGCATGCATGGCTGACATCAGAAGCGTATCTGTTGAATCTCGTTGTAAGCGTCGAGCATCTTGTTGCGCACTTGCAGCATCATTCGCAGGGCGAGGTCGGCTTTCTTGACGGCCGCCATGACCTCGACCTGGGTGACGTCTTCACCGCTGAGCGCCTGCATCACGGCGAGATCGGCCTCGGTCTGCATCGCTCCGCCGCGTTCGACGGTTTGTTGCAGCAGGTCGAGAAACGACGGTCCGCTCGACACGCCGGGCGCCGCGGCGATCGTCGAACCTGACGGGATCGGCGAGACGAACGGCGTGTTTGTGATCGGTGCGGGCATGGCGGCTTAGACAGGCCAGCCGCGGGCGCAACCCCGCGGGTTCTCGGGATGCGGTGTGACCCGCAGGCTCGCGCCCGCGGCTGGCCGAACAACTCCTTGAGCTACTTTAGCTACGCGAGAATCCTCAACCCCATCTTGCTCATCTCTTTGGACATCTCCATCGCGGTGACGTTCGCTTCGTAGGCGCGGCCGGCTTCCATGGCGTTGACGAACTCGGTCACGAGGTCGATCGCCGGGTAGCTCACGAAGCCTGCCGCGTCGGCGTCGGGATGACCGGGCTGGTGGAGCTGGCGCGGCGGAGTGTTCTGATCGACCTGCACTTCAAACCGCACGCCCATGCCTTGGCTTGAATCTTGAGTCGCATCACTCGCAGGCTCGAACGTGACGAAGCGGCGGCGAAAGGGCGACGGCTTGCCGTCGGCGTCGCGCGTCGTTTGCGCGTTCGCAATGTTGCCCGCGATCGTGTCCATGCGCGCTCGCTGAGCGACAAGGCCGCTGGTGCTGACGTCGATCGCGGTGAACATGGCTCACGGAGCAAATAGTGAATAGGAAATAGTGAGCAGGAAGACGTTGTAGCTCTAAGTGCAAAGATGGAGCGAGCGAATCGACTTCGCTCGCCGCTTCCGACGAGGGACCACTCTTCTGACTTCTACATTCTCAATTCTTCCGTTCTCCCTTACGCCCGTTCGCTGATGACGGCGGCGAGGAGTTGGGTCTGGGCGGCCATCAGTTCGACGGCGAAATTCTGCATGAGCAGGTTCTTGCTGAGTTCGGTGATCTCGCGTTCGACGCTGCGGTTGTTGCCGTCCTGAAAGGTAAGACTTTGGGGTGACGTCGGTCGCGCAGTGAACAAGTCAGGAGTGAAGGGAGTCGATCCCGGCTCGATGGCATGACCCGGCGAGCGTGCGGCCAGCACGGCTTCGCGGAGGGCCGCCTGAAACCCCGCCGTGTCGAGATCGCGCGTCTTATAGTTCGGCGTGTCGATATTGGCAATGTTTTCCGCCAGCACCTGTTGCCGACGTTCGCCGAACACCGCCATGTGACGCAACAGCTCGAAAGACGAAGGCGCGTTGGGGCTCATCGGTCCACGTCCAGAGAACGGTGAGTGGCAGGGGCCAGTGCGTCGCGATAGGCGGAATGCACGCGTCCGGCGGACGAGATCTCAAGAAGCTCGGCCTGCGTCGCATCGCGTTGGTCCGTGAGCTCGGCGATGTCTTGTTGTTCATCACGCTCGGCCTCGCCCAGCATCCCGTTGCCCTCGACGAGGAGTTCTTCTCCCGCCGCCCGATCGGCGGCCGACAGGAACACGCGTTCCGCGGCCCAGTTGCGCGCGGCGGACGAGAGGACCGCGAGACGGTCGAGCAGCGTGCGCTTCTCGCCGAGCAGCACGATGAGATCGTCATAGCGTCGCTCGGCAAGCGCCGCCCGCTGCCGGTCGGACAGCTCCAGCAACGTACGACACAGGTCGCGCCGCTCGCGAAGTCTGGTGACCGACATGCGTTTCTTTCAGTATGTGGTATCGGAGCGAGAAGTCCGGTGCGTAAGCTCAGTTTGTGAAGCGTTGAACCGCCAAGTCGCCAAGGACGCCAAGATGTCAACACACGAGCCGTCGATACAAGAAGATGAGGTCGCGCGCCGCATCGTCGATGCGGCGATCACGGTGCATCGGTCACTGGGACCAGGCCTTCTGGAGTCGGTGTATGAGCAATGCTTGGCTTACGAGTTGGAGGAGAACGGTTTGAGCGTCCATAGGCAGGTTCCCATGCCGGTGCGTTATCGGAATTTGCGATTCGACATGGGTTTCCGCCTCGATCTGGTCGTTCAAAATCTCGTGATCGTCGAGCTTAAGGCCGTCGAACAACTCGTACCGCTTCACGATGCTCGACTTCTCACGTACCTGAAGCTCGCTGAAAGACGTCTCGGCCTTCTCATGAATTTCAATGTGCCCCCGCTGAAGCACGGCATCAAGCGTCTCGTCCGTTCAGTTTCGTTATAGACTCTTGGCGTCCTTGGCATCTTGGCGGTTCCATTCTCATTAGTCCCTTCGGCGCGCTCATCGAGTCGTTGAAAGTCAGTCACTGGCCCTCGGCAACGGTGCTCTCGTCGTGAAGGCGGGTGAGCCAGTTTTGCCATTCGTCGCGGGTGAGGGCCGACGCTGAGCCGCCGAGCGCTGCCGTCGGCACTTGTTCCAAGGTGAGGCGAGCCTGTTCGATCGCCGCGCGGGCGTCGTCGGGTCGGCCGAGCCGACGATGGCATTCGGCCATGCGCAGATAGGCGGTGACGACTCGCGGGTCGTCGGGATAGCGGTTCACGGCGCCGCCGTAGGCGATGATCGCCTCTCGGTCTCGGCGCAGTGCGGCGTAGGTGTGCCCAAGATCGAAGAAAGTCGCTTTCAGCAGCTGCTTGCCGACCTGAGGCAAGCGGTCTCGATCGGCGAGCGGCACAAGCGCGTCCTGCGCTTTACGGAGTTCGCCGATTGCTTCGACCAGCAGTCTTTCGGCCTCGCGTCGATCGGCTTCACGCAGATTTTCGGTCTCGGCGATCGCGGCGCGCCTCTGAGCCAGATCGGCCCGGCGGCGCATCGCGTCGGCACGCAACACTCGCGCCTCGACGGCCTGCTCGGCGTCCGGCGCTCGCCGCAAAAACTCGTCGAAACTCACGATCGCTTCGTCAAGCGGAAGAACTGCGCTCGCGGCCCATGACTTGCCGATCGAGGAGTCCAAATCGGCTTCCGCGAGCGCGGCGATGCCGCGTCTGTAGAGCGATTCGGCGAGCGAGAACAGCGCGAGTCGCCATTCAGACGCCTGGGGCGTGAGTTCGTGCAGCGCCAACAAGTCGCGCCATACCGACTCGGCCTTCGCCGTGTCGCCGCCGTCGAGATAACAGCGACCGAGAAGCAACCGCGCGCCGAATGCTTCCGGGTCGGTGGGATATTCGTCGAGCACCTTCTGAAAATCCTCCGCGGCGGCGAGCGGCCGCCCAAGATCGAGCTGCGCACGCCCACGCCGCACGAGTGCCGCCGCTTCCATCTTCGGGAGCCGGAACTCGAGCACTTCGGTGAGCGCTTCGTAGGCATCCTGGAAGGCCTGTCCCCGACGAAAGTGATCGGCGGCGGTCCAGAGCGCTTCGCCGACTCGGCTCGAATCCGTCACCTTCGTGGCAAGGTTGCGATAGGCGGCTCCGCTGTTGCGCCAGCGTTCCAGCCGCTCGGGTTCGATTTCGGCGCGACGGGTTTCGTTCGCTTCGGTCCACAGCGACTCGATGCGCCCGGCGTGTCGCTCGCAGCCGCGCGCCTGCCAATCGAGGCTCTCGACGGGACCGAGCACCGGTTCGGCGAGCTTGGCGAGAGCGATGGCGGGCTCGAAGGCTTCCCGCGTGATCCAGACGTCGCACCCCGCTCGCACCGCGTCGCGAAAGCGGTCGGATGACAACGGCTTCGGATCGGCTTCGGTTTGCGACTCCACGGCCAGCCGAAACAGCGTGAGCGCCTCTTCGTCGCGACCGGCCTGCTGGAACAATCGAGCGGCGTCTAACGCTCCTGCCGTTCCGTCGGTCGATCGGGGATCGACGCCGGCCGCCTTTTCGAAGGCCCTCGCCGCCGACATCGCATCGCCCCGCAGTTCGTCGCAACGGCCGAGCCGATACGCAGCCGCCGCAATCAGCGCGGGCGGATGATCGGGTGTTTCGGGGAACGCGAGCGGCAATAACCAACGTCGAGCCTCGTCCAATTGCCCTTTCGCAAGACACAGGTCGGCCTTCATGAGCGACAGATTCGCGTCGCCGGAACCATCTTCAAGTCGATTGAGTTCGGCTTCGGCAGCGTCGAGGCGGCCTGTGCGAAGGGCCAGCTTTGTCCGCAGCGCGATGACCTGCCGTTGGTCTTCGGACGGTAGGTTGGCTTGCGAGCCGATCCGCTCGAGGATCGCCGGAGCGAACTTGACGGAGTCTTGTTCGGGATCGCTGAGCTCGATTTCCGCCAGCGCGAGACCGGAGCGGATCATGCCCGGCGGGAACGAAATCCACGCCTCTTCCAGCAGCGGACGCGCGGCCTGCAGTTGTCCGGTTTCGAAGAGGCTCTCGCCGAGAGCGAACGTCCACTCGGGACGTCGTGATTCGGCAAGACCGTATCGATCGGCGTCGCGCAGCAGCTTCACCGCCGTCGCCATGCGGCGGGACCGATCGGGGTCGGACTCATCGACGCGCGTCGCCACGACGCCAAGGATGAACTCGGCCGCGCCGGGAAAGTCTGGATCGCGAACCCCGGACGACTTGAGCTTCGATGCGAGACGTCGAGCCGATTCCCACGCGATCGGGTCGTCGGGCTGATCGAGCTTCGCCAAGGCGGTCTGAAGCTGAATCGAGGGATCGGCATTGCCGTATCCGATGACGAGCCAGCATCCGACGGCCACGATCACGATGAAAACGGCCCCGGCGATCCCGTGCTTCAGGCGGGATACGGGCGCCGACGGCGAATCGTCGATCGTGGCCTCACTGTTCGACATCTCACTCGGCCCAGGCATGGAGCCGTGCGATAGTTCAGTTGTGAGGCCCGGTCAAGATCGGACTGCCGGCGAGAACCGTTCATCCAACGAAAAAAGCCATCCCCGGCGAGTGCCGGGGATGGCGGGGTGGCTCTCCATTCGCGAATCGCCAATCCTGGGATCACCGTTTCGCGGGTTCAACGATCAGCCGGCAAGACCGAACAGGTTGGTCAGACCACTCTGGCGGCTGGACTGCTTCCGGAACCGCGAAGGGAAGTACGCTTCCGGGTCTTCCGGGGGAGCCGGAGCCGGGGCGGCGTTACCGTTCGCAGGAGCCGGAGCCGGCGTGGTCGGAACCGGAGCGGCCTGAGCCGGAGCAACCGGAGCGACCATGTTTCCGCCGACGTTGCCGCAAGCCGTGTTGCCGCAAGCCGTGTTGCCGCAACCGTCGTTGCAGCAGCCGTTCTGGCAGCAGCCTTCGACGACGTCGTAGCCGCAGATCGACAGGGCTTCTTCGGCCTGGTCACGAACGTCGTCGTCGCAATCGCCAAGAGCGCAGGTCAGGGCGGCCACGACTTCCGGCGAGCAGCAGCAACGGCCGTCCTCGAGCAGGTCGCCGATTTCGTCGGCAGCCTGGGCCCGAACCTTCTCGCTGGCATCGTTCAGCGAGTAGATCAGGGTGACCATGATCTCGGGGTGGCAACGGCAATCGAAGTCGCCGAGGTCATCGACGGCGTCGGCACGGTCCTTGGCGTAGCACGCCGTCTGGGCCGTGTAGATCAGCGTCGCGATCTCGCAGGGATCGGCGTTGTCGCAGCACTGATCGGTCGCACAACCGTCTTCACAGCATTCGCCGCCGTGATTGCACAGGCCGCCTCGCTTGTTGCCGAAGCAGCTGTTCTTCTTTAGGTTTTTGAAGAAGCCCTTCAGCAATCCGCAACCCTTCTTACCGCTGCAGCTCGAGCAAGCGTCGGCGGGAGCACATGCCGCGTCGCACGGTGCGCCGCAGGCCGGTTCTTCGCAGCAGGGATCTTCGCAGCACGGCGGCCGCAGATCCGAGCACTTCCGCTGATACGTGTAGGTCTGCTCGCAAGGCCGCGCGACGACCGGGCGTTCGGGCTCGTGGCAGCAGTCTTCCTCACAGCAGCCGGCGTTGCCGCTGCCGTGCGAGGAGAACAGGCCGCCGAGCATGCCGGCCTGTGAAACGGCGGACATCCCGAACAGGACGGCCGCGGCTCCGAACTTCAAAGTCCATTTCATCAGAAACGTCTCCTACCTTGGGGACGGGTCCGTGATCGTTCCGGGGGGTCTCCTGGTCCGTCAGCCCATCGACCGGGGCGATCGATTCGCCCGATCGGGGAGGGGTTCCACCGATCGCCCGCGACGCGCGTCGCGATCGGCTGACGGCAAGCCGTATCAACGGCTTCCAGGTCCGGGACGACGAAAACGTTTTCACCACGCCGCCAGGGATGATCCTTCCCTGTCGCGGCCGAGCCCTCGTGGGTCGTCCTAACCCCGTCAGAACTCGGCCAGGTGTCCCCTTCGGCATCCCCGATGCCTCTGGGTCGGTCCCATTCATCGGCGGGCACGGAAACACCCCTTGAACCTCTCAAGGCGTTGTAATGAGAAGGACTTGCGTCAAAACTGCCTCCGTCTGTATCGCCCGTAACGGTCATAACGACGTGAGGTGAGATTGCCGGCGGCACGCCCGGCACGACCGGCAGTCTCGCAAGAAAATGGGCACTCTGAGGAACTCGCGGAAGCGATTCCTCGCCTGCCGGTCATGCCTCGTAACCGGGCGGTACCGGCAGCCGCAACCGGACAGAACGGAAGCCCGGGCCAATCGTCGCCGGCGTCGCACCACGTTCTGAAGGCATCTCTGTCGCGACGCCTACACTCGAAAGTAGTCCCGATACCACCGCACGAACCGCGGAACGCCCTCTTCGACGCGCGTTTTGGGGTCGTAACCCAGGTCGCGCTCGGCGAGCGTCAGGTCGGCGGCCGTCTCCGGCACGTCGCCAGGTTGCATCGGAAGCATCTCCCGCTCAGCCTTCTTGCCGAGCGCGTCTTCCAGCACGTCGATCAAGTGCGTCAGTTCCACCGAACCGCGGCCGGCGAGGTTGTAGACGCGATACGGAGCCGCTGCCGACGCCGGGTTGGGCGGCACCGGCATCGCTCCCGGAGCCGGCACGCGATCGCTGGCCTTCAGAACGCCACTCACGATGTCGTCGACGTAGCTGAAATCGCGGCGCATCTTGCCCGCATTGAATACCTTGATGGGTTCACCCGCGAGAATCGCCCGCGTGAACAGAAACAACGCCATGTCGGGGCGTCCCCACGGTCCATAAACCGTGAAGAATCGCAAGCCGGTCGTCGGCACCGAAAAGAGGTGGCTGTAAGTGTGAGCCATCAACTCGTTCGCGCGCTTCGAAGCCGCATACAACGAGACCGGATGATCGGTCGGGTCGGTCTCGGCGAACGGAGACTTCGTATTCGCTCCGTAAACCGAACTCGACGACGCATACGTCAGATGCGACACATTCGAGTGCCGGCAGCCTTCGAGGATGTTCAGAAAGCCCGTGATGTTCGCATCGACGTAAGCCTGCGGATGCGTCAGCGAGTACCGCACGCCCGCTTGAGCCGCGAGATGGATGACATGATCGAACGGGCCGCGCTTGACGAACGTCTCATCGACCGCAGCCTTGTCCTCGACGCCCGCTTTGACGACCGAGAAGCCGCGCAGGCCTTCCAGACGCGCCAGACGGGCCTGCTTGAGCGTCACGTCGTAATAGGGGTTGAGATCGTCGAGGCCGACGACCTCTTCGCCGCGATCCAGCAGCGCTAATGAGACGTGACTGCCGATGAAGCCCGCGCAACCGGTGACCAGATACTTCACGCCCGCCCCTCCGCGATCACGCTCTTGTAATACTCGACCGTCTGCTTCAAACCGCTTTCGAGGTCGACCTTCGGCTCCCAACCCAGCAAGCGTTTCGCCTTGGAAATGTCGGGCTTGCGGCGGGTCGGATCGTCCTTCGGCAGCGGACGCTCTTCGAGCTTCGACTTCGAGCCGGTGAGCTTGAGCGCCGCCTCGGCGAGTTGCTTCATCGAATACTCGCCGGGATTGCCGACGTTCACCGGGCCGGGGTCTTCGCCGTCGTAGTCCATCAGCCGCATCATGCCCTCGATCAGGTCGGCGACGTAGCAGAACGATCGCGTTTGCGAGCCGTCGCCATAAATCGTGAGCGGCTCGCCTTTGAGCGCCTGCATCACGAAGTTCGAGACGACGCGACCGTCGCGGGGGTCCATGCGCGGTCCGTAGGTGTTGAAGATGCGGATCAGCCGTACCGTCATTTTGTGTTCCTGGGCGTAGTTCACGCACAGGCTCTCGGCGACGCGCTTGCCCTCGTCGTAGCAGCTTCGCGGGCCGATGGGATTGACGTGCCCCCAGTAGTCTTCGGTCTGGGGATGCACTTCCGGATCGCCGTAGACCTCGCTGGTGCTCGCCTGCAACACGCGGGCACGGCAGCGCTTCGCGAGTCCCAGCACGTTGACCATGCCGACCGTCGAGGTCTTGATCGTCTTGATCGGGTTGTACTGGTAGGCCTCGGGGCTGGCGGGGCAGGCGAGGTTGTAGATCTGCTCGGCCTCGAGATAAATCGGATGTACGATGTCGTGCCGGATCAGCTCGAAACGGGGGTTCCCGATCAGATGCCGGACGTTCTCTTTGTGCCCCGTGAAGAAGTTGTCGAGGCAAATGACTTCGTCGCCGCGAGCGATCAGGCGGTCGCACAAATGGCTGCCGAGAAAGCCGGCTCCGCCGGTGACGAGAACGGTTTTCATGAGAATGGAAGCACGGAGAAGCGAGAATGAGGAGCCAGCGAGCCGCGCGGCGTCAGCCCGCGGGTCAAATCGTACCGAAAGACCGTCGCGAGCACCTCGCGCCGAATCGGAACGCGAGCCTATCCGACGCCGCCGGACGATCGCAACGCCGAACCCGCCCTCCGGCCCGCGACCGGCCCCGAGGCGTTCCGAACACAGCGCATTTGCCAAACCGTCGCCTTTCGGCAACACGAAGAGCGGTTCGATCTTAGCTGTCAGCCCTCAGTGTCCTTTCATTCTGTCTGCCGTGTTCTGTTCCTGACTCCCATCTCCTGACTTCTCGTCTCTCTTTCCCGAAGGAAAGAGAGGAGCGCGCTCCTCCGCCTGTGCGACGCGGCGACACCGGCCCTTGCCGATCGACACCGCCCACGGGGGTGCCCGAGACGACGCCTCGCACTTCGCTCAGCGCAATCTCGTCGCGTGAGGTGGACGTCCGCCGCCGGGGGATGCCGCTCTCGAGCACAAGCGCTCTTGCCGACAAAGGCCCCGGGTTTGGTCATCTGCTCTCGACGCCATGGACCG
>JACCRE010000035.1 GCA_013813775.1 Planctomycetaceae bacterium
TCCGAGCAAGAGACCGGCTTTCAAAATCCCCGACGTATGTCCTCAACTACTGAAACTACTGACCGTTCCACGTTCCTTTCAGCATGAACAGTTCTGACAAAGGAGGCAGTATGGCTGGCCCTTGGAGGAAGATCGGCCTCCTCCAGCGCGGATACCTGCCGCCGAAGTCGTTCAAGCGATTCGATTTCGGCTGCAAGATCCACGTTAGATCGCTCCAGGCAGTTTTGGTGAATGGTGCCTAAGCCGTTGTCGCCCGGCAATCCGCCGATCACTCGCCCGGCGAGTTCAGGAACCGCCAGCAGCCCGCCACCCGCCGATTCCAGTGTTGAGGCGTCGCAAATTCGAACAAGCTCAATCTGCCCGAGTGTGATCTCATTCTCGCCGGGAAGCAGTCCGACGACGGTCCCGTTCTCCAGGACCTGGACGTTCGTCGCCTCCGGGGGGATGGAGATCGACGGATACATCGACCACATCGATTCGCCGACCTTCAATGCCAACTCGCCAGCCATCGTCAGTGTGAAGCTGCCGCGTCGAGTTAGAGCGATCGAGTCCCCACCGCGCACCTGAAAATAACCTGCGCCTTCGACAGCGAGATCGAATGGGCGGCCCGTCGTCAGTAGCAGGCCCTGCGACTCAATCCGCTCGACGGTGACGCCGTCGACGCCTGAATTCTGCGTCGCTTCGAGCGGCGATGGCCGCAACCGCTTGAATCCGACGGATTCGGCGTTCGCGACGTTATGAAGATGAATCGTCTCGATCTCGCGGAGTGTCGCGAGCGTTCGGCGCAGTTTGCCCATCGGTTCCGCAGCAACTTTTCGAGGCATATGCGACGGCACAGCCTCTTCAGTCGGCTCCGACTGGGGCGGCGGCACAAATCCCGTCGCAGGCGGTTCGAACAGCGTTCGCGGCTCACCGAGTTTGCTGCGGGCGGCGAGCAGATCGCGCGCGATTTCCGGCGGCAGGAGCCGGAGTTCATCCGCCCACACGCGTCGTTCATCGGGCGAGGCATCCGGCAGGTAGCGATCCAGCAGTCCGCCCAAAACCGGAGCTTCCTCCGGTGAGGGCAATGGAATGGCGTCTTCGGTCGGCGGAAGCGGCTTGGGAGTTTGCTCCGGCGTGAGAAACGTGGGGCCGTTCTGAACGAGGCGAATCGAAGCGCGCGATGGCGCTGTGAGAAAACGACAGCTCGGACAGCCGTGGAATTCTCCCCGATCGCCGGGCTTCGGAGCGACAACCGGAGGCGTGACATCGCCGAAGGCGATCGTTACGCCAACGAGAACGCCGAAAACAGTCCAACCCGCTCGAATCATGATCGCCTCCCTGCGAACAGCCGCGCCGAACGTAGCAAACGGTGACTGACGCGGAAAGAGGCATCGTCACCCCACCGACGAGAGGTGCCGCCCGCTTCCTAAGCCGCTATCATGCCTCAGGACATCCGTCGTCTACTTATTACCGCTTCGAGTTTCGATGAAGCAGCATGATCTTGTGGTGATCGGTGCCGGTCCCGGCGGTTACGTCGCGGCCATCCGCGCCGCGCAACTGGGCCTCAATGCGGCCTGTGTCGAGTTCGAAAGAGCGCTCGGCGGCACATGCCTGCGCATCGGCTGCATTCCGAGCAAGGCGTTGCTCGATTCCAGCCGGCTGTACGACGAAGCCGTGAACGGCTTCGCGAGCCGCGGGATCACGGTCGGTAAAATCGGCATCGATCTGCCGAAGATGCTCGCGCACAAAGATCAGGTCGTCAAAGGCCTGACGGGCGGTGTCGACGGGCTTTTTCGGAAGAACAAGGTCACGAGGTATTACGGGCGAGGCCGACTCGACGGCCCGGGACGAATCGTGGTCGATCTCGCCGACGGCGGTAAGGAAGAGATTCAAGCGAAACACGTCATCGTGGCCACCGGAAGCGTTCCGGCGACGCTGCCGAACATCGACATCGACGGAGAACTCGTCACCAGCAGCACCGAGGCGCTGTCCTACCCCGAGATTCCCGGCCACCTCGTCGTCATCGGCGGAGGTTACATCGGCCTTGAGATGGGCACCGTCTGGCGGCGGCTCGGTTCCAAGGTGACGGTCCTCGAGTACCTCGATCGCATTCTGCCTCTTTCGGATGCCGAGATCGCTAAAGAGGCCGAGAAAATCTTCCGCAAGCAGGGCCTCGACATTCGGCTCGGCGTGAAGGTCACAGGGGTCAAGAAGAACCGCAAGACCGTCGACGTCGAGGTCGAGGGCGGCGAAACGGTGCGCTGCGACCGCGTACTGATGGCCGTCGGACGGCGCCCCTACACCAGCGGCCTCGGACTCGAAACCGTCGGCGTCGAAACCGATCGCCGCGGATTCGTTCCCGTCGACGAGCGTTACCGCACCGCCGCCGAAGGCGTGTATGCGATCGGCGACGTGATCGGCGGCGCAATGCTCGCCCACAAAGCCGAAGAGGAAGGCATCGCCTGCGTCGAACGCATCGTGACCGGCTACGGTCACGTCAATTACGACGCGATCCCGAGCGTCGTCTACACCGAGCCCGAGGTCGCCGCCGTCGGCAAGACGGAAGAGGAACTCAAGGCCGACGGCGTCGAATACAAAAAGGGCACGTTTCCCTTCGTCGCGAACGGCCGAGCCAAGGCCGTCGGCCACACCGAAGGCAAGGTGAAGATCCTCGCCGACGCGAAGACCGATCGCGTCCTCGGCGTCCACATCATCGGCCCTCACGCCGGCGACCTCATCGCCGAATGCGCCGTCGCGATGGAGTTCGGCGCCAGCAGCGAAGACATCGCGAGAAGTTGCCACGCCCACCCGACGCTGTCGGAGGCGGTGAAAGAAGCGGCGTTAGCGGTGGCCGGGCGGGCGATTCATTACTGAAGTCTGAAGACGGAATCGTTCGCTCTTGCGTCGCCCGGGGGATTTCAGGCATGTCACCACGTCGTCAAATCGCTTCCGGTTCGAGTTGCCAATGCGCGCCACGCCGAAATGGCGACCGCATCCGCCACGAACCGCACGCTGCCGTCGCAGGCGGTGACGTGAACGCCGCCGGCGTGAGCGCTGCGTGCGGCCGTGCGGGCTTTCTGCTGCCGCATGTCCATGCAGTCCCAGACGGCGGCATTCGGCGGCAAGGCATGGTTGTAGATCGTGTTGCCGTAGTTTCCGAGAATCCATTTGCCGCCGCGTTCGGTGAACCACGACGCCGACGCGGTTGAGGCGCACGCCGACTCCGTCGGGTCGGTCGCGCCGGGAAGTTCCAACATGTCGTGATCGGCATCGGTGGGACTTCCGGCGTCGATCGCTCCGCCTGTTCCGATGAGTCGCTCGCTGAATGCCGCCGTGTTCGAGGAGCCGTCCAGCAGTGCGGCGAATCCGACGCGAGAACCTCGATAGAAGACCCCGTCGGCATCATCGAGGCTTCCGTAGTTCTTGGCGCCGCTGCCTGCGTTGACGGCATAGCTTGTCGCCGCGAACTCGGAACCGGGCACTCGCCCATCACCGCCATCGCTGGGGCACAAGAGGAATGGAATCACCGTGGTGGCCGCACGATGATTGGCCGCGCCGTCGAAGACGATGCCTCCGCCGATCGAAAACGGGGTCGGCGCACTTGAGAAATTGACGAGGCTCTGAAGGTTCGCCTGCTCCACGAAGGGCAACAAGAAGGCATGTGCTGAGAAGACGCCGGGTATCGCGGCTCCCCGGCCTTGTGGAAAGCTGCCGTGGACGTCGTGGTAGTTGTGCAGGGCGAGGCCGAGTTGCTTTAGATTGTTGCGGCACGAAATCCGTCGTGCCGCCTCGCGTGCCGCTTGCACGGCCGGCAGCAGCAAAGCGATCAGGACCGCGATGATCGCGATCACGACCAGCAATTCGATGAGCGTAAAACCGCGACGAAGCATTCCGTAAGCTTTCAATCACCGGAACCTGGTGCAGTTCCTCTCTTCGATTGATAGGCAGCCCAGATGCGTCTGTCGACGGGTGTTTTCCGCACGGTAGATGTGAAGCGAGATCCGGCGTTTCTTTCGCCGATGAGCCTCCCGATTCTTTGAGAGTGGACGCTCGACCTCGTCGCGGCGACAATCGCCGTCTTCTGACACGTCTTCGCCTGGGAGATCAGCCGATGTCGCGTTTCCTGCTTGCGCTCGCACTGCTTTCCGGCTCCGTCGCAACGGCCGCCGAGAAACCGAACGTCGTTTTCATCCTCGCCGATGACCTGGGCTGGACCGACCTCGGCTGCCAAGGCAGCAAGTATTACAAGACGCCGAATATCGATCGTCTCGCCGCGGAAGGCATGCGGTTCACGAACGGATATACCTGCGGGCCGAATTGTCAGCCGACCCGTGCGGCGCTCATGAGCGGCCAGTACGGCCCTCGAACCGGCGTTTACACTGTTGGCGGCATCGACCGATTCAACTGGCAGAGCCGGCCACTCAGGCCGATCGACAACGTCTCAAAGCTTTCTCCGTCGATCACCACGATCGGCGAAACAATGAAACAAGCGGGATACGCGACCGGCATGTTCGGCAAGTGGCATCTCGGCGAAGATCCCGAGCATCATCCTTCGGCCCAGGGATTCGACGAGGCCATCGTCTCATCAGGGCAGCACTTCGATTTCAAGACGAATCCTCAGACGGACTACCCGAAAGGGACGTACCTCGCCGATTTTCTCACGCAGCAGGCAACGGGTTTTCTCGAACGGCACCAAGACGACCCGTTCTTCCTCTACTTGCCACACTTCGGCGTGCATTCGCCTTATCAGGCGAAGAAGGACGTCGTCGCCGAGTTCAAGGACGAAAAGGGGGTTGGCGGGCACGACGATCCGACCTATGCCGCGATGATCGCGAGCGTCGATGAAAGCGTCGGCAAGGTCGTCGCCAAGCTCGAAGAGCTGGGACTGCGCGATAACACGCTCATCATCTTTTCCAGCGACAACGGCGGCGTCGGCGGCTACGAGAGCGTCGGCCTCGTCGGCAAAAACGGCGTCACGAACAACGCTCCTCTTCGCGGCGGCAAAGGCACCCTCTATGAGGGCGGCGTCCGCGTGCCCTATATCTTCAACTGGCCGGGAAAGATCGAAGCCAAAGCCGTCAATAAACGACCGATCAACAGCGTCGATCTTTATCCGACGCTCCTTGAACTGGCTGCCGCCGACCCACCCGCGCAACAGCTCGACGGCGTCAGCTACCTCAGCAGTCTCTTCGGTCAAAACGACGAACCGCGCGGGCCGATCTACTGGCACTTCCCCGGCTATCTTGGCGCCGCCGACAACCAGTGGCGGACCACGCCCGGCGGGGTCGTCCGCGACGGCGACTGGAAACTGCTCGAATATTTTGAAGATGGCCGTCTCGAACTCTACAACCTCGCCGACGATCTCGGCGAGATGAACAATCTCTCCGCCGCACAGCCGGAGCGTGCGAAGTCGATGCAAGAGTCACTTGCCGAATGGCGAGAGTCCGTCGGCGCGAAGATGCCGACAAAGCACGAAGCCACCGACGCTCCAAAGGGTAGTAAGAAGGCCGGAGAACAAAGGGGGAGAAAACGTCGGCTGAACGACGCTAACCGTTGAAGGGGTCCGTCTAAGTCCTCTGATCACAGTCGGGGGTGAAGAGTCGTGCCTTGGATCTACCTGTTGATCGCCGCCGCTTTCGAGATCGGGTGGGCGATCGGCCTGAAATACACGCAAGGTCTGACGAAGCTGTGGCCCACGGTCTTCACAGTTCTCGCGATGATCGCGAGTTTCGTATTTTTGGCTCTCGCCGTGCGCACGATACCAATCGGCACGGGATACGCGATCTGGACCGGCATCGGAGCCGTCGGCACTGCGATCTTCGGGATCATATTTTTAGACGAGTCTTCGAATCGGCCGCGTCTCATCTGCATCGCACTGATCGTTGTGGGACTCGTCGGGCTGAAGCTCACTTCGCCGACGGCAATGGTCGAGCCTGTCATCGACGAAGGAACCCGCTGATGATCGAGTTCGTGGACGACGCGTCGGCTTCACGTCCCGGTGAGATGGAATCCTCGCCCGAAACACTCTCAGCGACTGCGATTCTCGGCTCCTCGTCTCCGCCGAAGGCCTTCGCGAACTTCGAGCAGCAGGTTCGCGCCGCACAGAACGGCATCAAGGCCGGGCAGTCGCCGAGTCAAGTCAAAGCGGCGCTGCTCGCCGGCGGCAGCGACCCGCTCACGGCCGAGACCGCCTATCGCACGGCCCGCCGGCGGCTCTTCGAGTCGAACCGGCGTCTGGGAGCTCGGCTCGCGGCCTACGCGATCGCCGCCCTGTGCGGCGGAACCTTGCTCTTTGTTCCGCTCGGCTGGACGATCCCGCTCGTGGTCGTGCTGCTGGCCGGCTTGTTGCTGATGGGCGTCGCCACGCTCGTGTGGCTGACCGGACTGGGCGCGGACGAGCCATGAATCGGCGGCGGTCGCGGATTTTCGCCGCCTTCGCGACACGACATCGAACTACGGGAGACTCATGTCGAACATGCTCTTCGACGGCTGGCTCGGCCTTGTGCGGACGCTCGTCGTCGGAACGCTGGCGTACGTCATCTTGATCGTGGCGCTGCGCACTTCCGGCAAACGCACGCTGTCGAAGATGAATGCGTTCGACCTCGTCGTGACCGTGGCGCTTGGCTCGACGCTGGCGACGGTCCTGCTCAGTAAAGACGTCGCGCTCGCGGAAGGCGTGCTGGCGCTCGCATTGCTCATCCTGTTGCAGTTCCTCGTCACGTGGATGAGCGTGCGAGTGTCCGCCGTGCGGAGAGTGGTCAAGTCCGGGCCGACGTTGCTGGTGTTTCGCGGTGAGCTCATACCCGCCGCCCTCCGAGATCAACGCGTAACCGAAGATGAAATTCGATCGGCGGCTCGCGGCGCGGGAGTGCTCGATTTAAGCGACGCTACGGCGATCGTGTTGGAAACCGACGGCTCATTCAGCGTCATGCGGGGTTCGGCGAACAAAAATTCTTCCAGTCTCGCCGACCTGACGATCCCGAATGGTGAACGCAAAACCGAGCGCCCTGAGCACCAATCGCGCAGGCGTCGAACGCCCCCGCGCGAAGCGCCGCAGCGTCGCCCGCTCGTCATCCGTCACATCGATCGCCGGAGCCGTTCGCATGCGTTCGTTCCTCCCTGGAAGACACAAACGCCGGCCACCAGAAAAAGTAACGCTATTTCGGGGACACTACACCAGCGGTTCCAACCAAGAGAATGCCGGGGAATCTGCGACCAAGACGGTCCTATCGGGCCGCACCGCGATGCCACAGTTCCAGCACATGCCACGGCTTCAGGTCATGGTTTGGAATGGGCATCGCGCGGTCGCTGGTCCTATTGACCGTCACAAGTCTTTCCGGTCGCTGCAAGTCGATCTTCGATCACTGCAATTGTGGCGACTCGGCGCCATGATTTGCGTATCAGAGCGCTTTGTCGATGTCGAGGCGCGGTGAAACAGGTGGACGTGCCTGGCGGACATATGCCAAAACGACATGTGCGCGGAGGGGCTCGGTAACACTACCAATGGCCGGTCCGAGACGATTCCGTGTAGACTTCGCCGTTCGCTCGACGGTCGCGTTCGCGAAACCCCGTCAGGTTTAGTGTTCGTTGGAGGTGTGCAGATGTCGCTCAGTCCCTATGCGACGCGACCGTATTGCCTGGACAGCGAGTTTCTCCCGCGTCACCTCTTGGCGAAGGGTCTGCCCGGTCTCACTCCGGAAATCGAGCATGAGCGCGGCAAGTCCGCGTACCGCGAGTTCATTCGGTCGCTCATCTTCTCACCACAGGTCGTCGTCGGAAGAGAATCGGTGGCGGGTCACCCCGTTCTCGCGAATGCGGTGAACGACTCCCGCGAACGCGGCGCGATCGAATCGTTGCTCGCGAATGATCGGCTCTATGTTTTGCTCATGGTCGCGAAGAACGCGCAGGGAGAACGATACGAAGAGAAGAATCTCGTCGATTTCATCGACGGATCGCACTTCCGCAAAGACGCGGCCGCCGCCGAGGCCTGGAAGTCGATCGCGTCTTCAATGGGGGACGCGGCGTTCCCTTACGTCCGACTGAACTTGAAGACGTCCGTCGAAATGGAATCTCGTTTCACCGCGTTTTTCAAGACCACCACGACCGAAGATCCCGCGCTTGTGCGTCTTTTCGAAGACAGCCTTGGCGAGAAGCCGACCGAAGCCGCGCTCGCGGATTTCAAGGAGTTTTGGCGTGAAGACCTGAGAGGCTTCACCCGACACCGAGAAGACGAAGGGCAAGAAACCATTTTTCGATCGACGATCTACGACGAATACTTTCGCCCAAAGAACGATTCGAAGTTCCTGTCGTCGGTCGGCTCAAAAAACGCGGCGTTCAGAGAACGGCGGAAGAGACTACAACAGCCTTTCAAACTCATCACCGATCTCGCTTACAACGCCAATGCGCCGACCACGTTGGGCATTCACTCTTTCGTCCCTCCCGACCTCCCAGACCCGAGCGGTCTGCCCGCGCACCTGTTCCGCAGCGCGACTTTGCAAAATGCGTCGCTCGACCGACATCGCGACGCCGTACGCGACGCGTACGTCAACCTCGTCGAGCAGCGAACGGCCACCGGCGAACACTTTTTCTATGCGAGCCAGGAGTTTCAGCGGCTGCCAGATATCGGGAGCTTCACGATTCGCGACACCGTCATGGTGATGAAATGGCCGGAATGGATGGCCTTCAAGTCGGCGCAGAACGCGGCGATGCGATTCGAGAACGCTGAAGAACTGCCGGAACTGATGAAAGACTACTGGTTGACCACGAAGTCGCTCTACGAACGATTGGACTCGGAATCGCGACAGCGGCAGTCATGGCGACGAGTCTCCGACGGGAGCGTCAAACTCGCCATCGCGGTGACGGCTCACATCATGGGTCACGCCGTGCTTCCCGAGGCGCTGCACGCCGTTCCCTGGTGGGCAGCGGTGACGGCATCGACGACTTTAGCGATCCCCATTCATGCCGGTCTCGATATCATCGTGCATGGACTCGGCGCGGGAGGCAAGCACCTTCTGCCCGAGATCGGCCACAAAGACGGCGGCATGCGGGAGTTCCATCTGTCGGACGAAATGAAGGGCCAGTTGGAACGACTTAGAGACGCGGAAGCGAGGCTCTCGGAAGGTGAACTCGCGACCGATTCGAAGATCGCGGAAGCTTCGAATCGGATCGCCTCGGAAGGATGACGGCATGTCGAACGATGACTCGCCCGCAGGAAAATACGCCTCGCTGCGGCAATCGATGCCGCAGCTTTTTGACAATCCGCCAGGTGACGTCATCAGGGTCATCACCGACAGCGACGAGATCGAAGCCTTCGAACGAGCGGAGCGAGCCTCGCTCGCTCAATACGCTAAGCCGCTCGCGTGGGCGGAAGTCGGCGTCGTCTACGAAGACGCTTACATACGCGTCGTACGCGATGCGGTCGCGTTCCCCGACGGCAAGAAGGGAAGCTACATCCGGGTCGTGCCGGGCCGGCAGAATTTTCCCGGTGCCTCCGTTTTGCCGCTCGAGGACGATCGCATCGTGCTGCTTCGTCATTTCCGGCACGCGACACGCCGCTGGCATTTGGAGATACCTAGGGGCTTCGCCAATGCGGGCGAGGCGGCCGAAGATACCGCAAAGAGAGAGGTCTACGAGGAAATCGGCGCACGGGTGCAATCGCTAACGCCGCTCGGCGGAATTCATACAAACACCGGCCTGCTCAGCGAGTACGTGCCTCTCTTTGCGGCTAGGATCGATGGCATCGGACAGGCTCAAACTTCGGAAGGCATCGCGAACGCCACCGCCTTCACCGCGGACGAAATCGACGAACTCTTGCGATCCAATGAAATCACGGACGCGTTCACCATCTGCGCGATCACCAAGGCTCGAATCCGCGGAGTGATTTAGCGAAACGCTTGAAGAGCCTCCCCGCACCAACTCGTTCGTGACGCGATTCGCCGAGCGACTGGCGCTTATCCGTCAGCCGCGAGGGCAGGCAACGACAGATGGCCCCGCTACGGCGTGATGGCGTCGTCGAGCGGCTCGCTTTCGCGATCTGCCGCGACTTCACTCGGAGGCGTCTCCGGAACCTCTTGAACGGGAACGGGAACAGGGGCGACGATCACGGGAGCTCTCATCGCGGCCCGGTACGGCAGGTAGAGTCCGAGACCGACCATCGGAGCGCCGACGAGCATCAGCCAGAAGAACGCGAACAGCGGAGTCAGCATCCACAGCGTCGGCTTCCGTGATTTCCAGACGACGAACCATGCCGTCGCTGCGCCGAGGGCCAGCGACGAAAAGAGGATGAAAGCCAGCACCAGAAAACCGACGGCCGACGCTGCCATGCGAACCTCCACAGGGTTCCATTCAGCATACCGTCGGCGAGCGACGATGTGTCGAACGGGATTTGAGTCCAGAACGCCGCGGCTCTTACCACCGGAGGTGATGACGACGCTGTAGGGAACGCACCGGATTCCCAGCGTCACGAGATCTGCAATGATTTCTGTGCCACGCATCCGCCCGACCAGACCGCCGATCGCCATGAACCACGAATCGTCTCCTGAAACGACCGCCGGAGGCGAGGCCGCCGGCCGAGCCGCCGCCAAGAAGAAAACGAAGCTCCCTCCCCCCAAGAAGACGCCTCCGATGACGCCGGAAGACGAGCGCCCGCAGTCACAAAAGCTCGTGACCGACGGCACCGACGGGTGACATGAGAGAGGCGGTTGCTTTTCGCCGTGAAGCTCTCACCTGTGAGCTTTCAGCGTTCTTTCACTCTGTCTGACTTCTGAATTCTATTCCCAAAGGGAAAGCCGGAACGCGAATCGCGAAGGCGCTGACCGATCTTCTTGAGTGATGCCGCGCATCGGCACCGAGACCTTCACCCCACCGGCGCCGGCCGCGCGGCTGCCGCCGGTCGGCGCAGCGGTGACATCTTGCCGTACGTAAGCGATCGCCACAGCCATTCAGCCGGACCCATGGTGAAGCGACGCAGCCAAAGCGGCGACCACGCCAACTGCAGGGCCCAGATCGCGACGACGATCGCCAGTTGCCCGATGCGTTCGACGCGACCGAACAGGCCGAAGCCGTGTCCGTAGAAGAGCGTCGTGCAGAGGATCGTCTGCAGCAGATAGTTGCTGAGCGCCAACCGGCCGACCGCCGCCAGGGGTCCGACAGCAACCGACGCGCGGCCGTTGGCTCGACAGACGAGCATGACCGCTCCGACCCAGCCGAGGGCGACGAGCAGGCTCGCCCAGTAGTTGAACTGCGAGCTAATGAAGAATGTGTACGGCGACTCCCAACCATACTCAAAGCTGCGGTACGCCCCGTAGCAAATCAGCGGCACGCCGATGAGCAGGCCGACTCCGAAGAGCGCGGCGTAAAACCGCGTCGGTCGTTCCGCCGAGAAGACGCCGAGCTTGAACAACGCCATGCCGATCAGCATCAACCCCAGTGCCCGCCAGAAGGCCCATATACCGAAGATGAACGTCTGAAACATCAGCGCCGTCGGTAGCCGATGGTGCATCTGCCGCAGCCAGTTCCCGCGGTACGTCGCCAGCTCCGCCGCGATCATCTCGGAAGACGGCGCCATCTCGGCCGAGAACTCGGAAATGGTCTCTGGCGGCCAGAACCGTATCGACCAGCCTGCCAGCAGGAACAGACCGGACGCGATGGAAAGCACGAAGACGCCGATCGGCAGGAGCAACGCCGGCCGGAGGCGACGGAACGGATAGGCGACCATGCCGCACAAAGCGTACGTGACGAGAATGTCGCCGTGCCACAGGCAGTACGCATGCACCAGGCCGAACGGGATCAGCGCCGCCATGCGGCGGTAATGCGCGGCGGCCGCCGAGCGGCCTGTCCGTTCGCGTCCCGCTGCCATCAGCACGATCCCCGCACCGAAGAGCATGCCGAAGATGGTCATCATCTTCTGGTCAGCGAGCGTGTGCGTGAGCGCCCAGACCCAGCGATTGACGCCGGACAGATCTCCGTAGGCCGTCGGATTGAAGTAGGCGGCCTCGACCATGGCGAACGATTGGATGTTCACCACAAGGATGCCCAACAGCGCGAAGCCCCGCAGGACATCGATCGACCGGATCCTGTCGGCGTGAGGGTCCGACGATGCAGGCACCGCAATGCGGGGCGTCGGGTCCGTCGACGTGTTCTCCCGCGCGAAAGTTGCAAGAAATTGAGCGTCGTTCGTCTCGTCGATCATTGCCCGCATCGTTCCCGCCCTCGGAGGCTCGACGAAGCATATCCGAGCGAACATGTCTCAAGCCACGGTTCGGCGTAAACTTCGCGGTGCGGCGGCCGGGCCGCGTCAACACTGCCTTGCCTGCGTGAAATTTCACTTAACGGCGGACAATTCACGGCTACGGAACATGCCGCCGCGAGCGATCGCCGCCGCGGAGCTATGCGAGTCGGGAGACGCACAGGGCGGCGGCCTTGTTCCGAGCTGGCCAGCGTGCAGACGCGTTCCTGGCGGGCGGCACAATTCGACCGCCGGCGGCAAAGTCTGCGCTAACGAGGATCGAGCGACACCTCGGCTGTTTCGCCGCCGCGGAGTTCCAGCGTTTTCGAGGGCGCCTCTTCAGCATCGCTTCCGGGATTAGGGCGGCCGGTGAGCACGTACTTGCCCGGAGGAATGCTTGTAAATGTAATCTTGCCGGCAGCGTCGATATTGCCCGAGCCCGACCACTTGCCGACCGCCTCGCCGCCCTCCGGCACGAGTTGCACGATGTATCCCGCCGGGCGATCGGCGTCGACGAAGTCCACCGTCACGACGATCGCGGCGGCCTTCTGCATTTCGAGCTTGAGATCGGCGGTAGGCGTCTCAATTGGCAGCCCCAGTCCCGGCCTAACATAGCCCGGCTTGTTGACCCAAACGCTCGCTCGTCCCTTGGGCACCGCAGCGGCACGAAATCGACCCGCTGCATCCGTTTCGACGGAGAAGCCCGCCGGCGTCTCATATCGCTCGCCATCCCCAGCGACGAGATCGCCAAGCCGCACGACCGCTCCGGCCAACGCATGCCCAGCGTCGTCGGTCACGACGCCAGAGACGGCGGCGGCTTTCGAGAGCCCTGTGTGGTGTTCCGACCATCGCGGCTGATCGTCGAAGATTTCATAACCGACGATGCGAAGGACATAGCCATCGGCGTCAACGACGATCCGGTGCCATCCCGTGGGGACCGACTTGAGCACCCAGCGGCCGTCGGAGGCGGCGGCTTGGGCCGTCATGCCGGGATGGTGCTCATAGCCGCCTTTCGGCAGTGACTCGACCTTTTCCAGCCGAACCGTCGCAGCGATCGGCTTTCCACTTTCCAAGTCGGTCACGGTGCCTTCGAGCACTCTGCCGTCCGCGATCTTGAATCCGTGAGCTTCAAGTCGCCGGTCCTCCACCTCAATTCCGTCGGGGACTGTCACGTCCGTCCATTGGACACGCCCGCCGACATAGACGTCCATTCGTGGGGTGGGAACTTCGTCTTTCGCGGCAGCGTCGCGGCTCGCGCCGCCCCGCGGCCGCAGGTCTGCCGGCAGTTGCTGCAGGTGCTTCCAGCGGTCCGGCTGCCAGACCACGAAGGTCCAATCCGCTTCGGCGGCGGCTCGCTTCGACTCCTCATTGTTCATGTTGAGCCAGAAGCTACGCCCGACCCCGTCGTGCACGACGAGTCGCCTCTTCGGCGACTCGATCTTGGCGAATGCTCGCAGAACTTCATTGAACGTTGCAGCGTCGCCGCGGTACTCGGCATGCCACTCACCTCCGCCAAAGGGCGGCCCCTCCCACCACGCGATGCGGCTCTTGGCGTTCGCGATGCGGCTCTTGGCGTTGAAGACTTCAGCGGCTCCCTTCGGCCAGCCAGGATCATCCAGCGGCTTATTCCCCTCGCCGCCCGTGATCAGTGCCTGAGCCTCGCCTGAGAGAAGATGCATCAGCCCGAACACCGCGAGGACAACCAAATCTCTGCGATGTGCGCGATTCAGAAGGGTAGGGCGAGCGGCGTGGAGCATGGCCATGATTCGCATGAGTCGAGTAGACGGGTCAACGTGATCGTGGGCACAAGGGCGTTCAATCGACGGCCACTTTGATCCATGTGCTGGGGGCCGCGCCCCAGATCGGGCT
Organism: Planctomycetaceae bacterium; assembly: GCA_013813775.1. Taxonomy (GTDB): domain Bacteria; phylum Planctomycetota; class Planctomycetia; order Planctomycetales; family Planctomycetaceae; genus JACCRE01. The sequence goes on from JACCRE010000035.1 coordinate 14,078, forward strand.
GCCGTTCCAAGACGGTCCGGCATGGGCGTGCATCATCGGTGTGCCGTCGGCCCATGGAATGGCGATTGCCGACGCCGCACGGTGCCGCAGATAGTCCCGCTTCCCGATGAAGCGGTCTGCCTCTCGCGGCGAATCACAGGCACTCCAGGCTCCCGAGGAGAGATCGCTCGCGAAGCCGAACTCGTCGCGGCCGAAGGAGCCCGCGACCGCGAAGTATTTTGCCCCACCCCAGCGCAGCCGATTGTTCACCACGTGAAACACCAGCCAATCTCCCCTGCGCACCTCGACATCGACGCGCTCCGCCGTCGCACCGAATCGTTCCTCAAGCAGGTGCCGCTTCTCGTCAGGCACTTTGACGCCGTTGTGGTAGACATCGACGACAAAGTCGTCGGC
>JACCRE010000044.1 GCA_013813775.1 Planctomycetaceae bacterium
CCCGACGACGGCTTGTCGTTTTATGACAATCGACTTCAGATCAGAACGTCAGGATCGCATCGATCCCGAAGATGCCTTGGTCGATGACGGCGGATTGGCCGTTCGCACCGGCGAGATTCGTGATGGCACCCGAACCCCACTGATAGCGGTATTCAGGCCGGATGACGAGGTTCGCCGTCGGGCGAATGTTGACGCCACCGGTGATCTGGTAGGCCGATTCCCACCCGCCCCCCGTCAGCAGGTTCGTCTTCCACCATTCCGCACGACCGCCGACAGCCAATTTGTCGCTGACCGTGTAGAACAGGAAGTTGTTGATGCCGATCGAGTCGAAGTTCAGGTTCACATAGTCGCTTTGGAACACGTAGTTCCACTTCTCGCTGAGGGCGAAGTCGGCGACGACGCTGTGGTTGTAGCCTTCGCCGACCAGCCCCATGTCGCCGGCGAGGCCGATGTAGGTGAGGGTCAACATCTCGCCGACGCCCTGGCTGACGCCGAACTTGGCGGCCGAGCCACGCGAATTGTCGCCGTCGGAGAACCGGTCGAAACCGGTGTCCCAGCCCGCGACCCAGCCACCGTACAAGGTGGTGTTCTCGCTCGCCTTGTACGTGCCGAGCACGCCGGTGTGCGTGAACGGCTCGCTGTTGTATTGCGTGAACGAGTGGCTGTAGAAGAAGTTATCGGGAGCGGTAACGACTTCGTAGCCGACGAGCGTATAGAAGTGCCCGGCCTTGACCGAGAAGTCTCCCATCGCCGCTTCGGCGTACAACTGGGGGATCGCCCAGCCGTAGATGCCGTTGTCCCAGTCGGTGTCCCAGTGAGTTTGCGGCGACGGCTCGCCGAACGCCTGCGTGTCCTGAGCGTCGGCACCGTAAAGGATGTCGCCGCGGAAACCGAAGCCGAGCCCTTCGCTGCCGTCGGCGACGCGTTCGCCGTAGAGGTAGTTCTGGTGGCTCACCAACTGGTCGGGGTGAGAATTGAACAGACCGGTGCTTTTGTTGTGGTAGCCGGCCTGCGTCCATCCACCGAAGGTGATGAACGGAGGATTGCAGGGGTCGTTGCCGCAGATGGCGCCCTGCAGCGTCCAGGCGTCGCCGAGCTCACCGCCGCAGTGACCGCTGTCGGTGCATCCGTCGCCGGCGCACTCATCGACGCAGATTTCCGCCGGAGCGGCGCAGCTGTCCGGGCAGCACGTTCCCGTGACGCCCAGCAGCTTGTTGTATTCCGCGTACATTTTCGCCGCGTTCTGCTCGTGCAGATCGCAGCAATCGGGGCCGCAGCCGCCAGGGGCGCAGTCCTGTCCAAACGCCGTGCCTGTCATGGCGAGACCGAAAGAGCCGGCCCAAAGCCACCGGCGTCCGGTACTCCAGATGAAGCCTTTCCCTAAGCTCCGCATCGGGTTACTCCCTTCAACGCTCTTGCGAACGGGGTGTCCATTTCCCGCCTGACGGAGACACGCCGGGGGGCGGTTTCCGCGGGCGCAGTCGTCGGGGGGCGCTCCCGAGCAGTACCTGCGGGGAGCCGGATCGGCGCGGCCCCCATCTCGCCGGCATGACGTGCCTGCACGGCATCATCGGCCGTAACGGAACGGCGTTCCCACGCTTTTGACGGGCGGCGGCGTGTCTTCCGTAACCGTCATCCTTTGCCGGGAGGACGTGGCTTCGCCGACCGCGACACTCGCGCTTCGTAAAACGCGATAACGCCCCGCAATGCCAACTCGGCGTGCAGAGCGTTTGCCAAGAAACGGCCAACTTCGCGTTCAGATTTCGAGCGCGCGAACGAACTCGTTCGTGTTGAACACGGCGAAGTCGTCGATGCCCTCCCCGACGCCGACGTACTTCACAGGAATCGCCATCTGCCTGCGGATCGCGATGACGACGCCCCCCTTCGCCGTTCCGTCGAGCTTGGCGAGCACGATGCCCGTGCAGCCGGCGGCCTCGGAGAAGCTCTTCGTCTGACTGAGGCCGTTCTGTCCCGTCGTGGCATCGATCACGAGCAGGCTTTCGTGCGGCGCCCCCTCGACCTTCTTCGCGAGCACCCGCCGCACCTTGTCGAGCTGGTCCATCAGGTTCTTTTGCGTCTGCAACCGTCCCGCCGTATCGACGATGAGCACGTCGGCCCCGGAGTCGATGAGCCGCTCGGCGCCGCGATGGGCAACGCTCGCCGGATCGGCTCCCGGCTCGCCGCGCACGATCTCGCAGCCGAGACGGCCGGCCCAGAGCGTGAGCTGCTCGACCGCCGCCGCACGAAACGTGTCTCCCGCGGCGAGCACGACCCGCTTGCCGTTGTCCTTGAGGAGCTTTGACAGCTTCGCGATCGACGTCGTCTTGCCGACGCCGTTCACGCCCGAGACGAGAATCACCGTCGGGCCGTCCGCTCGCAATCGAAGAGGAGACAGCGGATCTTCGGCGTCGTAGCGACTGCTGCCGTCGCCTTCCAAGAGATCCCTGAGCTTGCGATTGATCGTTTCGGAGACCTCGTCGAGCTTGACGGTTCGGCCCTCAAAATTCTTTCGCAGCTCCGCGACGATCTCGCCTGCCGCGGCGACGCCCATGTCGGTCCGCACGAGCCGCCCCTCGAAGGCCTCGAGCTGCGTCTCGTCAAGAATCTCGCCCGCTTTGAACAGGTCGCGAACGTCGGTGTTGAGCACTTTGCGGGTCTTTTCGAGACCCTGGCGAAACTGATCGAAGAAACCCATGTCGTCCCTTGAACAACGAAGCCCGCGACCCGAATGCTCGCGGGCGGTGACTGGCTAGTGATTCATCGCCCTTGATCTGAGGTGTGCCACTGGCTCTGCCAGTGCCGCCGTTTGAACGCTTGCACTGGCGAAGCCAGTGGCACCGACCCGGCAAAATCCAAAGAAAACTATTGTAGCGCCGGAAGTGCCGGGGATTCTCACTTTCGGCTCATAGAGCCGTGCACGACGCTCTCGCCCACTCACATCAGACGTGCGAATCTGCCTGCGGCTTCGGCCCAGCCATCGGCGTCTGACGGGTCGAACGTCTTCAGATCCGACGACGCCCGCACGATCGAGCGTAGCTCCGCCAGTGATCCGATCTCGCCGTCGCTCCTGGCCTGAATGAGCACGTTGCCGAGCGCCGTCGCTTCGACCGGACCGGCGATCACGGGACGCCCGCAAGCGGAGGCCGTCAGTTGATTCAATAATTCGTTCCGACCGCCGCCGCCGACGACGTGGATCACCTCGACGCCCACGCCCGTGAGCTCTTCAAGCTGCCCGATCACGACGCGGTACTTCAGCGCAAGGCTTTCGAGGGCGCAGCGCACGAGTTCGCCTTCGCTCTGCGGAACCGTTTGACCGGTCCGCTGACAGTCGTCGCGGATCGCCGTCGCCATATCCTGCGGCCGCAGAAACGCCGCATCGTCGGGATCGACGAACGAACCGAAGGGCTTCGCCTCGGCGGCGAGTCTCGTCAGGTCGCCGTAGTCGAACTTCTTTCCGGACCGCTCGAACGAACGGCGCAGTTCCTGCACGAGCCATAGTCCCATCACGTTCTTCAGCAGGCGATACGTGCCATCGATGCCGCCTTCGTTCGTCACGTTGTAGCGCAATGCCTTCTCGGTCAGCACGGCCTCGTCGACCTCGACCCCGATCAGCGACCATGTTCCGCTGCTGATGTAGGCCCAGTTCGGGCGACCGCCGTGCTGAACCGGCACCGCCGCGACGGCCGAACCCGTGTCGTGCGTCGCCGGTGCCGTGACCTTCAGCTTTCCGAGCCCGGTCGACTCCGCGACGTCGCTTCGAAGCGTGCCGAGGTTCGTGCCGGGCGTGACGATCTCTCCGAACGCCTGCCGCGGCAACCGCAGCTCGCGCAGCAGCTTTTCCGACCACGTCCGCCGCGTCGGATGGACGAGCTGCGTCGTCGTGGCGTTGGTGAACTCGACGACACGGCTGCCGCACAGGCACCAGTGAAAGAAGTCGGGCATCAACAGCAAGCGGTCGGCGCGCTCCAGCAGGTCGGGATCATGCCCGCGGTGCGCGACGAGCTGGTACAGCGTGTTGATTTCCATGAACTGGAGACCGCTCTCGGCGAAAATCGTCTCGCGAGAGACTTCGCCCGTCACGGAATTCAACAGGCCGCTGGTGCGTGGGTCGCGGTAGTGGAACGGCAGCCCCAGCAACTCGCCGGCCTTGTCCAACAAAACGTAATCGACGCCCCAGGTATCGACACCGACGGAACGAAGATCGGCGAATTGCCCGGCGGCTCGTGAAAGCCCTTGACGGATGCCGTCCCAAAGCCCGAGCACGTTCCACCGCAACGATCCGGCGATTGAAATCGGACCGTTCGGAAACCGATGCAGTTCATCGATCGCGACCCGGCTGCCGTCGAAGCGGCCGGCGATCACCCTTCCGCTTTCGGCACCGAGGTCGACCGCCAGATAGGTCCGTTCCGACATCAGACTCGCTTTCGGAAAAGGGGTTCGAGTTCCGACTTACTTATACAGCAGAAACGCGGACCGCCGCTGTCGAAAGGCATCATGCTCCGCCTCGAACGCAGCTTCGATTTCCGCAACCTCCTGACCATTCACGATCGATTCGAAGACGGCTTTGTCGATCAACAGTCGGTCGAAGCTCTTGGTCTCCCACGCGTCGGGGTAATCCTTGCGCAACTGCGCCGCGAGCGCCAAGCCGATCGAAACGGGCCGGAAGGCGTTCCGATCGACGACGATCAGATTCACTCCGCCGCACTCTTCGTTCGCGAATTTGCTGGCGTCCGGCGTGAATCGAACCGGCACGAAGCGGACGCCCGGGAGCCGCCTCTCATTCATCGCCGTCGCGAAGGCCACCCCGTCGATCCAGGGAGCGCCGAGCACCTCGAAGGGCGTGTCGGTGCCTCGGCCCACGCTCACGTTCGTCGTCTCCAGCAGGCCCACTCCGGGATACAACGTCGCCTGCGTCAGGCTTCGCATATTGGGTGAGGGATTGATCCATGTGAGGGCGGTCATGTCGAAGTAGTCGGCACGCCGCCAGCCTTCCATCCGGACGACTTGCAGGTCGAGGTCGAGCTTGTGCTCGGCCTTATACATGGTCGCGAGTTCGCCGATCGTCATGCCGTGCCGGACGGCGATCGTGTGAAACCCGACGAACGATTCGCGCCCCTCGTCGAGCACGGGGCCTTCGACGTCGACGCCGTTGATCGGGTTCGGCCGATCGAGCACGACGAACCGCTTGCCGTGCTCGGCGGCCGCCTTCATCGCGTTGGCCATCGTCGAGGGATAGGTGTAAAACCGCGCTCCGATGTCCTGGATGTCGAACACAAGCGTGTCGAGCTCGGCGAGCATCACCTCGGTCGGAGTTCGAGTCTCGCCGTAGAGACTGAAGACCTTCACCCCCGTGGCGGCGTCGCGCGTGTCGCCGATGCCGCTTTCATCGAGCTTGCCCTCGAAGCCGTGCTCGGGGCTGAACAACGCGACGAGCTCCACACCATCGGCCTCGTGGAGCAGTTCGACGGTCGTCTCGCCCTCGCGACTGCGGCCGGTGTGGTTCGTGATGAGGCCGATTTTTCGTCCTTTGAGCGCGGCGAAGCCGTCTCGCTTGAGGACATCGATGCCCGTGAGGGTCGGCGACATCGCAAGCGAATCACTGCCGTCGCCCCTTTCGGTTGCGGCTTCGCGGCGATCGAGCAATGCGTTCGCCGCGATCGTTCCGACTTGGCCCGCAAGCGGATTGATGGTGCCCTTCCCGTCGGGATGAAGTCGCGTGCTGAGCCAGATGACATAGAGGTCAAGCTGCGGATCGATCCACATCGCGGTGCCGGTGAAACCGCCGTGACCGAAGGCCGCATCCGAGAAGGTCTCTCCGCGATTCGATGAGAAGCCGGTCCGCACGTCCCAGCCGTAGGCCCGTTTGCCGCGGGGGATATCGCGAGGCGTCGTCATCTCTGCTGCGGTTTGCGGCGCAAGCAAGCTGGCCTTGAAAGTGTTCTCCGCCGAGCCACGGCTTTGCACAACCTTCTCGCCTGCTGCCCCTGCGAGCTTGAGGCTTTCGAGCATGGCCGTGGCATACGTCGCCATATCGGTCGCCGTTGAAAAGAGACCTGCGTGACCCGCAACGCCGCCGAGCTTGGATGCTCGCGGATCGTGAACCGTGCCTTTGAGCCAAACATCGCCGTTCTTCTCGGTGGCCGCGCTCCGTGCCTTCAGGTCGTCGTTCGGCAGGTAGCCGGTGTCGGTCATGCCCAGCGGGGCGAACGTCATCTCGTGGGCGTACTCGTTGAGCGGCTTGCCGCTGAGCGTTTCGACGAGCTTTCCCAGCACGAGAAAGTTCACGTCGCTGTATTGGAACTTCGTGCCCGGCTCGGCGATGGGAGCCAGGGCGAAGATCCGCTCCCAGGCCTTCTCGGGGCCGTCTTCGTAGTCCTTGATCGAGTTGTCGGGGATCAGCCCGCTTGTGTGCAGCAAAAGTTGCTCGACGGTGATGGCCTCTTTGCCTTTCTGACTGAACTCCGGCAGGTGTTTCGCGACGAGATCCGCCGGTGCGAGCTTCCCCTGCTGCACGAGCGACATGATGCAGGTCGCCGTGGCGACCGGCTTCGTCAGCGACGCCATGTCGAACACCGTATCAACCGTCATCGGCTCGGGCGTCGGCTCGACCTGCCGCTGCCCGTAAGCCTTCAGGGAGGCGATTCCGTCGGAGCGACCGACGCACATCACCGCCCCCGGCGTTTCACCATCCTCGATCGCTTGCTCGACGATGCCGTCGATCGCCGCGAGCTTGTCGGCATCGAAGCCGAGGTTCCGCGGGTCGAGCTGGGGCGGCCCTGCCAGCGCGATCACACCAGGCAGTACGGCGGCGACGAACGCCAACAGGCGAGCGGCGTGCGTCGGTCTGCCGGTGGGTTGGGAACGGAACAGTGATCGGGAGCAGCATTTCATAGCGGTGCTTTGCTTGAAGGGATTTGTCGTCAATGATTCAGGACTTCTGCGAGTGCACGACGTACCAGCAGGCTTACGCCTGCCGCTCGTGGGACGACACGATAAAACTCGCGGCGTAACCGATCGCGAACGTCGAAACGGCCCCCACGACGGCGTACCACGGCCAGCCCAGGGCGAAATACTCCATCACGCTGAGGATCTTCACCGTCGCGACGACAGCGAGTCCCCCGAGGAAACCGACTAGTGCCGCTGGCTGGGTCACTCGTGTCGTAAGCACGCCCAGCCCGAACACTCCCAGAATGATTCCCGTCGGCAGTGCGGCGATGCCGAGCACATTGTCGACGACGCTGCCGCCAAAGCGAGGTCCAAGCAGCCCGACGCCGATTTGAGCGATTCCGAAGAAGATCGTCAGCACTCGGCCGATCGTCAACAGTCGCTTTGCAGACGGCTCTCGAAGCTGCGGTTCGATCAGGTCGCTGACGGCCGCCCCGGCGGAGGCGTTCAGCGAACTCGACAGCGTCGACATCGCGGCCGCGAACACGGCGGCGAGCATCAGTCCGCAGAAGCCGACCGGCAACGCTTCAACGATAAACGTCGCGAACGCCCCGTCGTTCCGTTCGATGGGCCGCTGCGGCGGAAACTCCTCGAAGTACGCCGCGAGCGCGACCCCGATCACGAGGAACAACGCGAACTGCGCCAACACGACGAACCCGCTGAGAACCAGCGCGCGACTGGCGTCGCGCTCGCTGCGCGACGACAACAACCGCTGCACGGTCAGTTGATCGGTGCCGTGCGTTCCGAGCGTCAGAAAGCCTCCTCCGATCACACCCGCCCAAAATGTGTACGGATCAGCGAGCGTCGTCGAGAAATCGAAGACGCGGAATCGTCCCGTCGAGCGACCGAACTCAAGGAGGCCGTCCAGGCCGCCCGGCAGCCGGCCCAGAATGATCTGCAACGTGACGGCCGCTCCCACGAGGTACACGACCAACTGGATGCAGTCGTTCCAGACGACGCTGCGCATACCGCCGAAGACGGTGTACACGATCGTCGCCGCTCCCGTGACCAGCACCGCCGACGGCAGCGACATGCCGGCGAACTTCGAGAGCACGAACGCGGCGAGATAAAGCCGCAAGCCGTCTCCGGCCGTGCGGGCCAGCAGGAACATGACGCTCGCGATGACCTTCGTCGGCCCGCCGAAGCGTCGATTCAGCACCTCATAAGAGGTGAAGAGCCGCCCTCGGAAATACTGCGGCAGCAGAAGCATCGAGACGAGAATCCGCCCGACGATGTAGCCCAAGGCAAGCTGCAGATACCGCATGTCGCCGTCGACCGCGAACGCCAGCCCCGGCACCGACAGGACCGTCGCGGTGCTGGTTTCGGTCGCGACGACGCTGCCCAGAACCGCCCACCACGGCAAGTTCCGATCGCCCAGCAGATAGTCGGAAAGATCCTTCTGACCCCGCCCGACCCACAGGCCGACCGCGATCGTGACCAATAGATAGATCGCCACGACCGCCATATCCACCGCGGCGATCGCGGCGGGCGGTATGAAAGGGACCGATAAGAAATGGCCGATCGCTGTCGTTCCACAGAGGTGCTGCATGGCGTCGGATCGTATCATCTAGACGCGCCAGTGTCCGCCGAGGGCCGCACCGACTTCCCGTGATTCCGTCCATGTTCGACCAACTGACGACCGAAGCCCGAAATCCCGCCAGCGTGGCGATCGATGAACGGAGTGCGTTCGAAATCGCGCGGCTGATGAATTCGGAAGACGCCGGCGTCGCCGCCGCCGTCGGCCGTGAGGCCGACCGGGTCGCCGCCGCGGTTCGGCTCATCGCCAACCGCCTGCGGCACGGCGGACGGCTCATCTATCTGGGTGCGGGGACGTCGGGCCGGCTCGGCGTGCTCGACGCCGCCGAATGCCCTCCCACGTTCAGCACGCCGCCCGATCTGGTGCTGGGCATCATCGCCGGCGGGCCGCGCGCGCTCACCCGCGCCGTGGAAGGGGCCGAAGATCACCCGGAGTTCGCCGAGGCCGACCTCGCGGAGATCAATCTTTCCGAAAAGGACGCCGTCGTCGGCATCGCCTCCAGCGGCCGCACTCCTTATGTGATCGGCGGGCTGAAATACGCGAGGGGAGTCGGCGCCGTCGCGATCGGACTGACCTGCAATCGCGACAGTGAAATTTCGGCCGTCGCGGAGATCACGATCTGCCCCGTGGTCGGCCCCGAGATCATCACCGGCTCCACGCGCCTGAAGGCGGGCACGGCGACGAAGCTGGTGCTGAATATGCTCAGCACCGGCACGATGGTGTTGCTCGGCAAGACCTACGGCAATCTGATGGTAGACCTTCGCGCGACGAATTCGAAGCTGCTCAACCGCAGCAAGCGCATCGTGGGCGCATTGACCGATCTTTCCTTCGACGAGGCCGAGGCGTTGCTCGCCGACGCCGGCGGCGACGTCAAAACGGCGGTTGTCATGCATCATCGCAAGGTCGATCCGACCGAAGCACGAGCACTCATCGCGGAAGCGGGAGGCCATCTCCGGCAGGCGATCACCGACGGATCGAAAGACGGATCGAAAACTGTCGCGCCGCGACAAGCCGCCTCTCAGCCCAAACCGGTCGCGGCCGAAATCGACGGCGACGACATCGTGCTGGGAGTCGATGGCGGCGGCAGCAAAACGGTCGTCTGGCTCGCGAAACGCGAGGCGGGAGAGAACGAAGTCCTCGGTCGCGGCTTCTCTGGCCCGTCGAATCCTCGTGCGATCGGCATTGAAGCCGCCACGCTCAATCTTGAGACCGCCATCGACGCCGCGTGGCGCGAAGCCGGTCTAAGGCCTCGTCCGATCGCGGCGGCCTGTCTGGCGCTTGCCGGCACCGGCCGCCTCGTTGATAAAACGCTCATCCAGGACTGGGCATCGGCGCGAAAGCTCGCCGCCCGCATCGAAATCGTGCCCGATGCCGATGCGGTTCTCGCCGCCGGCACTCCCGAAGGCTGGGGCGTGGCCGTCATCGCGGGAACCGGCTCGCTCGCTGTCGGCCGCGGTCCCGACGGGCAAACGTCTCGTGCCGGTGGCTGGGGCGAACTCGTCGGCGATGAAGGCAGCGGCTATGCGGTCGCGCTCACGGCGCTCCGAGCGGCCGCCAAGTTCGCCGATGGACGCGGTCCGGACACGATCCTGCTGTCCCGGCTGATGGCGCGCCTCAAAGCCGTCTCACCGTCGGAAATCGTGACGGCGGTCCATCAAGCGGGTCGGGATCGACGGTACTTAGCGACACTGGCCATCGATGTCGTGGCAGCGGCCAACGATGGCGACGTCGTCGCGCGACGGATTCTGCACGACGCCGCCAGCGAGCTCGCCGAGATGATTCGAGCCGCCGCCGACAAAGCGGGATTGTCCGAATTGCCTTTCCCGCTGGCCGTCACGGGCGGTCTCTTGCTGAACACGTCGCTGGTTCGCGACAGGATCGTGATCTCACTCGAAGCGGCGGGACTGTTCCCCTCGCCCGTCACGACTGTGACCGACCCGGCTTTGGGAGCCGTCGTCCGAGCACGGGCGTTGACCTGAAGGCTGGCGTCATGAATGTGTGTGATTGCGAACTCAACGACTCTGACCGAACTCCCCTCTTC
>JACCRE010000071.1 GCA_013813775.1 Planctomycetaceae bacterium
ATTTAGACCATCCGATCATCAGAGACGTCACTTATGACGCTCCGCACACTTGACATCTTCGCCCGGCTGTGTCTCGCCGTCTTCGCGCTGTTGTGCGTGGCCGGCTCGGCCACGAGCAGCCTGCGGATTCATCCACACTCCCTTGCGTACTTCAATGAGGCCGCCGGGGGGCCGGAGAACGGGTGGCGGCATATGTTAGGCAGCAATCTGGATTGGGGGCAGGATCTGCCGTTTTTGCCTGAGTGGTCGAGCCGAACCGCCAGTGGTGAGCCAATCTATCTCTTGTACTACGGAGCTTTTGCTCCGGCGTCGGTCGGTATGAATTGTAGACTCCCACGGTCTTCTTCGTTGTCTCCGGGCTATTATGTAGTCAGCGTTAACTTTATAGCAGGCACGTATTGGCATGTCTGGGATGAAGGGGGACACCCGCGAATGGCCCCCCCTGACTTGTTGCGATCCTTCCGGGGAAAGATGCCAATCGGCCGGTGCGGCTACTCAATTTACATATTCTTCATCGACGAAGCTGCCGCTTCATCTGCTTCGAAGAGTTATCCGTCGGTAAATAAAGTTCGGAACGTTGTACTTAGCGAACCCAGATACAACTCGTAGAAGCTTCTCGCAGTGGCCGACACGAGCCATTGCGGAGTTTTGGCATTGGGTTCGTCAGGTATAACGTTCCGATAAAGTTTTCCCCCAATTGCGATTTTCAGGTGCTCGCCAAGTGTCCGGCGTGGCTGGATGTTTCCGTGTCCTGTTTTCTTAGGAGTGGCTAATGATTTGCCGTAGCTTCAGTAGCTTTGTGATGTCTGGTTCGGTCGGCATATTTCTCGGCACAGCTACCCTTTTCGGTGCCGGATCCAGCACCAACATGCAGACATCTGTTCTGACAAACACGGAGATGCAGAGAGTGCTCGGAGGTGCCTGCCAGTCGCATGGCTGCAAAGACCAGAATTGTGCCTGCCTTTTACCGGAGGTCTGCACGAGGATTAACGGTACCAACAACTGCAATATGCAGGTCGGTGGCGGATTTGCTAGATGCGCCTCCATACCTGGTGCCACGACAAATTGTTCGGAGACGAGTGGCACGAGTTGCGGTACGAAGCATACTGGCACGGTCGATGCGGCAGGGAAATGCTCATGTTCGGCCACGCCGCAGACATGCGGGCCGGTCAGATATACTTGCACCGCCTCCTCATGTGAGAGCTAGGCCGCGCGATATGATTTGGGCTGTCACGCACGAAGAAACTGGTTCATCGCCAGTCTTCAAAGCGGTAACGGCTCTCGGCAGACAGGGGACTCACGTCGCGCCGAAATTTCGGCTTGTCGCGTGGGCATAGCCGGAGAGATTCATTTTAAGGGGGTCGCTGTGTTGGAAAATCACACCACCGGTGAACCGGTAGTGTGAGGAGAGTCCCTGCAAGAAGCAGTATGGTGTTGACGGCACAACCGCGCCTTGTTGGACTCAGTGGTTCTTCCGGCTGCTTTTCGTCTGGAAAGGCGGGCAGTTATTCCATAAGTAGGCAACAATAATGGCGACAAACAAATACAGTGGCGCTGCTTTTTCGATGCTACTGGTCATTTCATTGCACGCCGCTCATGCCAAAGAATCGGAGTACAACGCAAGCAATGTATTAAAGGCGGTCGCCGCCGCCGAAGATGCCATCCAGACGCTGTCCGTCAGGACGAAGTCAACCTACAAGCTGCCCATCCCGAATTCCCCGGAGAAATTTTACGCACTTCAGGGGACAGCATCGTGCATCTTCGAACTTGCTGGCCGTGTAAGATATGAAGGAAGGGGTGAAAATGCTGGTCAAAGCGGCCTCGGCTCGACTGAACCAACTATGGCATTAGCGGTATTCAACGGCGATACGGTCAAGTCCATGAGCGGTGGAACGGACTTCATCGCCGGTTTGATCTCGAATGACCGGAATGCGTTGCCGTGGCATCTCGATCCACGAGAGGCCACGACGCATTTTTTTGGCGAACGAATTAGCGAGCAAATCCGTAAATATGGCGGTCATATTGTTGCTACTACACAGACCAATGAGGGAGAAGTTATTGTGTGGGAGACAGATCCTGTTCGATCGGATATCGAACGCCGGATGCAATTTCATATCGCGCCAGATCTCAACTTCGCTGTCATTCGACGGTCCATCGCGGCGCGATATCCTCAACGTGACACATGGCTCGAATATCGAAGCGTTCAGGGTTCCAAGTACAAAGAAGCTTCAGCCGGAATCTGGCTTCCGACGGAGGTACTACATCAGGAGTATGTAGTCGAAGAGGCCAACGCCATACGAGGGGCTCGACCGCTCCTGATGAAAGAGGAGCACATAGAGTTTTCCGACTGGGTTACCAATCCACGAGTGGGTGACGATGTATTCCAGTTCGATTTCGCTCCGGGCATTTATGTAACGAATCAGGTAACGGGAGAGAATTACCAAACAGCTGGAATTAGTGATGCTCTTTTGAAATCGCACGCCAAAGAGGCCAAAGATGTACTCGCGCCGCCGATGCGGAATCCTCTCCTGAAATATGTACTCTTCGCTAATTTCGCAATTGCGCTGATCATCGCTCTTGCTTTCGGCCTGCGCCGCGTGTGGCGGTAGCTGCTGATCATGCAAAATAGTCCCCGAATACTCACGGTTGTTCAGGTGTGAAGAAAATATGTATTATATACGATGCCTAACGGTCGGAGTAGCCGCATTTCTCGGAGTTCTAATCATTCATTCTCTCGTGCGTGCTAACAAGAATGGCATATCCTCCGCCTTGCCTTACGAGAAGAGCTCAGAGCAGTCGACGACAGGCACTATCCTACGTGACCCTCAGAATCCCTGCGGCGTCACAAGCGTTTGCGTTATCAGCCACTTGCTCGGCAGCCCCAAGACCCTCGAACAAATTCGGGGCCAAATCATTCCAGATCCTCTTGGGCGAAATTCTCTTGCCGAGGTTCGGGATGCCTTAGAATCATTCGGATTCGAAACGCTTGCACTTAAGATGCGGTGGGGAGATCTGCCAAGGAGTGGTCCACCCATGATATTGCACCTTGCCGGAGATCATTTCGTCGTTGGGGCCGGCTTTGCCGGAGACAACTTAGTTATTGTCGATCCGCCGTATGCGCCCCAACTTAGAAGTCAGACCGAGCTGTCTTCATGGACTGGAATTACCCTGTTAATTGCGAGAGATCGTCGCGAACTGGAGGGATTGCAGGAAATGTTTCGTTAGCTGCGCTCGCGAAATAGTTCAATAGTTCTTAGACAGAGGCCTAGACAATATGTTTGTCCTTGGCGGAAATGCCGCACGAGTTGAGCTATGATTATTTTCCGTCGCCCCTTGTCGAGAATCTGCTTTTTGATTGGCGTGGCTTCCGTTAGTGTCGCGGTCGCCGTCGGGATATCTCTTATTACAAAACACCCGTCAAGGAGTTCGGCCGATAATTTTGCAAAAATCGAACTGCCCGACAGTGAACGCAACCTGGGTGTTATCACTCCGGGCATGAAAGTTCGCAGCGAATTTGTAATCCGAAATACAGGACGATCACCGCTCATACTCTCCAACGTGAAGACCAGTTGCGGATGCACGGCTGCCGACATTACGCCCAAAGAAGTTCCGGCGGGAAGTGAAGGGCGGCTAGAGGTGTTATTTGATGTTCCTGAGCGGATGGATCCGATCCATCATACGGTCAGTTTTGACACAAATGATCCTCAACACGAGACAGTTTCAGTCAGTGTCATGGCGAAACCGGTCTGGCCGGTGGCCGCAAGTCCCCCAACGCTCCACCTCTCCATTGTCGAGAATGGTGAGACGATTACGCGGAAGCTCGATATATATAGTCCGCGGGATTTAGCCTTCAAGGTGACAAATATTCAAACTAGTTCGTCGTCGATCAGGCTCGAAGAGGTCGACAGCGGTGTATCACGCCATACATTTAATGTGCGGATCGGCCTAGAGGCAGTGGGACGATTAAATGAGGTTGTTGAGTTGTCGACAGATCTTGACGGAGGTCATATCTTGCGTATCCCGGTGACCGGTGAGGTCATCGCTAGATCTGGGATTTCACCAAACCGCCTATTGCTAGGCCGTCAGCCTAATGGAGAGGTAGTTGAAAGAGAGATCAATATCCAAGGTGCCTCAAGTATAAGCTTCACGGATGCCTATCTCAAATCTGAGCAATGGACCGTCGAGCACTGGTCCTCTGATGGAATTACCCCATCCGGAACCCATAAGGTGCGTATTCAAATTAGAGTTCCCGAGTCGGCTGGTTTCCATGAAACGTTCTTGCACATGCAGACAATATCCCCAGGCGATTCATTTGATCTTCCAGTCTCATGCTATGTAAAAAAAATTGAAATGACCTCTTTTCACTGAAATTGCCAAAGGGGTCCGCAAAGCGGAACCCTCTCCTGATGGCCATATGCACAATCGTTTTCCAATTACTGCGTTCGGCGCCTAAAGAAGACCCGCACAATGCCCTCGCCTTCGGTGGCAGTCGTCAATTCCCAGCCTTGTTTCCCGAGATCATTGAGTAAAACCCCTTTCGTGCCGGCCGCCGCGATTGAATCCAATTCGATCACGCGATACTCCCAAGACGCAGCACTGCGGTCAACTGCGTCTTCGGCCGGCCGAACATCGTTAGGAAGAAGTGACGTGACCGCGACCGTTGATCCGAGAAGAAGCGCCGGAAAGAAAATGCATGTTCTCTTCATCGAACATTTCCCAAGAGTTCAAGAGGCGATCTTACTTGCCCGAATTCTACCCTTGCCAGTGCAATGGTTCAAGACGATCTGGTGTCCTCAGCAGGGCTATCGAGTGTTTCAAGATAGGCTGACTTGGAAGGGAATTGGCTTCCACGCGTTTTGTTGGTAGCCAATGAGTTACGCCGAAATCTTTTACAGCAAAAGTCTTCCCAGATTGAAACAAGCTT
>JACCRE010000077.1 GCA_013813775.1 Planctomycetaceae bacterium
CTGGCCTTCAGCAAGTTCAAGAAGCTGCTGCGCGCCGCCGCCCGCACGACCGAGACGCTGTGGGAACTCCGCGGCCGCGTGCTCGACCTGTTCCCCGAACACGAATGCCGCAGCCATCTTCGACACCGCGGCTACCGCTACACGTAAGGGTTGGACGCACTAGCGGCATATACATGTCGAGCAACGCGGTAGCGGCACGGTTGTTGGCCGGCGACACTTCAAGCAGGGCGTTCGCGGCCTCTTCAATCCGACCCGGCCACTGCGCAAGCAAGGCATCGTTCAGGACGAGCAAGCAGGCGACCGTCCGCGTATTGCGGTCACCGACGCTGCGCAGGCGCTTCATCTCATCGAGATCACCGGCGGCGTAGGCTCGTAGCGAAGCACACCAATCGGGAACACTGTCCTTCTGGTCTGCCACAGTATCGGCCGCATCCATGTCGCTTAGCGCGAGCGTCGGCAAGCCGAGGAAAGCTCGCGCATAGGCGCGCCATCGCAACGACGAAGACGTTTCGCCGGTGAGCCGCAGCAGCCGTTCCGCGTAAAGCAGCGAACGTGCCTGATAGGTCTTTTGACTCGCCGACCAGTGATGCGACGTCAGCACGCCGAGGTTCGTGTAAGCGCGCACCAACCCGGCGAGCCGTTCGGGCGTCTCGCCGTGGGTACGGATCGTTTCATGCCAAGCCCGCGCCGCCCCATATTGCGAGACAAGGTCCATCCGCTCGACGACTTTGGGCGAGGGCTCTTCGTAGGTCGAAAAACGCCCCTTCCCCGGTGACCGAGCTTCCGAAGAGACGGCCGCCTTTCGCGTTTTGAAGCCGATTCCTGTCAGTCGCTTGACCAACTCATCGCGTGACGCCGCTTCGGCTTGACGGGCCACATAGGCGATGCGGTTCTCGTCTTCGCCGCCCGGCGGAATCTTGTAGAAATCGATGTCTTCCCAAGCGCCGCCCGACCGGACGATCCCGACGAACATATTCCCGTCGGGCGGACTGATGACGTGGGCATCCAGCGCGCGCAGCTTCTCGAAGTCAGCATCCGGCAAGATCTCGCGAAGGAGAACGTCACGCGTTCGCAATCCCATTTCGTCGCGAGCCGCGATCAAGACCGCCTGCCGACCCAGTTCGCGAATGAGAAGCCCTTCGTAACCTCCCTTCGCCGCGATTGCAGGGCGCAGGGCGACGATGTCGTCTGGCAATGGCTCGATCGGCGGCACCGGCTCGGCGAACTCGACAGCCACCGACAGCGGCTCGACGTAGTCCTCGGGAATCAGATCAAAACGGGCGATTGCGAAGAGGACACCGATGACGACCAATAACGAAACCGCAACCACCGCAGCGACCAGGCGGAAGACCGTCGATTTCATGGATGCGCTCGCGAGAAGACTCGAAAGGCGGACAGCGTCGAGTGATCGACGCATCAGTGAAGGCGATGATACCAGGCGTTCAGGCCCGGCGATATCCCCTGATGGTGCCTCCGGCCCCAAAGTGCATAAGCCTGGCACTGCCGGCATCAAAGCAATTCCGGAATGGCTTACAGCCCACTGTCCCCTCAAACTCAGCGGCCGCTGATCGCCTCCGGCGGTCAGTGATCGCGACAGGGTCTGGTGCCGTGCGGATCTCAGAGACGATGACCACTCTCGACCAAGCGATAGCCCGCTGCACCGTCACTTTCGCCGCAGCTCTCGTGTTCCTCGACCGGCCTTGACTCGTTGCAACTTCGTAAACGATTCCGGGCACGAAACCCCGCCGGCAGCAGAGCTGCGGGAGCAGGCAGTTGAGGCGCGGCCATGTCAGATGAGGCCGTTCCATCAGTGGCAGTGTGATTGTCCCTCGGTCACGTCGGGCGAAGCCAACGCGCCCCAGCTGCCTTCGCCTTCATCAGATTGAGCATGCGCAAAAATGCGGCAAAGCTGTTCTCGCCGTCAGTCACCGGGTGCTCTTCTTGAACCACTCGATCAGCCGTCGCTTCAAGTCGGAATAAACCTCCGGCCGCTCGCTGGCCAGATCCCGCGTTTCACCGATGTCGCCTGGCAGATAGTAGAGTTGGAACTCAGCCGCCTCGATGTGCGGAAGGGCCTCGGCGAATCGGCCGCGGTGGTTCTCGATCGCTCCAACGAGCTTCCAGCCGGCATGATAGGCGCCGAGGTCGCCGTACAGATCCCAGAAGTGATACCGCTCGGGCAGAGGCTCGCTTGCTCCCGAGCGGAGGTGGCCCAGCAGGCTGACGCCATGGATCGACCGTCCGCCGTTATCCTGCGGAACCTCGCCGCTTGCGGCGTCGAGTATGGTCGCGAAGAGATCCGCCGCGACGGCCGGCGCATCGGAGACGGTCCCGGACGGAATGACTCCCGGCCATCGCATGACCGCCGGCACCCGCACGCCGCCTTCATATGTCTCCCCCTTCTGCCCGCGGAGCGGGCCGTTGTTGCCGGGATACTTGTCTTCGAGGGCCCCGTTGTCACTCACGAAGATCACGAGTGTTCGATCATCGAGGCCGAGCCTGCGGAGAGCGGCCATGATCCGGCCGATGCCGTCGTCCATGTGCTCCAGCACCGCACAGTAATCCCGCAGTGGAAACTCCAGGCCGCGTTCGCCACCCTTCGCGAGCCACTCCGGCTTGCCGGAGGCGCGCGGACGGTCCGTCGACCAGAGCGGCCCATGCACGGCGTTGTAGGGGACATAGCAAAAGAACGGCCGGTCCCGCCGCGATTCGATGAACTCGATCGCCTCGTCGGTGAACAGGTCCGTCAGGTGTCGCCCGTCCTGGATCGGTTCCCCGTTGCGCTGGATCGCCTCGCCCCGCGACGGTTCGTAGGGATGCGCGCCGCCCAGGAACCCGACGAACTCTTCGAAGCCGCGTGCGTTCGGCACGTTCGGCGACTCGTAACCGAGGTGCCACTTGCCGAACATGCCTGTCGCGTAACCGGATTCCTTGAGCATTTCGGGGAGCAGCCGCAGGTCGCGGTGCAGTTCGCGGGCTCGACCCGCCTCGTCCGGGTTCCGCCGTTCCCGGTTGTTGCGGCGAGGCTGAACAGCCGCGGATTCCTCACCCTCCTCGTCACCAGCGGTGTTCTCGCCGCCTCGGCTCGGCCCGCGCCACATGCCCGTCTCGAGGCTGTACATCCCGGTCATGAACGCGGCTCGTGTCGGGGCGCAGAGCGGGTTCACTCGGAACTGTGTGAAGCGGACCCCCGCCGTCGCCAGGGCGTCGATGTGCGGCGTGCGATGTACCGTCGAGCCGTAGCAGCCGACGTCGCCGTAACCGAGGTCGTCCGCGACGATCAACACGACGTTTGGCCGGTCGGCGGGTGTGGCGGCGGCGATCACCGTGGCCGGCAAAACCAGAGCACCGAAAGCGGTCCAAAGGCAAAGTCGCAAAGACGAGCGCATGTAGAGTCCTTAGACGCTGAGAGAGGTGTCCTACTCGATGCTGATTTCTGCCGGCGGATGAGCGACAACGAAGCCATCAACTCCTAAGCACGGCGGACAACTCATGGCTGGTTTGCGTCTTTGGTGACGCTGTTGTTATGGCCTGGATCGCCACCCGGCATCGACCAGCCGGTCAAGCCGGCATCGCCCGTCTCGATGCAGACGAGCTTCCCGTCCTGCGTCCCGACAAAGATGCGTCCGGCATCAACAACTGGCGGGAATCGAACTGGGGAGCCAACGTCCCACGTACGTTCGGTCCTTCCAGAGGAGGGATCGATCAGCCGAAGCTGACCGGTGATGGTAGCGATCAGTAAGTGGTTCCCGGCCGCGATCGGAGGTGTCGCGAGGTGCCCTCCCGCCTGGCGGAGATCGCCTTCCAAGGGAACTGTCCAAAGCACCTCGCCAGAATCTGCGTTGAGGCAGACAAGCCGATCGCCCATGCAACTGAAGAGCCGCCCGTCGCGAGAGAGTGGCCGCGAACCATGGAAGGCCTGCAGCGTCGACACGTTGCCTAGGCCGATGACGTCTGCAGCTTGCAGCTGTTTCACGGCGAGCGCGTCGAAAGGTGCTGCTTCCTCCAGCACCTCGTCCGCAGGCACTGCAGTCTGCTTCGCCGGTGCAACACTCTCGTCACTCACTCCGTCAGCTTGAGTGCCCTCAGCCGCATCAGGGGGAACCGAGAAGAATCCGCCGCCCGACCCACCAAATCCGCCGCCGATCGCGTTTGGCGCCTCGAACTCCTCTGCCTGCTGGCTGAAAGCCGCCTCGCGCTGCACGGCCTGATCGAGGTAAGGGGCCGCATGTCGTGCAGCGGCATACTGCAGGGCGTTCGTCGCCCGATCCTGAGCGGTGATGCACTCCATGACCTCAGCCGCCCCAGGGTCGTCGGCCCGGCGGCCAAGATACACCCGCTCTCCGACCGCCACTGGAGCCGAGGTGGCCCGCACGCGCTCGGCGAGCCGCATGGCTCCATCCTTCCGGCCGAACCGGTAGAGCGTGCCCGTCAGCGACGTCAGGTACAGATCATCGCCCGCGACGACCGGCGTCGTCATGCAATCGCTGTCGATCCAGCGCCGCCAGCGGAGTTTGCCAGTTGCCGCGTCGAAGGCGGCGACGATGTGGGACGGTGCGATATTGCCGTCGACCGCGTCCTCTGGCAGATCCTCGTCTGGCGTCGCCGGATAGACGGCGAACACCTCTCGGCCGGCCACGGCAGGCATCGAGAGCAGCGGGTCGCCGAGCCAGTGCGACCAGCGCATCGCTCCCGACTTGGCGTCGAGTGCGAACAACGTGCATGACTCGCAGCTGAAAAGAATCGAGTCTTCGAACGGAGTCGCGGATGAAGGTCCGTCATCGTCGAGCTGGACAGCCCACTCGAGTTTGCCGCACTGAGCATCGAAACAATAGTACTCCTCAGAGCTGAAGCCGCCGCTGACGTAGAGCCGGCCGTCATAGACCGTCGGCGTCGGGATCGGCGATTCGCTGGGGAGTTGGATCACGAACCCGTTGTCGGTCCTGCTGACCCGGTCGGCGCCGAACTCGAGCGGCTCGACATGCCCGGCGGCAAACTCCGCCGGGGGCAATTCAACGCGTGCGTTGACCGTTCTCAGCTTGTCGAGAACATCTTCTCCTTGGAGTTCGGCTTCGGCCGCCTCACGCTCGCCCGATAAGGCCGGATCTTGAGCAGCGAGTGAAAGCGACGCGGCGATCAAGAGCGTTGCCGCAGTGCAGATGGCAAGAGCAGGATGAGCCACGAGATCCTCCACAGGCCGTGCGGCTAGAAGAGTCGCCGAGATGACATCGTCAGTCTGGCGTGCGGCACGAGTGAATACAAAATGTTTCCAGTCGCGATTCGGCACCTGCGGTCACGGCCCCGTGTCTGCCCCGCCCATAATATGCTTTGATGACGATCGATCGGGGTCTTCTCCCCAAGCGCCCTTCGTAAGCTCATTCCTGGGAATGTCACCATCGGCGTTGGCGCGCCACGGTGAACGACGGCATCGAGTTTCACGATGCAGGGCCGCACGCCAGCGTCGCTGCTGCGACGCGTTCAGGTCCGCGGCAAGTCGAATCGTCCCGCCCGCGACCGCGAGCGTGTCCTTCTGCAATACAGGGCCGCACAAGAGCGGCTGACGATATCACGGACTGTATAGTGGGCGTCGACGAGAAGTGTCGCTCTGAGGCTCGTCTCTGCACCTTTGCCCGACAGCTTGAAAGCAGGTCGCCGCGGCGGTCGCGCAGGCCGTCGCCGAATCGTCCGTGATAAGTACGTCAACCTCGGTTCGTTATGCTGCTCACGATTTCGACGACGCACCAGCCAGCAACCGACCTCGGCTATCTGCTGCACAAGCACCCGGACCGGTTCCAAAGCTTCGACCTGAGCTTCGGCCAGACGCACGTCTTTTACCCGGAAGCGACCGCCGAGCGTTGTACGGCCTGCGTGCTGCTCGACGTAGACCCCGTCGGCATGGTGCGGGGTAAGTCGCGGAATCAGGCGGCACCGCTCGCGCAGTACGTCAATGATCGTCCTTATGTCGCGTCGTCATTCATGAGCGTGGCGCTCTCGCAGACACTGAACTCGGCGATGCAGGGTCGCTGCAGCGCCCGGCCGGAACTCGTCACCACGCCGATTCCGCTGACGGTTCGCCTCGAAGTGCTGCCCGTGCGGGCGGGCGAAGGCTTCTTGCGCAGCGTGTTCGAGCCGTTGGACTACGCAGTCGAAGCGCTGCGACACCCGCTCGACGAGCGATTCCCCGAATGGGGTGACAGCCCGTACTTCTCGGTGACGCTACGCAAGACGACGACGCTGTCGGAGCTGCTGACGCACCTCTACGTGCTGATCCCTGTGTTCGACAACCAGAAGCACTATTTCGTCGGCGAGGAAGAGATCGAGAAGCTGCTCACGAAGGGCGCCGGCTGGCTGGCGGAGCATCCCGAACGGGAACGGATCACCCGCGGCTACCTCCGACATCGACCGAGCCTCTTTCGCCTCGCCCTGTCGCGGCTCGTCGAAGCTGAAGAGCCTGTCGAAGTCGACGAAGGCCAGGCCGCGAGAGCCGGCGCGGAAGAGACTCTGGAAGAGCGGCTCAGTCTCAACGAACAGCGGCTCGATGCGGTGACGGTCGCGTTGAAGGCGAGCGGAGCGAAACGGGTGCTCGACTTAGGCTGCGGCGAAGGCAAGCTGTTGCGGGAACTGCTCAGGGATCGGCAATTCGAGGAAATCGTCGGCGTCGACGTCTCGATCCGTTCGCTGGAGACGGCGGAAAAGCGGCTTCGCCATGAACGCATGCCCGAGCGACAAGCCGGCCGCATCAAGCTGCTCCACGGTTCGTTGATGTACCGAGACAAGCGGCTCGAAGGCTTCGACGCTGCGGCCGTCGTTGAAGTCGTCGAGCATCTCGACCTTCCGCGTCTGAAGGCCTTCGAACGCGTGCTCTTTGAGTTCGCCAAGCCGAACACGATTGTGCTGACCACGCCGAACCGCGACTACAACAAGACGTGGGAGACGCTGCCCGCGGGCCGGTTCCGGCATCCCGATCACCGATTCGAGTGGACGCGGCAGGAGTTCCAAGAGTGGGCGACAGGGGTCGCGGAGCGCTGGGGCTACAGCGTCAGAATCCTTCCGGTCGGTCCCGTGGACGAGCGGCTGGGATCGCCGACGCAGATGGGAGTCTTCACGCGTGCCTGAGCGCGTCCACGATCATCCGGGGCTGATTTACTCTCCGGGAACGCAAGTCGTGACGCTTGCTGACGTCGTCGGTGACGGCGGAAAGATCCGTCATCCGCGAGGGTCGGTCGGGGTCGTCATTCGCTCGCCGCGCGATCTCGAACATTCGTATCGCGTGCGGTTCACCGATGGCGTCGAGGTTCCCCTGAAGCCCGGCGAGCTGACGACGCTTGCACGCTTCAAGGAAGGCGGCATCGCCAGCAGTGCCGCGTCTCGCCAGCTCTTCGATCGCGTCATTTTCCGCTGCGTCATCGGCTCGCAGGCGTATGGACTGGCCGGTGAGGGTTCCGACGTCGACCGCCGCGGGTGCTATCTCCCGCCGGCCGAGTTGCACTGGTCGCTTTACGGCGTGCCCGATCAACTCGACGACGAGGAGACTCAAGAAACGTACTGGGAGATCCAGAAGTTCGTGGTCCTGGCCCTCAAGGCGAACCCCAACGTGCTGGAGTGCCTCTATTCGCCCATGGTCGAAACGGCGACGCCGCTCGCTCAGGAACTGCTCGACATGCGGTCGTGCTTCATGTCGCGCGTCGTCTATCAGACCTATAACGGCTACGTGATGTCGCAGTTCAAGAAAATGCAGACCGACATCCGCAATCAGGGCCAGGTGAAGTGGAAGCACGTCATGCACCTGATTCGCCTATTGCTCGCTGGGATCGAAGTTCTGCGAAGCGGCGTCGTTCCCGTACGGGTCGAGAAGCATCGCGAGGAACTGCTCGCGATCCGACGTGGCGAGATGTCTTGGGACGACGTCGAAGCCTGGCGGAAAGAACTGCACCAACGATTCAACGCGGCGTTCGAATCAACCGAACTGCCAGACCGACCCGACTACGAGCGGGCGAATGCCTTTCTCGTCGACGCGCGTCGGCGAGCGCTCGCGGAGGCACTCCCATGACCATGGACCTTCGCGTGGTTCAACAGGTCGAGCAGCATCCTTATCCACTGTTGTTCGCGACGATCAGCGGTGCGCACCTTTACGGGTTCCCGTCACCGGATTCCGACTTCGATTTGCGAGGCATGCACCTCCTGCCGCTGAAATGCGTCATCGGCCTGAGCGTTGGCGAAGAAACCATTGAGAAATCGGGCATCCACGACGGGCTGGAGATCGACCTCGTCACACATGATGCGCACAAGTTCTTCAGTTTGATGCTCAAAAAGAACGGGTACGTGCTGGAACAGATCTTCTCGCCGCTGATCGTACACACCACTCCCGAACACGACGAGCTGAAGGAAATCGCCGCCGGCTGTATTACGCGCTACCACGCGCATCACTATCTGGGCTTCGCTGAAACGCAATGGAAGCTCTTCGGGAAAGAGTCGCCACCTCGCGTCAAGCCGCTGTTGTACGTGTACCGGGTCTTGCTGACGGGCCTGCATCTGATGCGGACGGGTGAGGTCGAAGCGAATCTGCTTCGTCTCAACGAGACCGTAAAACTGCCTTACATCGACGAACTGATCGCACGAAAGTTGGCCGGCCCCGAGAAGGGGGCACTGGAACAGGCCGACCTCGAGTTTTACGAGCGTGAATACCGCCGCCTAGTGGCTCAACTCGAACAGGCCCTGGAGTCCAGCACGCTACCCGGAGTCGCCGCGATCCAAAGAGGCGCTCCACGACCTGCTCGTGCGGCTGCGGCTTCAGACACTCGACGCAGCGAAAGCCACCCTCACCTGATGCACATCAAGCTTCCGAAACTCTCGCTCATCGTCTTGATCGGTCCCAGCGGGTCGGGCAAGAGCACGTTCGCGCGGCGGCACTTCCTGCCGTCCGAGGTGCTCTCGTCTGACTTCTGCCGCGCACTGGTCAGCGACGATGAGAACGACCAGACGGCGACGAAGGACGCCTTCGAGGTGTTGCACTTCGTGGCATCAAAGCGGCTGGCGCTCGGCAAGCTCACAGTGATCGACGCAACGAACGTGCAACCGGAGGCACGTAAGCCGCTTGTGCAGTTGGCGAGGCAGTTCCATTGCCTGCCCGTGGCCGTCGTGCTGAATCCACCGGAGAAGCTGTGCCATGAGCGGAACCGGGCACGCTCCGATCGCGAGTTCGGCCCGCACGTCGTCCGTCAGCAGCGGTCGCAATTGCGGCGGTCCGTCCGCGGTCTCGGACGCGAAGGCTTCCGCCACGTGTTTGTGCTGGACTCGGCGGACGAGATCGATGCGGCCGTGATCGAGCGAGTCCCGCTCTGGAACGACCGCCGTGATGAACATGGGCCGTTCGACATCATCGGCGACCTGCACGGCTGCGGCGACGAACTCGAAGAGTTGCTCGAACGATTGGGCTACTGCTCCACCCCCAAGGTGGATCCCGATCCACTTTGGGGCGAACGGGTAAATGTCCATCCGCAAGGTCGCAAGGCGGTCTTCGTCGGCGATCTCGTGGATCGCGGACCACGGACGGTCGATGTCGTGAGGACCGTGCGTAACATGGTTGCGCACGGGTCGGCCCTTTGCGTGCCAGGCAATCACGACATGAAGCTCCTCCGGAAGCTGCGTGGCCGCGATGTGCGGATCACACATGGCCTTGCGGAGACACTCGAGGATCTGGACGCGCTCCCAGGCGACATACGCGAGCCATTTCGCAAGGAACTGGCCGACTTTCTCGATGCTCTCGTCAGTCACTACGTGCTTGACGACGGCAAGCTGGTCGTGGCTCATGCCGGCCTCAAGCAGGAGATGCAGGGCCGCGGCTCCGGTCGCGTTCGCGACTTCGCCCTCTACGGCGAGACCACCGGCGAGACCGACGAGTTCGGTCTGCCGGTGAGGATGAACTGGGCCGCCGAGTACCGCGGCCCGGCGATGGTCGTCTACGGTCACACGCCGGTGCCGGAACCCGAGTGGCTCAATCGGACCGTCAACGTCGACACCGGCTGCGTCTTCGGCGGCAAGCTGACGGCGTTGCGGTATCCAGAGAAGGAATTCGTCTCGGTCGCGGCCAAACGCACCTATTGCGAACCGGCGCGGCCGTTCCTTCCCGACCATCAGGCGGCATCGTCGCTCACGTCGCAGCAGTTACACGACGACATGCTCGACGCGGAAGACGTAATCGGCAAACGGATCATCTCGACCCGCTTGCGCGGCAATGTCACCGTCCGCGAGGAGAACGCGATCGCGGCTTTGGAGGTCATGAGCCGCTTCGCCGCCGATCCGAAATGGCTGATTTATCTGCCGCCGACGATGTCTCCCACGGAGACGACGACCGTCGATGGCCTGTTGGAGCATCCCGGCGAGGCCTTCGCCTGTTACCGCGGCCAAGGCTGCGATCAAGTGATCTGCGAAGCGAAGCACATGGGGTCGCGGGCGGTGGTCATCGTCTGCCGCGACGCGGACGCCGCTCGGGAACGCTTCGGAGTGACCGAGGGCGATATCGGCATCGTCTATACGCGGACGGGCCGTCGCTTCTTCAACGACCTCGTGCTGGAAGGCAAGTTCCTCGACCGGTTGCGAGATGCGATGACGGCCACGGGCTTCTGGCAGACGTTCGAGACAAACTGGGCCTGTCTGGATTGCGAGTTGATGCCCTGGTCGGCCAAAGCTCAAGAACTGCTGCGGAATCAATACGCGGCGACGGGAGCGGCGGGCCGCGCCTCGCTGCCACAGGCGGTGAGCGTCCTGGCCGAGGCCGCTTCGCGCCTCGAGGCAGATCGAGACAGGGTGCTCTCCGTCCTCGCCGCCTACCGTGCGAGCGACGAGAACGTTTCACGCTTCGTCGCTGCCTATCGCGGCTACTGCTGGCCTGTTGCTTCGCTGGATGACTTCAAGCTGGCGCCTTTCCACCTGCTCGCGACCGAGGGGAGCGTGCATACGGACAAGCCGCATCTTTGGCACATGCAAACTTTGGCTGCCGTTTGCGTCGCCGATCCACAACTGCTGTTGGCGACGCCTCACCGCACTTTGGATCTCAGCGACCCTGCGAGCGAGCGGGCGGCGACCGACTGGTGGACGGAACTCACCACTCAAGGCGGCGAGGGAATGGTCGTCAAACCGGCCGACTTCATCGTCCGCGGCAAACGCGGTCTCGTGCAGCCGGCCGTCAAATGCCGCGGCCCCGAGTACCTCCGCATTATCTACGGCCCGGACTATACCGCACCTGAGAATCTCACACGGCTCCGCAATCGCGGTCTCGGTCCGAAGCGGTCTCTCGCTTTGCGGGAGTTTGCTTTGGGCATCGAAGGTCTGGAGCGCTTCATTCGGCGGGAGCCGCTGCGGCGGGTTCATGAGTGCGTGTTCGCAGTGCTGGCGCTCGAAAGCGAGCCTGTCGACCCGCGGCTGTGACGGAGTCAAAACAGTTCACAGGCAGATTCCGATGGGGAATTAAGGCGAGTTCCTCGAAGAAGAAATATGGGCAACGAGTTCGCGGCGACCGATCTACTTCAAATTCACGGTCGCTTTCTGCGGGAAGTCTCGCAATTCGGCGGCGGGGACGGCGAAGGCAGCTCCTTCGATGCGTGCCTTCAGCA
This sequence comes from Planctomycetaceae bacterium, assembly GCA_013813775.1. Taxonomy (GTDB): domain Bacteria; phylum Planctomycetota; class Planctomycetia; order Planctomycetales; family Planctomycetaceae; genus JACCRE01. The sequence continues at coordinate 11,613 of JACCRE010000077.1, forward strand.
CCACGAGTCCGATGACGTCGCCGTGACTGTCGAACATAGGTCCGCCGCTACTGCCGAGATTTACTGCAGCCGACGTCTGCACGTACGTGCGACCATCGAGCTTGCGTGCGCGGCTGCTGACGACACCGGTGGTCAACGTCTGTGAAAGCACCGCCTCACCTGCTCCTGGATGGTCAATCACCGTCACCGTTTCTCCCGCCTCGACAGCTGTCGTCGGAGCCAAAAGAACCGTGGCGAGGTCAGCCTGTGTCGGCACCTTCAACAGGGCGATGTCGCGGTCGTCGTCGCGACGCAGCACCTCAGCGACGTAGGTTCGCGGCTTTCCGCCGTTGGCCGAACTGTTCGTTACGGTGACCGTCACCGAGCCTTCCTCCGGCAGCACGTGCGCGCAGGTCAACACGTACCCATGTCGGCCGATCACGAAACCGGTGCCGGTGCGTCCTTAGGATTCGACTCCCACCACCGCTGCTAAATGGCGTTTGGCGATCTCCTTTGCCGAGAGATTCACCTGTTCGGTCGAGGATTTCGGCGCCTCGAACTCAGCGGCAGCCACGGCAGGCACAGGTTTCGGCTGTGTTGCTGGCTTAGCTGTTCTTCCGCGACTCACGATCGCGATTTCAGACGCATCCAATCGCAGCGCCACCTGACGGAGATACCGGCCGTCGGCCTGTTTATTGCACAGGAATATCAGCGACCTGCCGTCCGGTGCAAAAATCAGATCATCGACTTTGGCATCGCCGAGGTCCGTCGAACTCAGCAGCAACCGATTCTCGAGCACGGCACCGGACTCGCGATCAAACAGGATCGCCGAGCGACCGCCCGGAACCGCCACCATGTCGAGCGACGGATGAAACGCCAATGCGTTCGTGACGCCGCGGTCCTTAAGTGCGTACGTGACCGGTCAGTTGGAAGGGCTTCCTGCGCGTCAGCATCGTCGCCGTGCCGGTGCGCGCCTCTACGGCGGTCGCCAGCGAGCAGGGCCGCACGCATTTCAATCAGCTTCACGAGCCGCCCTGTAATAGCCGCATCCGCTACAAAAAGACCCGCCCCCGGGCACGGCGAAGTGACTCACCCAGTGCGAAAAAGGCTCTGCGGAAGAGCCTCACGCGGCGCGATTTCATGCAAGAATCTGTGCAGCAACTCAACGAAAAAAGCCTCCCCGGCGTCCATGGGACGCCGGGGAGGCTTCGTGAACCCTCGGATCGTCTCTCTCAGTCCAAGATCAGCTACCGATCGCGCTGTCGTCGACCGAAGCCTGATTGCGAAGCGAGCCGCCGCTCGACAAGATGCGACCGTAAACGCTGGCGTCGATCGTTTCGGACAGCGTGGTGCCGCGACCGTCGGCCCAGATCACGTTCACCGAACCGGCATGGTTCGACGACGGTCGTTGCAGCTTCTCGTTCGGCAACGCGGGGTCGTTTTTGCCGTTGATGCGCGTCTTCGCCGGCATCGCGTTGAACGTGTCGTTCCACAAGGTCGGCCGCAGGTTCGCCGATGTCGAGGCATAGTTTGGGGCGAAGGCGTTCATGTCGAATTCGATGCCGAACGTGAGAGCCTGATCGTTGTTCGACAGCCAGCCGATGAGGCCGTTCGCATCCGCTCCCGCCGCCACACCGCCGTTCAAGTTCTCGGAAACGAGCAGCGTATTGCCGGTGCCGTCACCGACGCCGATGCGATCGAGCGTCATGCGGCTGTTCGTCGGCACGAACGAAGTCAGGGTCGGATTGAACACGTACCCTCGATGCACGGCACCCATATCCCAACTAAAATCGATATCCGATTTGTTGTAGGCGGCGTTGGTACTGTCCCAATCATAGGCGACGAGACCGGGTCCACCGCCGCTTAGCGTGTGCTGAACCGCCGTCGGACCGGAAGCCGCAGCACCCCATGCGTCCGGGTGCATCAGCCCCGCGTTGAGCACGTAGCTCAGTCCGCCCGGCTGTTGATAGTTGTTCTGATCGTCGGGGCAGGCGAAGACCTGCAGGTAAGAGATTGTTGACGAAGCCGGAACGCCTGTTCCTGCTTCCATGGTCGCGATTTCACGATCAATGGCCGGTTGGTCGAGCAATCGCAGCAACTGGCGAGGCCACGATTGGAAACGATCCGGGCCAGCACCATCGAAATCGTTGTGCGTCGTCGGCAGCTTGCCGCCGTTCTGGCTGGCGAAGTTCTGGATCGCCAGACCCACGTTCCGCATGTTGTTCAGGCATTGCAGCTTGCGGGCGGCGCGGCGGGCGCTTTGCACGGCGGGGGCCACGAGGGCGATTAGCACCGCGATGATCGAGATCACCACGAGCAGTTCGATGAGCGTGAAACCTCGGCGAGGCTTCGACAGGTGTCGGGCAATCATGGTCGGTTCTCTCGGTTCGAGGGTTCACGCGACGCAGACGCTACGGAAAACCCGCCCGCCTGCCGAATTGTGTTGCGTTTCACTACAGAAAACTCTGCCGCACGACATATCATGCGATTTTTATGCCGAATCCGCATGTCTTTCAGAAGTTTCGTGGTCCGAACGGACCGGCGATAGGTTGCCCTCCATTATGGCGTCTTTACGCCGCCCGGGGAGTGCAACATCGACGTTTTCTCATCCGTTCCTCATTTCTGAGCGTCGAACGATAACGGTTTTCAGCTGCCGCTCGACGCAATTTGCGTCACTGCGCCTTCAACACCCGCCGGTACTGCACCAGCTTCTTCCAGTCGAACGTCGGCGTGGGCCGGCCATCGGAACCCTGCTCTCTCGCGAAGCTGTAAGTGCGGTACTGCGATCCCTGCGGATACACGAGCCGCTGATCGCTCGGCGGCAAGTCCCGCCGCCGCAGCAGTTCCAGCGCGAGCGACCGGTCGATCACGAACACGCCCCGATAACCGGGCGAATCGGGCAGCTTGGCCCCGATCTGCGAGATGCTGCGGGTATTCGGATTGGAGTCATGATCGACCGGGTCAGTCGCCTCGAAGAAGTCGGTCTGGATGAAGGCGACGTACGTGTTGCTCCGCGTCGTCGCATGATTCAACACCTTGCCGAGCAGGCGATAACGGGTGGAGAACTCGGGATAGTTTAAGGGAGTTGTTCCGATGTCGCTGCCCAAGACTGACCCGGGCACGCCCAGTTCGAAGAGTGACCGGCGGGCCGGCACCGTCGCGCCCGTCGCAGGCTGCTCTCCCGGAATCGGCCGTAGCAGCGTTCGACTGAAGTTCGCCCGAATACCGTCGACCGTCGACAGTGCCGGCGCCGAGCCGAAATTGACGAACGGCTTCGCCGACGGCACGCCGGGCAGAATCACGCTCTGCGGAGTCGCATACGACTGAGCGTAAGGGTCGAATCCGCCGTCGCGACTCAGGAGCATCGAGGTCCACCAATCCCGCGTGTACGACGGAGCCGCCCCTGAACCATCGAAGTCCCAAGCCTCGCCATTCGCCGACGGCAGGAAGCCGGTGCCCGGCGACGCCGTGAACGGCAAGGCGTTCGCGAACGAGAACACCCGTGGATCGTCGAGCAGCCCGGCGAGGGCCTGCGGATGCCGCATCGTGTTCAGGTTGAGCTTGCCGAACTCACGCAGTCGCAATCGTTCACGCAGCCACGGCTGTCGTTGACCAGCGTCCGAGAGCCACGCCGACGGACCGCCGTAGTGGGCGAACCAAGGTAGTGAATCCTGATCCCCGTACTTCTGCGGCACTTCGATGAACTCGAACAGGCGGTACCAGAGGTTGCCCAACGGGAACTTCTGGGCGAGCGCTCCCACCGGCACATCAGGGAGGGTAAACGTCGCGGGTCTCGGATCGGATTCCGGGAACAGAATATTGACCGACGCCGTCTGGTGCGGGTCTTCCACGACGGGTCGATATCCAGATCCGGTCGAGGCCTGCGTCAGGAACCGCGGCCCGTAGAGCGGGACCGTCAAAATGTCGGCGAGCGACGCGAACGACCGATCGTAGTGCCGTTGCCAGAGCGACATCGATGGGAAGTCGGCCGGCACGCCCAGGTTGTTGAAGTCATTGGGGAATGCGTTTCCCGCATATTCAGGAGCCAAGGCGTTAAGATCCCGCAAGGCTTCCCGCCGCTGTTCCGACTTGACGTTTGCCAGCTTGCCGGGGATGTCCGCCGGGCCACTCATACCGGTGGGATCGAACACCGACAGGTTCACGGTCATCCGATCGACGATGATCCAGGGGTTGTCCCGCTGCTGGTTCTGGTCGAGCGGGGTGTCGTCTTGCGACGGCGCCTCTCGACGCAGATTGAGGCGCCGGCGCAACGTGAACGTGACCGTTTCACTAGGGATGATCGAATCGCGAGCCAACTGGTCTCCCAGGTTGAGCCACGCCCCGCCTTTCGGACCGACGCCGTCTTCCGGATCGAAGGTGTGCTGCGCCGTATCGCGGGCGACGTTCAAGCCGTCCACATCGTTGATGCGGACCGTCACGGCCTGTGATTGCTCGCGATCGATGAGGTCGAAATCGAGAGTCGGACTGACCGGCGCGATTTGTTCGTAATCGGTGAAGTCCGCCGGGTCCGTCGACTTGTCGGCCTGCAGGTCGATCGCGAAGTTGCTGGGTCGTACGTCGGTTCCGCTCGTATAGGCAGGACGAGCGTCGGACGGCTGCCCACGTTCGGTGTTATGTCCGTCGCCCGCCGCGCCGAAGGTGTACGTTTTGGCCGGCTGCACGATCGCCGCCGTATCGATCGGCGTGAAGGCCCGGGGTGTCGCCGTCAACACGCTCGGCTGAGCGACGATCGACCAGTTGCCGTTGAACACGACGCTTCCCGGCGTCATGTTCTGCAATTCGACGAACGTGAAGTCCCGGTGCTGGCTGTCGTCCCAATCGGTCGCCGCATGGTCCGTCGCGGTCGGGTCCATGAACTTCTTCGCGAGCACGGCCATTGCCTCGCTGAAGGCGAGTTGCTGCAACTCGACGCCGTAGACCATGCCGCGACCGCCGGCCGTATCGACGTAGTGGAAGAGGTCATTGGCCGCGTCGCCGTCACCGTCGCTATCGACCGACGTATCAAGGTCGATCGGAGTCGGGACGGGATTCGTGTAGCCGTCGTCATTGATGTCCCATCCGAACCCGGTGCTTGACGGATCGAGATCGAACGTGAAGCAGGTGATCGTGTCGTCGGGGTCCATCGCGTCGACGAGATTCACCGCGAATTGAGCCATCTCGACGAGTTGAGCCGGCGTGTAAGGATTCGTCGTCGTGACATCGGCCACGGTCGGCTCGCCGAGCAGGTACAGCAGCATGAAAACGTCACGCGCCATATTCTGCCGATCGCGGCGGGCATGCCATTCCTGCTGATTCGCGTTCGCGATCACGTTGGTGCGCCACGCCGCCGGCAGCGAGGCGTCAGACGCGCCGAAGGGCAAGGGATTGTTCGAGCCGTCCACCGGCCCGGCCACAGCAGCCGAAGTCAGACCCGTCGTTGGGTGCGGCGTCACTGGCCGCAACAGATATCGCGAGACACCATCGCCTCCCACGTACGCCGCCGCGACATGATTGACACTCAACTTGCGAGTCAACTGCTTAAGCACCGTCTGCGAAGCTCCAGATGCATCGGGCTGTGGAATCGCCGCCAACAGCCCGCGCGCCTCCGTCCGGAACGGCTCATCGGGATTGAAGTCGCCTTGTGGGTTCAAAGGGGCCAGAAAACGCGGCGGGAACGTCGAAGCGTTCGGATAGTCGGAGTCCACCGCCTCCACTTCCCACGCCCGTGTCGGATTCGGCGCCAGCGTATACGCCTTCAAGTCGCTGCTGGTCGTCGTGAAGCGTTTGCGGCGTTCGGCGCGATCGGCGGCACTTTGGAAATTCGCCGGCACGAGGTTCAGCAGTCGCGAGACGAGGCCGTTATTCTTAACGTCGGGATCGGAGGCGTGCAGGAACGCCGTCTCGTCCGGGCGGAAGATGCTGTCGGTGATCTGGTTGCGGGCCAGTTCCGGGTCGATCAGCGTCTCGCCGGGATCGTCGACGTAATAGCCGTTCTGCGAGAAGAGGCCGACGCGCAACCCGACGAGGTTCGCCGCCGTCACCAGACCATTCGGTCCGGCCGGCGAGAAGCCGCCGATCGCGTAGGCCCACAGCGGGTCGATCCAGAAGCGGCCGACGTTGATCTGAGCCGGCGGCAGCCAGTATTGCTGATAGAGCGATACGATCACGCGGCCCATCGCCGCCCGCGCCGCCTGTTGCTCAGCCGGCAGACTGGCGAGCGGCACATCGATGAGCGGGGTCTTGCCGTCGCCGGCGACGAACGTGCCCCGGCCGTGATGGTCCTCGGGGTGCAGCGGAGCCGGGAAGATGATGCCCCGCGGAAACAACTGGCCGACGATGTCGGTGAAGGCCAGGCCGCGGTTCCCGTCGGCGACGCCCGCCGCCTCGTCGCTGCCGGCCTTGCCAGGTCGCGGATAGGCGTAAGGAAGACGGGTCGGCAACGCCAAGGCGTCGTTGAGCAGGTCGGCCTCGCCCCAGCGGCCGGGGTAAAGCTGCGTCGCCTTGCCGCCGCCGCTCAAGGGACCGCTAAGCTGCCCGCGGCCGGCGAGCACGAACCACCATTCGCGGTTCGCGAGCTCGATCTCGCTGTCGACCGTGTCCTCGAAGAAGTTCACGATCTGCGTCGTGTCGGCACCCGCCGGCGGCGGAGTCGCTCCTGGAGGACCGGTCAGAAAACCTGCCTGCGCGTTGATTTCGCTCCTTTGCCGGCCTTCGTTCGAGCGCGACAGCAAATGGAACGGACCCGGCCCGGTGCCGTCGGGCATTCCGGAAACGTCGGTCGCGGCGAGGTCGCCGTAGAGGTTGCCGTGGGCGTTGAGATTCAGCAGGCCGTCGAGGTCGTAGATCGTGATCGCGAACAGCGGGATGAACTTCGTCGTGCCGTCGGGCGTCTCCTCGATCGGATGATCGAGGTCCATGTAGCTCGCCTCGGCCACGCCGTCGTCGTCGGGATCGGCGTCGAGCTTGTGCTCGATGGTCGGATTGGCACCGTCCCAATCCCAGAAGCCTTCATTCGGATCGGTCGGCGTCCCGAACTTCGGATCGGTGGGAACCGCGGTGAAGTAGGCGCCGCTCGCCCCGCCCTCGAACCTCGGCACGGGGGCAGTTTCGATCAAACCCGTGCCGTAATTGAAGACCCGCACGAGCCGCTCGGCGTGCGGCCGCAGCACGTAGGGCAGCGTCGCCGGGTCCGTGTACCAGGTGTTCGAGGTTGTCGCGCCTAACAAGCCCCGCAGATACTGCGGGCGATGGAACGAAGGAATGATGACCGTGTTGCCGGTCACCGGCTCCTTGCCGACGTAGGCCAAGAACGGGGAGTTCATGTCGGGATAGGTGTAACCGACGTCCGGTTTGGCGAAATAGTTGCGAACGTTCGCCGCCGCAGCGAAGCCGGAAAATTCGCCGACATTGAGGGCCAGCAGATCGTTGTATCCGTCGCCGTCAGCGTCGTTCGCGGGAATGATCAGTTCAGCAACACCGTCCTGGTCCTGATCGACCGCCGGTTCGCCGGGATTCACTCCGGGGATCACATTCACCCCCCGCCCGTTGTAGGGCTGGAGGTCGTCGCCGACGAGGCTGGCGAGCAGGCTGTAGCGGCCGCCCCACAGGGCGCTGTTCGCGTAGTCGTCGGCCGGGCCGACGATCACCTGCTCCATCGCGAAGTCGAACAGCTCGTCGGGGCTGAGCTGCGCCGCGTAGAACTTCTCGCTCGCCGTGAAGTAGCGGGCGTTCTCGCGCTCCTGCGAGGCCAGCGTGAAGAACAGAAAGCCCAGCAGCATCAGCGCCGCCAGCAGCGCCAGCACGACGACGAGCACCGACCCGCGACGGCCGGTCGCGGCGGAAGGCGACGGCGTGCGGTCGGGATGCGGCGTGTTGCGAGTCATGGGTGTCATCGAATCATCTCCTGCCCGGCCGTGGCCCGCCCGGCGGAGTTCGTTAGGTGTCAGGGGTCGGGGATCAGGGGCCGGCTCTTTTCGCTCGACCCTTAACCCTCATCCCTAATCGATCAAGGACGCTTCGATCGTCGATTGCCGCATCTGCCCGCTGTGGGCGTCGAGATATCGCACGATGATCCTCACGGCCCGCAGGGGAGCTTCGGCGTCGGTATCCGGGGCAACGCCAGGCGTAAAGTCGCCGTCGTCGTCGCGGGTGTTATCCCCGAACTCCATGGCCGGCTCGCGATTCCAGTCGGTCGAGGTCGGATCGTTGAAGGATGCGGTGTTGGGATCGGGATTTGATTGTTGCGGCCGATATGGCGCTCTTCCGTTACGCCAATCCGTGTTGACGAGCATATACGGGTGCCATGTGTCGTACCGATTTCCGAAGTTCTCGGTGACGCTTGAGTCGTCATAGTGCCCCTCCTCGCCGGGTGCCAACGGATCCTTCGGAATTGGATTCCGCAGGCGACTCGCGTGGTAGAAACCCGGTTCGTCGACGGCTCCCGTGTAAGGGTTCGTCCCCGAGAAGTCATGCCCAAGGTCGACGAAACCGCCGACCACGTCGTCCCAAACCTCGACGTCGAACGAATGCACGTTCGAGAGCATCAGATCGACGCCGCGGCGCGAGGGAGTGCCGCTGCTGTAATTGGCGCCTGGATCGACGTTCATGCCGTCGAATGGAGCCCAATCCGTTCCCGGGTAGAGAAAGTCGGGGTGAGAACGTTCCGGCACCGTATAGCGACCAAAAAATGCCGGCCCGGCGTACTCCAAAGGTGCACCTACTACGGTGTATTGATGACCGAATCGAAGATGCGGAACACCCAACGACTGAGGTACCGCCAAACCGGGGGCGTAGGGCAGGACCGCTGCGCCGCTTGGATTGTTCGACAGGCTCGAAGAACCGTGAAACTGTAATTCATATCCTCCGAATCCATCGGGCCAGCGATACGCCGAGTAGTCGAAATCACCCCAGAAGCTGCGCGGGGGGTTCGAGCCCGCCGCGGGATAGCCGGCGGAGGGATACTCCGTCGAGAACTGTCGATAGTCGGCGTAGGGACTTGTGCCCGCCCACAGCGGATCGATCGGCGGTTGGAGGTCGGATGGTTTGCTATACGGTTCGCGGATCAGCAGCACCGAGCGGAACAGGTTTCCGCCCCGAAGGAACCAGGAGATCTCCGCCGCCCCCGACATGCCCGCCGTGTTACCGGCGATGCCGTCGTCGTATTCGGGGTGGTTCTGTTGGTCTTCGATCGTCGTCGCGGGCGGTCCCGCCGACGGCGGCGGCGTGGGCAGCGAGGGCTGTTCCGGAGAGAGCGTCGTCGTCGTGCCCGGCAGGGTGCTCCAGAAGGGCACCTTGCCGTACAGCCGCTCGCCGGCTCCGCCGTAGAGATCGACCTGCACCGTGAGTTGCAGCACGTCGTCGGTGTCGTTGTCCGGGTCATTCTCGGAGATCGAGAAATAGCCCTTCCGTAGCTCGATCAACTGGGCCGTCTGGTCCGAAACGGTCGCGAAATCGGGACTCGGCTCCCGCCTGAATGGGTACACGCTGCGGAAGGTGCGGGTGTTGAGGTCGCGGTGCAGGATCTGCGTGAGCAGGCGGGCTTTCTGGTCGTTCTCGGCGATGCCCTTTTGCGTCGTGATCGTCTGCTGGGCGATGCCGTAGATCTCGGCGAACATCAGCATCATCATCAGCACGAGCGTCACGCTGATCAGCATCTCGACGAGCGTGAACCCGCGACGCGCAGCCCGCCCTCGGCCGGCCCGGCGAAGCCGGGTCGAGGCGGCGGAACTCATTCGACGCCGGTCGGCGGGGTGCATGGTCAGTCCTTCTTCAGCGTGTAGGCTTCGACGACGCCGCGGGGGAACATCACGGGGATGCCGATCCGCGGCGCGGGCGACGGGTCTTCTTCTTCGGGATCGGTCGTATAGCGGAACCCGCCGGTGATCGGCTGGAGCGAGGCGACCTTCATCCAGCGGAAGGCGCTCATGTCGAACATCCAGCCGCCGACCTTCAGCCCGGGTGGAGGATCGGTGCCCGCAGGCACGGCAATCTCGAATTCGTTATAACCGCCCGCCGGCTCATTGACGGTCCAGACCTGCTCGTCCTCGGCGGCAAAGCTGCGGCGGAAGAAGACGACGACCGTCACGCTCGGTCGCGTGCCGATCCGCCGGACCGTCGCCAGCCAGGTGTAGCGTCGCTCGGTAAGCTCGATCGTCACTCGACCGGTCTCGAAGCCGACGGGGATCGTCGTGCCGGTGCCCAGGCCGATCGTTTGAGCGCCGGTGATCGTCGCGTACCTGAAGAGCACGCTGCTGGGAGGCAGGGCGGAACTGATGAACGTGACCCGGACGTTCGTCTGCCCGACGTACTCGGTCAGGTCGGGTCCGTTGATCGTGAGCGTCGAGCCGGAGACCGAAGCCGCGCTGCCGAACACGTCGGCGAGCGTGAGGAACGAGTCGGGCAGCGTGACGAACTCTTCCGCGGTGGGCGTCGTCGTCGCGTCGTAACCGAAGGTGAATCGTTCGATGGGCAGCAATTCGGCCGCGCCGTCGAACTGCCGGTTGTTGTTGGCATCGTTCCAGCCGAAGCCCGCCGCCAGCGGCGAGCTGTCGCTCGTCAGCACGGCCGCACCGAGCGGATCGAACACGAACTTCGTGCCATCGTGCTCGAGCACGTCGCCGTCGTTGTCGGGGTCTTCGACGATGGCGCGGCTGAAGCTGTTCCCGCCGCGCGTGCCGTCGGGCTTCAGCAGCGAGCCGACGCTCGCCTTGAGCCGGGCGGCGGCGCTGATCCGCAGCAGCGTGGCGTTGGTGAGCTGGTTGGCCTGGATCGCCCGCTGGAGCGAAAGCGGAAACAGGTACATCACGCTTGTGAGGCCGATGCCCGTGACGAGCAGCGCCATAAGCACTTCGGTGAGCGTGGTGCCGGCCCGGTTCATGCGCGAGGGCGTGCGGTGAACTCTCATCGCGCCTCCCCGCCGGTTTCGGCATAAGCGAAGGGATCGGGTCGGATACCGGTCGCCGTGTCGGGAACCACGTTGTTCACATCCGACACGTAGACGCTGCCGGTCTGAGTCCGCACCGAAATGATGTATTCGTCTCCCTGACGTTCGTCCCCAGCCCCGTCGCCGTCGGCGTCGTCAAACCCCGGAGTACCGTCGGCGTCGGCGAAGGCGTTGAAGATCGAGAAGCCGCGCTCGATATCCTCGCCGTCCACGACGACGAGATGCACCTGGCCTCGCGAGGCCAGCGGGCCGTCGACGATGCCGCGGGAGTTGAACATCACGTCGAAGCTGCCGTCGGCTCGCAACTGACCCTGGATCGACGAGCCGCCGGTCGAGCCGCCGATGACGCTGCTGGCGACGTCGATCACGGCGCCTCGCGGCAGGATGCGGGGTTCCTCGCTCGGCACCACCGACGGCAGCACGCGGAACTTGCAGGGCTGCGGCGCGTAGCTCGAACTGGTCGCGTCGAAGTAAGGCTTGGAGAGTTCGCCCTGATGAAGCCACCAGACGGTGCTGGGGGTCCCGCCGCCGTAGGGCTGTGACATGTCGTAAAACACCGGCGGATTGCTACCGTCGTCGCGGGCCAGATTCGCTGGCGTGAACCGAACGTAGTACGGCTCCTGACTGGCATCGCGGTCGAAATACACCGGCAGATAAAAAGTCGGCACGCCACCTTCGAGGCGTCCCGGCAGCAGTCCGCGCTTCATGAGTTCGCCCGCTGCCCGCAACGCGAACTCGTTGCTCGACTGGCCGAACGAGACCTCGGGGTCGCCGCCGGGTCCGTCGAGATCGGAAAATTGACTGGCGCGCCATTCAAACTGGCCGGGTGAGACCTCTTCCTGAAAGACGGTAAGGAATGTCGGCAGCGGGTCGTTCTCCTGCACGAACACCATGCTGCCGAACGCGCGGACGAGCGACTGCGTCGGGTCCGACGGATTCGGAATCGTGTAGCTGTTGTCCGGCAGGAACCGCACGCCGATCGCGGGCGGGAGCTTCGAGCCGTCTTCGATGCGGCTGGCGGCGTAGATGGCGCGGTCGCGCGCGCCGGCGAGGTAATTCTGCACCTGCCGCGCTCCGCCGCGCACCCGGTCGCCATCGACCATGTTGCCGACGACGGCCACGGTGAGCACGGCGAGAATCAAGATCACCAGGATCACGAGGACCATTTCGATCAACGTGAACGCGGCGCGCCGACTTGCGCGAGCCTTATGCAGGAGGGCGGATCGCATCTTAGAACCCTCCCGAGGCATTGTGGTTGGTGAGGTTGTCGAAACGGCCTTCGACTTCGGCGGCCGCAGTCAAAGGCACCGCGAGTCCGGTCCGCGGCTCGAAGCCTGAGACAGGTGGCACGGGTTCCGCAATATTGGGTTCCGCGATGCCGAGAATTCCATCCGGCCCCGCAGAAACCAATAAAGGCGTGTGCCACGTGTTCGGATCGTGGAAAAACTCGACTGGGGGAAGAATGAAAAGCTCATCCTTCTCCGCGTCATAAAGCGGCGCTGTCGTCGCTAGGTATCCCGCCCGGTCGTCGGGATCGACCATAAGGTCCAATTCCCCGGAGGGCGCATCAAAAAACAATGTCTCTCGCGGCTCTCCGCTCCCCCATGTGATCGAAAGCGGTGCCGTCGCGCTGTCATGGTTGTTGACGAGCCGCGTCGGCCAGCGATAGAAGCGAAGCTCATTGCCCCAGGCGTCGCCCAATTCAAGAACTCCATCGCCATCGACGGGATCGACGAGTTCGCTCGGCTTGAAATCCTCTTCCGCCATCCGCTCTCCGCCGAAGACGGGAGCGTTCAACAAGGCATACAGGAAGACCTCGCCCGGCCGATCCAGGCTCTGCATCCCGTTGCTCGGATCGCCGTCCATATCGGCGAGCCAAGCATCCATCGCCGCCTGCTCGGCGGAGTTCAGGTACGGAACCTGAACTCCAGCGACGAGGACGAAGTTCGGCGTCGTCAGGTCGTCGTCTTGGAACTTCGCCCAGAACCAGTAGGCCTTCTTCAGTTCGGCCTGATCGACCGGTAGCAACTCGCGCAACATACCTTTTCGCGAGAGCACAAGCATCGCGGACTCAGCGTCGGACGTCCGGGCGAAATTGTCGAGGCCGGCGATCCTCCATTGACGGTCCCACCCGCGAAACTGCCAATCGTTTCGCAAACGGCTCACCGGCCGCTGATGAAAACGGTTCACCGCACCCACGCGGTCGTTGATCGCCTCGCTGACCTTTTTGATCGTCGTGCGGGTGGCGGATTCGCGGGCGGAGGCGACGAAACGCAGCGACGCGACCGTGATCAGCGCCATCAGCACGCTGATGATCGTGATCACGACCAGCAGCTCGACGAGCGTGAAGCCGCGCGGCCGGGAGGCCGGACGGTGCGGAGCGAGTCGGTGCGTCATGTCGCCGGTCCTCCCTTTCCGTCAGCCCCCGAGAGGACCGTCTGCGAAGTTTGCCAAGTTGTCGGCGTCGAGCGGATCGAGCGTTCCCGTCGATTTCGGATCATACACCCCGCCGACGCCAAGCTGCCCGTCCGGACCGGCGGAGATCAACTGGTAGCTGCTCGGATTCCAGTAAGGATTATCGGTCGTCGAAGGGGTCGCATCGGGCCGGCGATAGGCCTTGAAGAAGGTTCCGCCGAGATCCGGAAAGTCGGACGTTGCCGCCGTCGTGCCGTCCTGATATTTCCCCGTCGCCGCAGTGCTGGCGTAGACGTAGGGCTTCGTGCTAAGGGCGTCGCTGTAGACGAGTTGCTCGACTGTGCCGGAGTCGTTGGCGTCGTCGGCATTGCGCGACAGGCGATCGCTCTTGAACTCGAAGAAGGGCCCGACCCGCGTGCTTTGGCCGGCACCCGGTTGAGCGAACGGATTCGCCCGATTCTTGGAGAAGCCGATCAACTCATCGGTCAGTGTCGTCACCGTCGCGCCGGGGTTCCGGCGGACGCCGCCGAGAAAGAAGACGAGGGCTTCGTTGCCGACGAGCACTTCGTTGAGCAGTCCGGCCTGCGTGAGGCTGGCCAAAAAAGCCGGAGTCGTCGTGTCGATCTGCGGAAACATCTTCCGCAGGATCGCTTTGGTGGTTGGGGGCAGGTCGCCGCTGACCGGCACGAAGCTGATCCGACTCGGAGGTTCGAGGCCGTATTTCGACTTGAAGTCGGCGATCGCGGTGCCGAGCGAGGCCATTTCCGTTCGGACGGTGGCGTTGCGGGCGTTGACCATCACCGCCTGATAGGCGGGGAACGCCAGCGCGACGAGGATGGCGATGATCAGGATGACCGCCAGCATTTCGAGCAGCGTGAAGCCGGCCCGGGGGCGAACGGCGGGGCCGTGCGGCGCGGTGCGAGCGGTCATGGAGTTCATCCTCACTCGGGAGTTCGGGCGGAGAGGCACCGCCGTCGAGTCGAATGCGAAAGCCCGCGGAGGAGCTTCCGACGAAGTGATATGCAAAAGTCAGTCCGAATGATATTCAAGATGGCTGATGATTGTAAGTCACTGCCCCGTCACGGTCTTCGTCGAACACTCCGCGAGGTGTCCCCAAGCAGCTTGTGTTGCAATTCGCAACATTCTGGTGGTCGGCCCGCAGAATCGTCCGTTTTCGTTGCAGTGGTCTTTGGTGGGGTGACACTTCGGTCGAAGAAGAAAACCGCCAAGACGCCAAGGCTCAAGGATGTGCCCGGAGAAACGGGCGTTGTGAAACCTTGGCGTCCTTGCGGTTCATTCCGACGCAAAGCGTGGAAGCGAGGCGGACTCTTCTGGCTTCTCTCTTCTTCCGTTCCTTTTTTACGACAGGTCGTTGAGCAACTGGATGAGGGGCAGGAAGAGGGCGATGACGATGAAGCCCACGAACAAACCGAGCACGACGGTGATCAGCGGCTCGATAAGCTTGATCATGCCGTCCACGAGCACGCGGACCTCTTCGTCGTAGACGTCGGCGACTTTGTAAAGCATGGCGTCGAGGGCACCCGTTTCTTCACCCACGTCAACCATGTTGACGACGATGTCATCGGCGATGCGCGTTTCCTTGAGGGGCACCGCCATCGGTTCACCCTCGCGAATCGCTGCATAGATGTGCTCGAACGCCTTGCGGAACACCGCGTTGCCC
>JACCRE010000087.1 GCA_013813775.1 Planctomycetaceae bacterium
ACCGACGAAAGAGCGCCAACCCCATCCCCCGATCAACGCAGCTCGCCCACCGACGCGCCACCGCTCTGCGCGCCGACTTGGACCGTTCTGCCGTTCGGCATACGCTTGTTTAAGGACTAGTGCGGCGTCAGCAACACCTGAAGTGATTCTGCGTGGTCGGGGTTCGAACACGCTGCCTCTCGACTTGGCCCCTGGAGAGGATCCCTCCCATCAGAAGTGATGATTTGCACCGTGAGAGAAACTCTCCGGAGAAAAGTGAGCTCCCTTCCCTCCCGAGACAGTGGAGTACCCCGGGGGCGTTTGCACCACTCACGTCATCAGAGTCCACCAGAAAACCGCCACCGGCGAGACGATCGCAAATCCCGTTGTTGTCACATGTCACAAGGGGGGGTCACACACACAAACAGAAAGCACAAAACACCAATGATTTTGAAAAGAACGTGACACCCCCTGTGACAGTGTGACAACAAGAAAACTTCTCTCTCTTTTCCTTATGTTTCATTACTCAATCGCTCCTCAACCGCATGTGACAACAAGCGTGACAACAACGTGCGTTTTGTGACAACAAACCCCGTTGGCACACCTTGTTGTCACGTTGTTGTCACACCCCAAAACGGCCCCGCCCGGCCAAGTCTTGGAACTGGCCGGGCGGGATTTTGACGCGTTTCGATGCAGTCAAATGACTCGCAGCACCCGACTGGCCGACCCTTTCCCGGCTCGGCCAGTTTCGTCCGCCCGCGACCGTCCGGTGTCGATCAGATAGTCGACGAGGCGGTCGCGCTCATAAGCCGTCAGGTGGAACTTCCGACCGAGTTCACGGCCGGTGGCCTTGTTGGCGTCGTTACCCGTCCGACCACGCATCCAGTCGAGGGCTTTGATAGCCTGCTTGCCGACGCTCTGCGGAGTGTCGTCGATGATCCGCCCGTGAGCCTGATAGATCACGTAACGGGTCATGTAGTCCACCAGTGCCGTCGCATAGCGGGCATCCTCAAGCGTGATCCGCAACTTGTTCTCGTCCGGCATTCCCGACGAGCACGCAACGATCAGTGCGACACGACGGGCCTTTTCGAAGTCCCTCCCGATCAGGTCTCGCGTGACCTGGTCCGCAGTCCGCCGAATCGCTTCGCGTGCATTGCAAAACGCCAGCAGATGTTCGGCGGCATCCTTATCGGTCGGTACGTTGAAAGGATGCAGGTCCGAGAGGCCGATCACCCCGAGAGGACCGGACGCATCACCATCGTCTTCGTGCTGCTCATAGATCGGGCGAAGGTTTTTCTTCCGCCAATTGATCCACGACGCGACCTCGGCGACAAGGTGGTCCGGCGGGGCAGTGTTCCGGACCGCCTCGTCATCTTCGATGCGAAACTCGGGGTCTCGCTCGCCGGGGAAGATCATGCAGCGGCCGAGCAGGCCGTCGGCGATCGCCGACGGTGACAATGCGTCGAAGAATGCCGCGGGGGTCGAACTGCCTAGGACACTCATATGATGCCGCAGAACAGGCCGACATGTCTTCCGATCCTTGAGCGTCTCGCCGAGATAGTCTTTTCCCGTGTAGAGCGTCAGCAGGCTGGTGATCGCCGTCTGAACGTGTTGGCTGGCGTGTCTGCCGTTTGCCTGCGCCATGTAGCGTCCCAGTTCGTCAATCTGCACGAGCCGCACCGGCCACTCCGACAGCATCGAGATGACACCAGCGTGGCTGTTGAGATTCGCTCCTCCCAGCAGGCGAATTTCACCAGCACGCGACAGCAGATCGACGTTCACCTGCCGTGGGCATTCTTTTCCACCCGCGGTGTCGGTGATGGCGAGCGCGTAGACCTTCGCGTGCGTCTTTCCGCCGTTCGCCGTGACCTTGCGGCCGAGCAAAGTGCCCATCAAAGCGAACGCACCGGCGAGCGCCAGCGGCGGGTTCGGTTTCGTCGCGATCTCGCATGTAAAGTCGACGATCCTGCCGAGCAGCCCGCCGGGTTTCAGTAGCTGGGCAGGCAGCGGTCCCGGGTCAGCGGTCAGCGGGCCGTCAAGCCGTTGCAGTTCCGCAATCTCTTCTTCCGTCGGGACGTCATCGGCGTCGTCGCCAAGCGGATTCGGCGACCCTCCGGGTTTGCCGTTCGATTGCTCCTGCTGGAATGCCTCTAGAACGTGCTGCTGTAGTTCCGCCGTCTCCTGCTTCGCCGCGTCAGCGGCAGCCGCTTCGATCTCTTCCGCGGTTGCGCTGGGGCACAGTTCAGCAAGTTCTTTTTCGATTTCCGCCTGCTCGCGACCGGTCATCCGGAACACGTAGGCGGCCTCACCGAGCATCTTCACACGAGCGGCGGCATCCTTCTCACGTTTCGCCTTTTCGATGGCTTCGGCGACCGTCGTGGATGACGGTGATTTTCCGTTGGCTTCGTTCTTCGTTGCGGGCATCATGCCCCTCCTGTCGTGAGAAGTTTCGCGGCGTCGAACCCGGCACCGTCCAGTTCGTTTCGAATGATCTCCCACGCTTCGGCGTGGGCATGTTCAGCGGGGTCGCGACCGTCTGGCGACCAGAAGGGCAGCACCGCGGTGCCGTACTGCTCCTGCAATCGCTTGTATGCTTCTGCCGCCGATAGAAAGGCATCAGGATCGTCCGCCCAAACCAGCACCAGCGACCATCGCGTGCCAAGCATGTCGGCCTGCGCCGCAGAGAGAGTCTTGCCGAGAGTTGCAACGGCAGGCGCACCGATTCTCCAGACTGACGTGACGCCTTCGACGACGACGACGAAGGGAAATGCTTTCGCGTCGTCGATGCCGTACAGCACCTGAGACTTCCACGCCCCCGACAGGTTGTAGTATTTCGGGCGGGTGCAGGACTGCCGGTCGAACAGCTTGCGACCTTGCCACGCGATCGTTTTGCCGTTCTCGCGGATCGGAATGATCAGGCGGTCGTAAGCACCGCGATACGGTTCGCCAGAAGAACGGCAATAACAGACGCCGTACTTCTCTTCGAGTTCGACGGCGTCGAAACCGCGATTGCTCAGATAGAGTCGGGCCGACTCGCCCGGAGACATTTCCGACAGCGGAACGATCTCGCCGGGCAGGTCAATCGGCTCACGAGTCCAATCCGGCACGGTGACGCTGCCTGATCGGACCTGCTTGCGATGCCGGGCGAAATCATCGCGACGCCAGCCACGATAGATTGCGTTCCGCAGGTGCTCGCTATTACGTCGATCCTTCGGGCAGTCGCGACGAAAGCACTTGATTCGGTGCCAATTGCCGCCGTCCGAATCGGCGACGCCCCACAGGTGCGAGAAATACAGCTTTCCGTTCTGATCCCCGCAGTACGGGCATGAGACGCGGTAGCTTTCGCCGAACGGATCGTGCGGCCCGACCGAGTGGCCGGGCTTCGCAATTTCGACGTGGCCGAAGGTAGCCCCGAGCCGGTTGAAGAGATACGGATTGAGAACTCCGGGATTGGCGGCAGTAGCCGCAGGCGGTATCATTAGCGTGTCCTTTCGTCGGGACTTGAGATAAGAGGCCCCGCCCGGTTTGCCGACCGGGCGGGGCCGTTTTGTTTGTTAGGTCTTGAGTTCAACGCGCAACGAGCAGCCCATCGTCGCGGCGATGCGAGCCAGCGTTTTGTACGTCACGGGCTTTTGCCCGCGTAACGCCTCGCTGACTCGACCTATGGAGATTCTGGCCCGCTCGGCGATCTCTTTCAGTTTGATCCGCCGATCGGCGCGGTAGCCGGCGAGTTCAGCCGCAACAGCCGTGAGCTGCGCATCACTGAGCGTCTTGTGAATGTTTGCAGCAGTCATCTTGAGAATCCCTCTTCGTGAGTGACTTTTGAGCGTTCATTCGACCCTAACCGCATTTCAAAAAATGAGACAAGAGTAGCGTCAGGCGAAAATGCGAGTGTTTTTACTGGGCGTCAAAAGATTTCTGAAAATAGTTCGCTGGTCTTCGACGTGATGGGCTTCACAGCCCGAGTGCGCGGGCCTTGGCGTCGGCTACTGCGGCGCGGCGGGCGAAATCAGCGTCGGCAGCCTTTGGCGTCGGTGGCGTAGGCGGATCGGAAAGAGCGGCCACGAATCGCTCCAGTTCATCTCGCAGCACGTAGGACCGGCCGCCGATGCGCACGACGCGAAGCCGATGCCCACGAACGCCATTCAGCCGCCAGCGATGCAAGGTTGAGACATGCACGCCGAGCGTTCGGGCGGCCTTAGAAAGCGAAAGCCGCTCGGCGTCGATGATGGAATTGCTCATCGCCGGACGCCCTCGTTCCGAGGGCGATCATGCGGCGGATACATCCGCAGGTGAATTGCGACGCCCAGCCGGTCGAGTTCTCGCCGGGCTTGGGCAGCATCAGCACGGCGGCCGGAACGCACAGCAGAAAGGAGTTCGGCCAGCCAAGCCACAGTAGTGGCAGCGGCGTTACGGTCCCGCAGTGCGTTCGGGACTTCGGAAGCGATCATGCGAAAAACTCCGTGAAACGAAACAGGGGTGACATATCCCCCGGCCGTGTTTCACGGAGTTTTGAAAACCCAGCGTTTTTACGCGTCGATTTCTTCGGAGTGTTTCATCCGGGCATCAGCGAGACCGCACGCGGCCCGAAACTCGGGCGAACGCGACAGCGTGACATGATTCATGCCGATCTGCTTCCCGATCGCCCGGCCCGACAGCCCGGGATCGTCGCACTTCAGCGCGCACGCTGCTCCGATCTTGGCGGCCTTTGTGGTCAGCCCAAGAGGTGTTGGCTTAGCGGCACCGGCATCCCGCATGGCCGTGGCATAGCCCTCTGCGTGGCCGTCAGCATAAGCATCGAGAATCAGCGTGACGGGAGACAGCGGCATAGGCGGAGAATCGTCGCCAACCTTGGCGAGATACTTTGCTGGCTTCAACAGCATTTCACGGAACTCAAGCTGGCTCGGCGGTTCTGCGGCGTCATCGTCCGGCTCGTACCAATGTTCTTGCATCGTCTCGCGGTCCGGTTGCGAGTCTTGTCCTGCGAAAGAAAACAAAAAGCGGGACGGTGCAGGACTCCCCGCGTCGGCCGTCGCCTTACCCGCTTGTTCGATTTTACGCAGCAGTAGCGCCGCGGGAACGGGCATCGTCGTCACCCAATCTCCGCTGCGACCTTCCGGCCAAGAGCGGCGTCCCGTTCGGCGTACACCTGCGTGATGTCACCCTTCGCGTGGCCGAGCGCCACTTGAGCCGCTTCCAAGCCGAACGTCTTGCGGATCGCCGTTGCCGCGGAATGACGAAGTTGGTTCGGCTTCCAGACAACGATGGGCGGTAGTTCTTCCTTCCCTCGTTTCTCGTTCACCTTCTCGCAGCCCCGTTCGATGGCTTGCCTGTAGGACGGAACCGTGTAGCGATTCCCCTTTACCCGCTTCGGGTTCGCTTTCGAACGGTTCTGCTGTGAAGGTTGCACCCGGGTCTTTCGAGCCGCTCGCTTCGCTACGAAACGTTCCGCTTCGGCTTCGGCCGGAGAAAAGCAATAGGCTGCGGCCGGCCGGTTATCGATGTACGGAGCAAGGATGGCTTGAGCCTTCGGCCCGATGAACACGACCCGTTCCCGGCCGTGATGCTGCGTCTTGTGCGACGGTGGTCGGTACTCCCAGACTTCGCCGTCGCGGTTTACGTCGGACGGCCGAAGGGCGCAGACTTCGCCGGGCCGCATCCCGGTGTAGCATTGGATGCGGATCATGTCCTTCACCTGTCGCGAGACATGCGGAAGGATCGCATTCACGTCGGCTTCATCGGCAGGCAAGACGGGGGCGGACTCTTTCGCTTCGGTTCGCCCCTGCCGCAGCCCAGCGACGGCCGAAAGCCCGTGATGAACGGAAGCCGGGATTAGCTCGTTTTCAACGCCCCACTTGAACAGCCGCTTGATCCGGCTGATACGAGCGTTGACGCTCCCTCGGCACCAATCCTTCGTGACCATCACCTCGCGGAGAGCCTTGAGCCGCAGCGGGCCGAAGTCAGCGGCGGTGGTCGATCCGTAATGCTCGCGAAGCAGCCGCAGCGTTCCACGCAGGATATGGACTTCGCTCGTGGGCCGCCCGTCTTTGACGTAGTAGGCTTTGGCGAACGCCCAGTAGGCAACGATCAGCTCCGCGACAACCGGACCTTGGCCGGGTCGCGTTTCGCGAGGCGGGGCTGAGCCGGTTGTGAGGTACTCGGCGACGACTCGCCGATAGGCTTCCTCGGCCTCAGGAGAGCCTTGCTTGCCGAGCCAGACTTCGCGACCGTCGATGCGGACGCGGACTCGGCCAGACGGCTTGTGCAGGTAGAGACGCGGGACGGCAGATTTCGGACGCGGCATGGAAAAAACCCTTGCTTTAGGGGTTTCGTGGTACTGTACCACGAAACCCTCAGGATTTCAGCCACACCGCGGAACACCCGCGGGTACGTTACTTCAACGTTCGGCAGAACTTACGTCAGTGGAGGATAGGGGGCTCGAACCCCTGACCTCTTGCATGCCATGCAAGCGCTCTCCCAGCTGAGCTAATCCCCCTGGGTGGCTGCGTGACGAACAGCTTTGGTGAAAGACGATGACACGCATCGCCCGCGCCGGGTTCGTTCGCAACTCCCCGAACCTTATTGGGATCGGGCAAAACTGTCAAGCGTCTTCACGCGATGGACGCTGGCGCGCTCCGGCGGCGGCGACTCGCTCCAAGGCCATTTCTTTCATGCGTTTCAGGTCGAGCTTTCCCGAGCCGAGCAACGGGACGCATTCGACCTCGAAGAAACTGTTTCGATCGGGGATCCATAGGTTCGGTACGCCGCTCTCGGCGAATTCCTTCAGGATGAGTTCGGGCGGCCGCGGAAGCGTGCGGTGCAAAACGACGAGCCGTTCGCCTTTGCGTTCATCCGGCACGGCCGCCACGCACAATGGAATCTCGCCGTCGCAGTGGGCGTCGCCGACGATCTTGAGCAGCGTCTCCTCGATGCGGATGTGGGGGACCATTTCGCCGCCGATCTTCGAGAAACGGCTCTGTCGGCCCGTGATCGTGATGAAGCCGTCGTCGTCGACGACCGCGATGTCGCCGGTGTTGTACCAGCCGTCGCGGACGACCTCGGCGGTCTTCTCCGGCTGATTGAGGTAGCCTTTCATCACGTTGTCGCCGGTGATGAACAGCAGGCCGGGCTCGCCTTGGGGCAGATCGACGAAGCTGTCGGGATCGATCGTCTTCACGCGGACGCCGGGCACCGGTCGCCCGACGGTGCCGAGCTTTGTGCCCGCGTTGTTCTCACCCATCGCACGGTTGTCGGGAACATTCACCGAGGCGAGCGGCGAAAGCTCGGTGGTGCCGTAACCTTCGCTGGGACGGACGCCGAACTTGTTCTCGAATTCTCCGAAGAGGTCGAGCGGCATCTTCTCCGCGCCCACGATCACAAGGTCGAGCGATGCGAATTGTTCCTTAGTGCAACGCTTGATGTAGCCGCGCAGGAACGTGGGCGTGCCCATCAACGTCGTGCAGCGATACTTCTGGCACAGCTCACCGACGGTTCTCGCATCGATGGGATTAAAGTGGTAGGCGGCTCCGGAGGCGAGCGTCAGCGGCCACCAGAGCGTGATTGTATAGCCGAACGAGTGGAAGAACGGCAGCACGCCCAGCACCATCTCATTCGGCACGAGTTTGATCAGCTTCTCGACGGCGTAGATGTTGGCGTCGACGTTGCGATGGGTCAGCATCACCCCCTTCGGCTCGCCGGTGCTGCCGGACGTGAAGATGATCGTCAGCAGATCATCGGGATCGACGTTCGTCAGGCCGAGTTTGCGTTCCAGAATCGCCGTGGGTGCGATGGCCCCCCAGAACGCGGCGATGGCGGTGTCGAGCTTCGTGCCTTTCGTCCGCAAGTCTTCGGCAAAGACGACCTCGGCATCGAGCTTGACGGGTTTCTTTTCCAGGAAGGCGCGGCTCGTCAGCACATGCTTGATATCCGCGTCGCGGATGCAGAAGTTGATCTGGTCGTCGGTGAGCGTGTAATTCAGGTTGACCGAGACCCGCTTCGAGATCGCGAGCGCGGCGTTGATGGTCGCCGAGCCGACGCTGGGCGGCAGCAGCACGCCCACCGTCCTTTCATCGACCGCGAGCACGTGCTTTTCGAGAAGTCGCTTGATCAGCAGTGCTCCGATTAGAAGCTTACCGCCGGTGAGTTCGCGGCCCATCGAGTCGGCGACTTTGAGATGCGTGCGGTCGAGGCGGGATCTCCTGAGGAAGCGTCGGGCGGGGATCAGGCGGTCGGATTGAGGCATGTCGGCGAAGCGCTCGTAGACGGCGGACGACGTGTCGCAAGAAAGGATGCCCGAAAGATAGCAACGAAGTCTCGGCATTGCACCGTGAAGCGTGAACTTCCGCTGCGAATCGCGGTTGCCTACTTGAAGCCGAGTCCGCCGCTATCATGGAGCCTCTCGTGACCATGACCTTGCGCACGTCGACGCGCCGCTTCAAGGACGATGCTTTGGGTGAGACCAAAATGGAACTCGATCGGCTGCCGGTCGATCCGGCGGTGCATCCGGTGCTGTTCTTCGACGGCGTCTGCGGCCTGTGCGACGCGACGGTGCATTGGCTGCTCGACCGCGACCGCCGTTCCGTGCTGCGGTTCGCTCCTCTGCAAGGAGAAACCGCCGCAGCGGTGCTTCCGGCGGCCGACTCGCAGAATTTGCGCAGCGTCGTGCTGGTGGATGCCGACGGCGTGCATCGGCGGTCGGCGGCCGCGATCCGCACGCTGCGGCACCTCGGCGGAAAGTACCGGATGTTCGCAAGATTGCTCTGGCTGATCCCAGGCCCGCTCCGCGAGCTGGGTTACATGTTCATTTCAAAGATCCGCTATCGCCTGTTCGGCAAAAGGGATCTGTGCCGATTGCCAAGGCCGGGAGAGAACGAGCGGTTTCTGGCGTGAAAAACGACGGTCGATCCGGCTTAGCTTCTCTGCGCTCTTTGCGCCTCTGCGTGAGGCTTCTGGCCCTGTCTTCATTGAACAAACGCCCGGAACCGGTCAGTTTGGCGATCGGCCATCAATTGCCATCTCACGGAACGACTCGCTATGCAGCCGCTTCGCGCGTACGCCTTTCTGCCGGCCGTCGTTGCTCTGTTCGCGACCCCACGAGCCGTCGCTGCGGACGCTCCGCCCAACGTTCTCATTTTCATCGCCGATGACATGGCGGTCGAGGACTGCGGGGCGTACGGGCATCCGCACATTCGCACGCCGAACATCGATCGGCTCGCGCACGAGGGCGTGCGGTTCGACGCCGCGTTTTTGACGTGCAGCTCGTGCAGCCCGAGCCGGTCGAGCATTCTCACGTCACGGTATCCGCACAACACCGGCGCGCATCAGTTGCATCTGCCGTTGCCCGCCGAGCAGGTTCTGGTCTCTGCACCGCTGCGAGACGCCGGCTATCACACCGCAGCCGTCGGGAAATGGCATCTCGGTAACGCGGTCAAGAACCAGTTCGACGAAGTCAAAGAGGGCGAGGTCGATCAGATGGTGCCGACGCTTCGAGATCGGCCGACGGACAAGCCCTTCTTCTTTTGGTTCGCGTTCATCGATCCGCATCGGCCTTATCAAATGGGCACGATCGATACTCCGCATTTACCGGAAGATGCCGTCGTGCCGCCGTTTCTGCCGGATACGCCTGCCGTTCGCGACGATCTTGCGATGTACTACGATGAAATCTCGCGGATGGACGCAAACATCGGCGATGTCTTGGCGGAACTCGATCGGCAAGGGATCTCGGAGAATACGGTCGTGGTGTTCCTGTCCGACAACGGCCGGCCGTTTCCGCGTTGCAAAACGACCGTATACGACAGCGGGATTCAAACGCCGTTGATCGTCCGCTGGCCCGGCGAGGTCAAGCCGGGCACGACGCAGGCGCTCGTGAGTTCGATCGACGTGATGGCGACGGTGTGCGACATGGCGGGCGTGCCGCGGCCGAAGAGCTTTCAGGGCGGGAGCTTCCTGCCGATGCTCGACGATCTTTCGGCGCATGGTCGCGACGCGGTCTTCGCCGAGCACAACTGGCACGACTATGAAGCCCGCGATCGCGCGGTTCGCACACCGACCATGAAATACATCCGTTACGACTACAATGACCTTCCGGGCACGCCGCCTGCCGACGCCGTTCGCAGCCCCACTTTCGATGAGATGAAGCGGTTGCGCGACGCGAACATGCTCACCGACGTGCAGACCCGGCCGTTCGTCGTCCCGCAGCCGAAGGAAGAATTGTTCGACCTGACCGAAGACCCCCACGAGCTCGTCAACTTGGCGGAAGATCCCGCTTACGCCGACGAGTTGCATTTGCTGAGGCTTCGGCTGGACCACTGGCAGCGCGAGACTGACGACGCACCCGCGGCCGCTCGTCGCCCGGACGGTTTCGACCGAGAATCGGGTGAACCATTGCGGCAGAGGCGATGATGGCTCTGCTGCGACGATGAACAGACACTGACATCGGGAAGCACGTATGACGGATGCGATGGAAGCAACTGACGCTCGGCCGCGAAAGGTCCGCTGGCTGCCCGGTCTGATTCTGCTTGTTCTTGCACCCATGTGCGTCGTCGCCGCATGGATGATCGCGGGGAGGATCGCCGACGGTGACCGTACGGTTCAGATGACGGCGGCGATCGTCACCTTGGCGATCGCGGTTTTGATTCAGGCCGTCTGGTGGCTCGGGCTGGCCCGCCTGTCGTGGCGGGGGCGATTGATCGGCCTCGCGGGCCTGGCGGTTTTCGTGGCAGGCATCGCAGCGGTGGTCCGCATCGACGGCTATCGCGGCGAGATGATGCCGATCCTTGCATTCCGCTGGGAACCAACGCCGGAAGAGCGTGCGCTCGCCTTCTTCAAAAGCAATGCCTCGCGTCAGGACGCGACGCCGCCTGAAGGATTCGTAGGGGTCACCGTCGGCGATGGCGACTGGCCGCAGTATCGCGGCGCGAACAGAGATGGCCTGGCTCCCGATGCGGTGATTCGCACGAACTGGAACGACGCTCCGCCGAAACTCGTCTGGGGGCCGCAGCCGGTCGGGCCGGCGTGGTCGAGCTTCGCGGTCGTCGGCGATCGCGCCTATACGCAGGAGCAGCGCGGCGAAGAGGAAACCGTCGTCTGTTACGACGCGAATGAGGGCGTTCAACGCTGGGTGCATGCCGACACGGCACGGTTCAGCGAAACGCTTGGCGGCGACGGCCCGCGTGGCACACCCACGATCGACGGTGGTCGCGTCTATGCCCTCGGCGCGACCGGGCTGTTGAACTGTCTCGACGCCGCGTCTGGCGCCAAGATCTGGCAACGGGATATTCTGAAGGACGCTGGCGACGGCGAACGTGTCGCCAACATCGATTGGGGCATGGCCGGCTCGCCGCCGGTGTGGGAAGGCAAGGTCTTCGCCGCTCCGGGCGGCAAGAAAGGGCGTGAGGTCATCGCTTACGATGTCGCGACGGGCGAGATTGTTTGGGCGGTGGGCGACGGCGCGGCCAGTTATGCGTCGCCGCGTGTTGAAACGATCGGCGGCGTGCCGCACCTGCTCGTCTTCGACGCGGAGGGCCTCAAGAGCTTCGACCCCTCGAGCGGCAGGCTGCTGTGGTCGTTCGGGCCGTGGACGAACCAGCCGAAAGTGAACGCCGCCCAGCCGATCGTTCAGGGGAACCACGTTTTCATCAGCAGTGGTTATACGATCGGCAGCGTGTTGCTCAAAGTGACGAACCGAGGCAGTGAATGGAAGGTTGAAGAAGTCTGGCGGAACGACAATGAGTTCAAGCTGAAGTTCAACGACGCCGTTCTTCACAAGGGATTTCTATACGGGCTCGACGAGGGCATTCTGGCCTGTTACGAGTTCGAAACCGGCGAACGGCAGTGGAAGAGCGGCCGATACGGCTATGGGCAGATCGTTCTGCTCGGCGAGACGCTCGTGATTCTCGCGGAAGACGGCTCACTCGCGGCCGTCTCTGCGTCTCCGACGCAGTACGAAGAGGTCGCCCGCGTGCCGGTCCTCGAAGGCAAGACGTGGAATCACCCCGCGTTCGCCCGAGGCAAACTTTTCGTGAGAAACGACCGCGAAGCGGCGTGTCTCGATCTTAGCCCATAGCCCGCTGCGGTTGAGCCGGGGCTGCAAACCTCGCGAAACCGCAGGCGTTCGCGGAGAGGCTTGGGGAACACACCTTACGCGGGGCCGAGCCGGAACAGCGACATCCAGTAGTCGTTGACTGCCGAACGCCGGATCGTCGTCATCGCCGCTGCGGCGACGAGTTGGAGCAGGACCGGGATAACGTGCCGGTTGCGAATCGCGACCTGACGCAGATTGACGCTGTCGAGACAGACTAAGCCCTCGCCCCAGCTCTCGATCTGGCGGGCTTCATCGATGCCCCAATGGAAGGTCGCATCGAAGTGTCGCATGGCCGCGAGCCGGTGCTGGGTGCTGATGCCCCGCAACGAGAGGCTGTCGAATCCGACGAACGCGCCTGGCAGCTCGCGGGCGATCTTCGCGAACAGGCCGCGCACGTCGACTTCCGACAGGTACATCAGCACGCCTTCGATGATGATGACGTATGGCCCCCCGGTCGCCTTTACGGGAGCGATCCAGGCATCATCGAGCACGCTGCCGGTGATTTGCGTGCGGCGTTCGGTCTCCTGGTAGAACTGCTTGCGGACCGCCATCGCCTCGGGCAGGTCCAGCTCGAAATAACGGGCCTGTCCGTTGTCGGTGCGCTCGAAGCGGCTGTTGAGGCCGGCTCCGACCTCGACGACTGTCGCTGAAGGGTGCCGCGCGAGGAAGTCCTTGACCCAGACGTCGAACTGCAACGTCCGCAGCACGCAGCCGACCTGCGTCTGCGGCGAGTTCTTGAACTTGCTGAAGTCGTAGTCGAGGGCCTCGACGATCTCGACGGCCTTTGGATCGTTCAGGATGCCGAGCCGCCTGCGCGTTTGGGTCGCGCGGGCGCAGAGAGGCATCAGCAAGGTCTCCTGAACTCTGCTGAGCGCGATCTTGCGCTTGGCCGGTGCGTTGGCTCCAGGCAAAGCGGTGACGGGAATCGGCGGCGCGTGAGGCTGGTCCATCATGGTGGAGACTAACCGCCTCCGCAGATTCGGACCAGATGAATTCGGGCGTGGGAGGTCGCCGAAAATACGCCCGTCAACGTGTTCCGGCCACGCGCAGGAAGTGGTACAGCACGATCGCTGCGGCGGCCGAGACATTCAGGCTGTCGGCGTTCGCTGCCATCGGGATCGTGACGGAGCCGTCGCAGGCGGCGATTTCGTCCTCCGCCAGACCGTGCGCTTCGTTCCCAAGCAGAATCGCCAGCCGCTCCGGACGCGCGGCGGTCATCAGAACCGACGCCGACGGATCGAGCACCGTCGCGATCGAAGTCATTTCAAGGTTTCGCAACTCGGCGAACATGGCCGCTGTGTCGTGCGTTTCGACTGTCGGCACGGCAAGAGCGGCCCCCATCGAGACGCGCAACGCTCTGCGTGAGAGCGGGTCAGCCGAACCCTTGCCGAGCATGACGGCATCCACTCCGAAGGCCGCCGCCAAGCGAAGCAGCGCTCCCAGATTATCGGGATTTGTCATGCGGGGCGCGACGACGACCGCCGCCGGTCCTTGCAGCGGCACGACTGCCGAGAGCGCAAGCGGTGACGAACGCACCCCGCCGGCCAACACGCCTTGATGAAAGTCGTAACCGGTCAGCCGCATGCAATCGGCGTGCGGTAGGACGAGCACGGCCTCCGCTGGCGGCAGACGATCGAGAACGTCGATCCGGCTCTCGTCAACAAGCACCGACTCCGTTCGAAAGCGGCTGAGCAGCAATCGTTCGACGACTTTTTCGCCTTCGGCGATGAACCGTCCTGACCAGCGCGTCAGATTCGTTCGCTTGAGATGGCGGAAAGGTTCCAGACGCGGGTCGTCGAGCGAAATAGGCATCTTGAACGAAGGCACGGCCTGACTTGATGGGTGGGAGACAACGTAACGATGAGACGATCTTCTAGGTAAAACTCCGTAAGGCCACGATGCTCAATCTTGTGACTGTTGCATCAGCGGTTTAGCATGCTACTACCCCTTGGGGTCACCTTCCGCGGCATCGTCGGCCGTTCCGGCCCTTTCCACGACCATATCGAGAGGCGGTATCTATGGCAGGCGTCGGCCGTTCACGGCGAACCCGTCGCATGAGATGGGCAGCCCTTCTGGCCTGTGGGCCGATCGCGTTCGCAGGTTGCGGCGGCGATGATGAGCCGGGCGCATCCGCCTCGACGGCTCCGACTTCGGCTCCGGCAAATCACGATAATCCCGCAGCTGGCGGACATGGTGCCCATGCGGCAGGGCCGGAAATGCACGCCGGCTCCGCCGGCGCATCGCACAATGCTCATGGTTCGTCGTCGGCTGGCGTTCCGATGGCTCATGGCGGCCCCGCAGGTCACAGCGCCGCATCAACGACCGGACAAGGCGGTGCACCCCCCGGAGCGCACAATCCTCACGGGGATTCATCTGGCCTGGCGGCGAGTTCTTACGCCGTTCCACCGGGTTCACATGGCCCACCGGCGGGGCCGCATGGGGCGCCGTCCACGG
>JACCRE010000089.1 GCA_013813775.1 Planctomycetaceae bacterium
CGACGTTCCCGAACTCATCGTGCTGTCGAAAAGCAAAGAGTCGAAGAAGTTCATCTTCAAGGCTCTTCAGAAGGCCGGCGACGAATGGAAGGCCGTCCCCTTCGGCGAAAAAGAATCGGTCGAAGTCACGCTCAACGGCGATCCCGAACGCATCACCGGCTTCGACGGCAACGCCGACGGGAAACGCGACTTCGTGGTGTTTCTCGGTCAGGGACGAGCCCCGCATGTGTTCCTGTCCGACGAAAAAGACGGACTGAAGGAACTCGCGGCGACGAGCGGCATCGGGCTCGGCGAGATTTCCGCCGGGGCGTTCACCGTGGGCAGCGTGCGTGATCCCGAAGGCGAAGGCCAGCGTTCGGCGTTGCTCGTCGCGCAAGGCACGTTCGCACGCAATCTGGAATTGAAGGACGGTCGCTGGCGCGTCGTCGATCAATACAACGCCGACGAATCGGGGGCCAAGATCGAAGGCGCGGTGACGCTCGATCTCGACGGCGAGGCGGGCAACGAGATCGTGCTGATCGACACCGGAGTGAAGAAGCTGCGGGTGCTGAAGGCCGATGGAACGCTCTACAAGCGTTGGAAGGAAGTCGAGACGGGGCCGTTCCCGTTCGTCTCCGCCCGGGTCGCCGATCTCGACGCGGATGGTCGCGACGACCTGCTGCTCTTCGGCCGCGGCCGGCTGGCGGTGCTCTACGCCGGGCGGACCGATCCGCGTCTCGAGGAGATCGCCTCGTACGAATCCGATCTCGAAAAGACCTTCTTCGTCGATTCGGTCTCCGGAGACCTTAACGCCGACGGTTACACCGACATCGCGATCCTCGACACGCAATCACACTTCGTCGAGATCCTCGATTTCGACCCGACGCTCGGCCCGCGCCACGCAACGCACTTCCCAATCTTCGAAGAGAAGAACTTCACCCGCACCGGCGGCGGAGGCGGCGTCGAACCCCGCGAAGTCGCTATTGTCGACGTCACCAACGACGGCCGGGCCGACCTGATCCTGCTGGTCCACGACCGCGTGCTGGTGTACCCGCAGGGGGAAGTCGCGAAGGAAGGGGAGAAGACGGCGGATGTGGGAGAGTGAGGGCTGAAATGATTTCACGTCGAGGCAAACAAGATGAAGTCGGACTCGCGTGAAACATCGCCAAGCAAAACTTCGCACCTGGATTGCATACTTGATACAGGGCGGCAGTGCCGGATCTTTCCTCCAGAACTTACGCTCCGGAACTGACATCCGCGAAACGTTGCCAACTCCACTTTCGAACGCCGTCAGGCGTCGAGGAACGATAATCGTGATCGGATTGGCCCTGATCTTGGCGTGCGCCCCGACGATGGTCGAAGGTGCCGCCGAGCCCGCGAAGCCCACCGAAATCAGACTCTGGACGGGCGAGCCGCCCCTGGAAGAGGGGAAGCCGGTTGGCCCCGAAAAGGCGGAGACGCGGAAGCAGGGGGATAAGACGGTCGTTAGCCTGACGAACGTCTCGACCCCAGCGCTGTTCGTCTACCCGGCCCCGCGGGAGACGGCGACCGGCGCCGCTGCCGTCGTCTTCCCTGGCGGCGGCTACCAACACCTCGATTGGACCGAGGAAGGGGAAGAGGTCGCGGCATGGTTGAACTCCGTTGGAGTCACCGCGGCCGTTCTCAAGTACCGTGTCCCCCAACGGGAGGGCACCTCGCTGCAGATCGCGCCACCGATGGCCTTGGCCGATGCTCAGCGGGCCATCGGCGTTGTTCGCTCGCGGGCGGGCGAGTGGGGCGTCGACCGTTCCAAGGTCGGAGTGATCGGATTCTCTGCCGGAGGCCACCTCGCCGCTTGGGTTTCGACGTTCGGGGTTGAGCGATCATATGAACCCCAAGACGAAGCCGACGGCCAACGTTGCCTCCCCGACTTCGCTGTGATCCTATACCCTTACGGGATCATCAACTTCGACAGCCAAAGGTTCGACCCAGGCTTGAAGGTGACGAAGGCGACGCCGCCGACGTTTCTGGTTGTTGCGAGCGACGACGGCTTCTGCGTCTATAACGCGGTTGCCTACTACCGCAAGTTGGTCCGGAAGGGCGTTCCCGCCGAGTTGCACGCGTTCGAGTCGGGCGGGCATAGCTTCGCCTTTCGGCGGACCGGCACGCCATCGGCGGATTGGCCTCGCCGTTGCGAGGAATGGATGAGGGGGCGGGGGCTCTGCACACCGTAGAAATAAGTCGGGCTCACTGCAATCACTCCTTTCTATTTGCCAAGCTTCGCGTCACACCGGTACGCCGCACACGGCCGACATCAGCCAGCGGTTCAAGTGCCGCAGCGTGTCGTGCCGCAGGGCGCCGCAGCGGGCGCGGCGGAAGGTGACGTCGGCACCGGAGGCGACGAGGCGGGCGGCGCCTTCGCGGCCCCGGCCGAGTTGTTCGAGCGGCAGGTCGAGCAGAACTGGCTTGCCGACAAGTTCTTCGCGACGTGTGAGATCGACGGCGATGGCTTCGGCGGGGGCGTCGAACATCGCGAGGCCGCCGTACCAATCGGGTCGGGCGAAGAAGAGTTCCGAGGCCGCGACGGCACCCGTGCCGCGGCCGGCAAGGACCACCCGCTCGGTGTGAATGTTGAACTCGCGTTTGAACTCGCGAACGGCGGCTTCGAGCGATCGTTCGCGAGGCTCCGTGAGACCCGCCGCCCAATCGAAGCCGTTCCGACGCAGGCGCTCGCCGCGGAGGGCCAGACCCAGCGCGTTCCGATCGCTCATGACGGGCATCACGCGCCGCAGCATCTGCTCGCTTTCGCCGGCGTCGTGAAACCACACGATCAGCGGATAGGCGTAATTCGGCTCGTAGCCCTCCGGCGTGAACACCGCGACGGGGCCGGCGGCCGGGCGGTGCGACAGGGTTTGCGGCGGTACCCGAGGCGAATCGCTTTGTGACCGGTTGACCGACAGCGCGAGCCGCGAACTGGTCAGAAAGGCTTCGGGAAAGCGGCGGCTCATCGACGGCTCCGGCTCGTGGGGTCTTGAGGTCATCCGTTCGACCTCGCGGGGCAGTATGGACGATAGCCCCGCCGTCCGAAACCTGTCAACGCGATGTGGCCGCGACCGATCGCCGGAGCGGCAATCGCCCCAAGAGGTTACGTCGGTCAGGATGATCTGCGCAGAATTTGACGCCCCAGAAGGCGGCCATACAGCCCACGCAGCCACCGCAGACGCTGCGATCCTCGCGTTACACGCGATTTCGCGCGTTTCCGGCAGCTTTGTGCGGCGAAGGGTCAAGAACGAGGTGAGAGGTAAGTGGCCAGAGGCCAGAGACGGGTGAGGAACTTTCGGTGCTCCATCCCTGTCTCTGGCCTCTCACATCTGGCCTCAAGTCTCGCTCACCACACGACCGGATAGCCGAACGGAATGGCCGGCGGCAGGTACCGCTGGATGAACGTCGGGATCTGGCCGAGATAAACGTCGTAGATGTACGGCGGGATCGCCGCCGGGGGCGGGCTTGTGAAACCGCGATGCGAGGCTTCGTGGTGGTGATGGATCACCGTCGGTCGCGCCCGACCGGTCATCAGTTCCATCGTCGCATCGTGGCGGTACGAGGGATTGGCCTCGTACTGGGTGCGCAGGAAGGGAATCGAGCGGTAGATCGTCCAGTAGCTCGCCGGATCGACCTTCGCGGTCGTTTCGGCAGCCCCTTCGGTTTCAGGCGGCACTTCGACTTCCGTCGCGTTGCCCGGAACGATCTCGAACTCGCCCGTACCGTCGGTCGGCACGCCTTGGGCGGGTACGATTTCCGGCTCGACGAACGGTGCGAACTCATCGACCGGAGCCGCTTCGCCCGGTTCGACAGGAGACGGAACGCTTCTGTCGCTTTCAGTGTCTTGCAGAGCAAGCAACTTCAATAAAGCGGCGTTCGATCTGCCGGGTTCGATGACGACGTTCCAGAATGGATCGCCGTCTTTCGCCGTCGCCGCCTCGGCGGCTGTAGCGTGTGCCCCTAAAATCGGTAAACAGATCCCAATGATCAGGGGTGCGAAAACCCCTCCAACAGCGCGCATCACTTGGTCCCCCTCAATGGAAACAGAACGGTCCTCCTCGGTGTCGCGGCGCAGCCCGTCCCCACAGGCACGCCGCGCGTTTCCGAAAAACAACCCACTCACCCCAAACTATCGAACCGGCATCGGCGGTGTAAAGGGGCGGGACGGCCGGATCGGCACAGTTGCGGAATATCCCGAGCCGAAGCGATACTGCTGACGGCGAAAGAACTTAGGTGCAGGATAGAAGGACGGAAGAACGGAAGGACAGGAGAATCAGAGATTCTTCACTCCTACCCGTTCTCCTGTTCTTCCATTCTTCATCAACGCATTCCTCCTCCATTCACCGAGCGAAGGCACATCCATGTCCAAGGCCTGGGGCGGGCGGTTCTCACAGGCCACCGATCCGCGCGTCGAGGCGTTCACAGAAAGCATCAGCTTCGATGCCCGGCTGGCACCCTTCGACATCGCCGGCTCGAAGGCGCATGCGACGATGCTCGCCTCGGTGGGTCTGATTTCGGACGCCGAGCGCGGTCAGCTTATTGCGGGTCTCGACGTGATCGCCGGTGAGTTCGAGCGGGGTGAGTTTGAGTTCAAAACCGAGCTCGAAGACATCCACATGCACATCGAGTCGCAGCTCATCGCCCGACTCGGTGACGTAGGTCGGAAGCTCCACACCGGCCGCAGCCGCAACGATCAGGTCGCGACCGACATCAAGCTGTACGTGCGAGATGCGATCGACCGCATCGACGCCTTGCTCGCGGATGTGCAACGGGCGTTCGTCGGCCGCTGCGATGCCGACCTCGACATCGTGCTGCCCGGCTACACGCACCTGCAGCGGGCGATGCCGGTGCTCGCGCCGCACTACTGGCTCGCCTACTGCGAGAAGTTTCAGCGCGACCGCGAGCGTCTCGCCGACTGCCGGAAACGGGTCAACATCAGCCCGCTGGGAGCCGCGGCGCTTGCCGGCACGAGCCTGCCGATCGACCGGCATCTCACCGCAAAGCTGCTCGGGTTCACCGAGCCGGCGGCGAATAGCCTTGATGTGTCGAGCGATCGCGACTTTCTGGCGGAATTCTGCTTCTGCCTCTCCCTGATCGCCGTGCACCTGTCGTCCTGGGCCGAGGAATGGATTCTATGGTTCAGCACCGAGTTTGGCTTTCTGCGTCTGCCCGACGCCTACACGACCGGCAGCAGCATCATGCCGCAGAAGCGCAACCCCGACGTGCCCGAGCTCGTCCGCGGTAAGAGCGCCCGCATCATGGCCAGCGTGCCGCAGTTGTTGATCCTGCTCAAGGGCCTGCCGATGGCCTACAACCGCGACCTGCAGGAAGACAAGCTGGCGGCCTTCAACGCCGCGGACGTCACGATCTCGTGCCTGGAACTGTTGCCGAACGTCGTCGCCGGCGCGGAACTCAACCGCGAGAAGATCGCCGCGAGACTCGACGACGGCTTCCTCGACGCGACGGCCCTGATGGAGTACCTCATCAAGCGCGGCGTGCCGATGCGCTCGGGCCATGAGATCGTGGGCAAGCTCGTCGCGAAGTGCGAGGCGGAAAAGAGACGGTTGGGCGACCTGTCGCTCGATGAACTCCGCGAGGCCGATGGGGCGATTGACGAAGACGTCTACAGCGTGCTCGGCACGAACAACGCAGTGGCGGCGCTGGTGAGTTACGGCTCGGGCGGCAAAGAGCCGGTGGAGGAGCAGATCCGGAGGTGGAAGGAACGGCTTGTTCTTAAGAGAATTGCCCCTCGTGGCAACGGCACTTCGACGACATCTGGTTCACAAGGGGAGTAGGTACAGATTAGAAGGGCACTCGCGAAGCTACTCCACAGGATAACGAAGGGTTCTCGCGCTTCCGAGGATCACCTTCTCTGCGAGAAACCTCACGAGAGGAATCTCCATTTCGATCAATTCGTCGTGGTCACCGAACGGTACGAAGCGTTCCTGCCGCTCTCGGTGATCGGACGAATGAACGAGGGAGTTGCGCATGTTCTTAACAATTAATGCCACATTGCCGTAGATGTGCTGCTTGTCGAGCAACACGCGCAGCGACTGCCCAAACCGCACTCTCTCCTTGGTGTAGTACGCACTGCCTCCAACGTGGCTTTCGTACTCGCGAATAAAATCAAGCAGTTCATCCATTGGAACATACTTCTTGAGCACTTCCTCCAGCATCTGCTTCTCATCGGTTCGCGAGGGCGCTGCGTCGACAATGCGAAGAAGTTTCTCGACACGCTCTCTTCGGCCAGAAACAAACGCGGGATTGCTAATCTCGGCGAGAAGTCGAGCGACAATTTCGCCCTCAGTGACCTCCACAAAGAAGTATTCGAGAACGTGATAAAACGAGAGGTACTGTAGCGACGGAACTCGGCTAGAGAGCGCAAGTTGATAATACCGAATGATTTCGTCTCTGAACTGCGCGGACGGCATTTCGAGCTTCACTCGCCCGCCTGCCGTATGCGACTTCGGACGAAAGGTATTAACCTGCTGCGTCTTGGCCGGCACTTCCGAGCTAAGGACGATCGGAGCGCTCCACGTAAAAGCGACGGAAAGCAGGCAAGAACTTGCAACTTGCCGAGCGATCTCTTCGCCCCGCGGCAGATCCCGTATTCCACGGAAGACTATCTTGAGCGTCGTCGCCTTCGCGCCTTTTAAGAGAGATGTATCTTCGAAGACATGGTGTTCGCTCACCCTCTGAAGTCCATCTGGCAGAAGCAGGAAGTAACGGTGGTAGAAGTCTGTTGAATAGCCAATGCTAGCGCAATTCGAATCATCGTGATCGCCAATTTGCACGTCTGATGTACGTGCTCTTCTTAGAACGTCTCCGCCGCCTGAACTTAGTGCACGAACCGGGAATTCCCACATATCATGATGTGCCAGCGACTGGCGATCTTTCCCAACAAAGGCTTGATCGAATTCGGCCTGGTCGGAGAGATAGCTCGCAAGGCGTGTACCTACCGCGCCGTGTTTTGAAGCTCACCACTCCATCTTCGCCCGACACCACGGTGAACCCGGCTTGGTTGAACGCATCAACGAAAGCTGATTTCAACTTGAAAAGATCCATATCGTTTTCCCGTTGCGTGCAGGACGGGAGCATATGGCCTTTGGCGCTGTGATTCACCTTGCTCTGGACCGGCCACGCAACGTTCCAAAGCAGAAAAGCTTGGCCGATTACGACGCCAATGTGTACAATTGAACACATTCCGCTTTCCATCGTTCGCCGCCGTGACTGATTCGCTCGTTACGAATAACTACACCGCAGCTTCGCAGGCCCGTCTTTTTGCAGACGACGCCGCCGGCGAGCCCATGCCTTGGGAAACGGCCGAAAGCGCTGACGTGCTCGCGGCGCAGGTCGTGCTCAACAAGCCGCTGGCGACGGCCTATACGTATCTCGTCCCGAGCGAGCTCCGCGAGCAGATTGGCGTGGGCCAGCGAGTGCGGGTTCCGTTCGGTCGCGGCGACCGGGCCGAGATCGGCTACGTCATCGATTTAGGTCCGCCGCAAGCGACGAGTCGCAAGCTGAAGCGCGTGCTCGACGTACTCGATCGCGAGCCGCTCGTCACGCCGAAGATGCTGCAACTCACGCGGTGGATCGCCGACTATTATCTGTGCGGCTGGGGGCAGGTTCTGCACGGAGTGGTGCCGGCCGGAGTCCGGAAGCTTTCCGGCACGAGACTGCTGACGCACTTCCGGCCGACGGCGCTCGGCAAGCAGGCCTACGAGGCGTTGTCGCTCAGCAAGAAGCAACGCGCGGCGTTCGAGGTGCTGCTCTCGGCCAACCAGCCGCTGCGGGGCGAGGAAATCGCCACCGCCGCCGATTGCGGAACGGGTCCGATCAACGCCTTGAAGCACAAAGGCTATGTCGAGGTCGTCCGCCTGCGAGAAGAGACGGCGAGCTACGAGACGGAAGCCGCCGAAGCCGAAACCGACTTCATTGCGAACGAAGAGCAACAGAACGCGCTCACCGAGATTCACCGCACGCTGCGCGCGGGCGAGCATCGGACGATTTTGCTGCACGGAGTCACCGGCAGCGGCAAGACCGAAGTCTACATCCAAGCGATTCGCGAGATCGTGTCTTACGGACGGCAGGCGATCGTGCTCGTGCCGGAAATCAGCCTCACGCCGCAAACGATTCGCCGCTTCCGCACGCGATTCGACAGCGTCGCGGTGCTGCACAGCCATCTGTCCGACAGCGAGCGGCACTGGCATTGGACGCAGATCGCGGCGGGCAAGGTGCAGGTCGTCGTCGGCGCCCGCAGCGCGGTGTTCGCACCCTGTCCGCACCTGGGCCTGATCATCATCGACGAAGAGCACGAAACGACCTTCAAGCAAGACAGCGTGCCGCGCTATCACGCCCGCGAGGTCGCACGCGAACGTTCACGGCTTGAGGATGTTCCGCTGATTCTCGGCAGCGCGACGCCGACGCTCGAAAGCTGGCATCGCGTGCAAACGGGCGAGGACCAGCTCATCAGCCTGCACAAGCGGGTCGGCAAGCTGCCGCTGCCGCCGGTGGTCGTGGTCGACGTGCGTAACGATCCGCTCGTTCGCAAAGGCTCGGCGATCGGTCGTGCGCTGGGCAGCGCGATGCGGCTGGCCCTGCAGGACGGCGGGCAGGTGATTTTGTTCCTCAACATTCGCGGTTTCAGCCCGGCGATCTGGTGCCCCGCGTGCGGGGCGAGCGTCAAATGCCGCGACTGCGACATCACGCTGACCTGGCATAAAGACAAGCGGAAGGCTCTGTGTCATAGCTGCGGCATCGAGGAAGACGCGCCGCGCATCTGCCCCTCGTGCGGCAACAACGCGATGCGACAGGTCGGCACCGGCACGCAGAAGCTCGAAGAGGAGGTCCGCGCGAAATTCGCAGGCATCACTTGCGCCCGCATGGACAGCGACGCGATGAAGAAGCCCGGTAGCCACGACACCGTGCTGACGGCGTTTCGTCACGGCGAGATCCGCATCCTGCTGGGCACGCAAATGATCGCGAAGGGGCTGGATTTTCCCAACGTCACGCTCGTGGGCGTGATCGACGCCGACACGCTGCTGCACCAGCCCGATCTGCGGGCGAGCGAACGCACGTTTCAGCTCATCGCCCAGGTCGCGGGCCGCACCGGCCGCAGTTCCAAGGGGGGGCGAGTTTTCGTGCAAAGCGCCTCGCCGAGCGAGCCGGCGATCCGCCGGGCGAGCGAACACGATTACCTCGGCTTCGTGACCGACGAGATGCGAGATCGCGAGTCGATGGCCGTGCCCCCGTTCCGCAGCCTCGCCCGCGTGATCCTCCGCGGCGACAACGAAACGGCGGTTCGCACACACGCCCAAGAGATGGCCAAGCTCTTGCAAAAAACTGGCGAACAGCGATCGCTCGCCGTCGAGATCCTCGGCCCCGCCCCGGCTCCCATCGCCAAGCTCAAAGGCCAATACCGCTATCACTTCCAGCTTTCGGCCGAAGGATTGGACCCAATCCGCGAACTGTGGAGGATTGTCGAGAGCGACCTGCCTGCGGCAGCGGGCGTTGAGTACGTGGTGGATGTTGATCCGGTGAATATGCGGTGAGGACGGTTTGGCGTCGGCATGTGTGGCCGGCCGTCTCACGGGGATTACCGGGTCTTGTCGGCGCAACTCGTGCCAGCTTTAGGCTCCGCCGCTAGAATCCCGCCGTGCCCAATGGAATTGCGCGCTCGCCGATTCCCTCCCACCGTCGCTTCTCAAGTCGATTGCTCCTCAAAGGCCAAACCGATTCGCACCTACACCTGCCTCTGCGGCGCCACGACGTTCTTCGACAACACCCGCTGCCTGACGTGCGGTCGCGAGCAAGGCTTCTGCCCGAAGTGCCGGACGCTTTCCGCCCTACTTCCGCAGCCCGACTTCTCGTATCGCTGCGGGACGTGCGACGCACCAGTCGGCAAGTGCTGGAACTATTCCGCGAACAGCGTGTGCAACCGATGCGTGTCGCCTCCGACCGAGGGGGCGCTGTGCGATTGCTGCCGGTTCAATGCGACGATCCCCGATCTGTCGGTATCGGGCAACGCGGCGAAGTGGTATCGGCTGGAAGCGGCGAAGCGACGGTTGTTCTATGATCTCGACCTGTTGGGACTGCCCTACGGGACTTCGTCCGACGGGATCGATCCGCCGCTCGCCTTCGACTTCAAAGCCGATTACATCCCCGTCGACGACTTCTGGCGGCCGACCGGCGACGAGGAGCAGGTCTACACGGGCCACGCGAACGGCCGAATCACGATCAACGTTCGCGAGGCCGACGACGTCGAGCGCGAAAAGCTGCGCGTCGATATGGGCGAAGCCCACCGCACATTGATCGGTCATTTTCGCCACGAGATCGGCCACTACTATTGGGACATGCTCGTCAAAGACCGGCGCGAGGACGAGTTCAAGGCTCTGTTCGGCGACCACGAGAACCCGGCGTACAACGACGCCATGAACGCGTACTACCAGAGCGGCCCGGCGTACGACTGGCCGTCGCGGTGCGTGAGCGCCTACGCCTCGATGCACCCTTGGGAAGACTTCGCCGAAACGTGGGCGCGATATCTCGCGATGATCAGCGCCCTCGACACGGCCCGCCACGCCGGCTTCGAGACCGAAACCGACTCGACGCGCGACTCGATCGACACCCTCGTCGCGCGCTACCAGCGGCTGGGCATCGCGCTCAACGAGATCAACCGCAGCATGGGCCTGATCGATGTCGTGCCGGACGTGTTCGTACCAGCAGTCGTCGAGAAGCTCCGCTACATCGACGGTCTCGTGCGCGAGGCCCGCGAAAACAACCAGGTCTTCCGTTCGGTCGCGGCTCTCGGATAAAGCCGGCCGATGCTCGCGGAAAACAGAAATCGCGCGCTACAAATGAGAAACCCCCGGCCTTGCCGGGGGCTTCGATCCATCATCGCGAATCAATGGGCGCGGCAGGATTCGAACCTGCGACTTCCACCGTGTGAAGATGGCACTCTAACCACTGAGTTACGCGCCCGAAGTGTTCCTCCATCAATAGCCCCTTCGGGCCTGTTCGGCAAGAGTTCCGACACGATTCGGTCGAGGACGGTTCGAGAGAAACTCTGCCGATCGCCCGGGTGACGCGGATTGGCGATGGTCGTGTCGGCGACGGTTCGGAATCTTCGGACGGATCGGTCGAAGCCGCACGGTCGCGAGGGCCGATTTTCTCGATACGCCCTGCCGAGCCTGGAGGCCCGGAGGGCGAGTTCCGCCGCCTCCTATTCGCATCGGGCCACCGCCATGACGGCCGTCGCCGCGACGCTCTCTCGGTCCGCCTGGGCCGGGATGACCGTTTACGTCGCCTTTCTGCTGATCCACTCGGCCAACGCCGCCGAGGTTCGGCAACTCCATCCCGTGCCCGACGACGCCTCGGATGCCGCCTCGCCGCAGGCGATGCAGGTGCCGCCGCCCGGCACGCCGACGCCCTACGGGCCGCTGCCGCCGCCGGCACCGCCCTTCCGCGACACGATCTACGGGGCGCACATCAACCCCGGCATGCCCGACAGCCCGGCGTTCCTGCATCCGCACCTGCCGGAATACCAGACCCGTTACGGCATCTGGTATCAGCCGCGAGCCTATCGGGAACCGACGAAGCAAGTGTATCGACCGAGCCCGTTCCGACCGCGAGGCTGGGGCAACCAGTTCTACGATCCCTGCCTCAAAGACCGCATGGACTACAACCGCTACGTGGTCAAAGACCTGCCGAGCCGCTACGGCCCGTCGTACTACCCGAAGTACACGCCCGCCAGCGAATGCGTGATCTTCCGCCCGGAACGGCACTACACGCCACCGGTGTACGGGGCGGCCGAGTGAGTTTGGAGAACGGAAGAACGGAGAATTGAGGAGTCGATTTGTGCTCTCGCGAAACGCCGCAGTGATGCGGCGTCATTCTTTGGCTCGTAGCAATCTCTCGCGAATCAGCTCGATTTTGTACAAGCGGAGCGACGGGCCGGTCGTCGTATCATCGTCGTCGATAACGTTGCCGTCGGGGCCGATCAGGATGTAGCTCGGGTAACCGCTCAGGCCAGATTCTTCATACCGGCGAATTGTTCGACCATCGGGTTCGTCGACGACGATCGGGAACGCCATCTTTTCTTTCGCGGCGTGCTCGCGGACGGCGTCGGCGATCGCCGAGTTGTCGTGAACGGCGATGACTTCGACTCCGTGATCGTGGTAAAGCTCGTGCAGCAGCTTGACCGACGGAAGATCGCCATGGCACGGGCCGCAGCCGATGAACCAAAAGTCAAGTAGCACATATTTGCCGCGCAGGCCCGCGAGACTGTTGACAGGTTGGCTGATGTTGAGCCAGGTTCCATCCAGCGGCGGGGCCGGTTCTCCGATTGGCGACGAGGCCGCTAATTCCTCTTGGCGGCCAGCCGGCAACTCACCGCGTTCCCATTCGCTCAACTCATCACGAAACTCGCGCAGCAGCGCGCCGGGTGATTCGAGTTCGAGCGTGAGTGTGATGTCGTGTAGTGTTTCGGCTGCGTTTAGTCGCACGGCGGTTCGAGCCGCCAGTCGTTCATAGGGGTGAAACGCCACGAGCGGTTGCTCGGGGCGAGGCTCCTCGGTCTCTAAATCCTGCGGCACGAAGGGCGGCGCCAGTTCAAAACGCCCTTCTGCGTCGGTCGCGACCGGCTGCATCCACCGCAGATTCCCGCGCAGCCTCACGACGGCCTTCTCGACCGGTCGTCCTCCCGCATCGACGACACGGCCAGTGATCTTCGGCATCGGCAGCAACGTGAGGTCCGGCGCGACCGTCGAACCGTCGCCGGCAACGGTGAATTCGAGCGCATCCGGCTCTGAAACGAATCCTTGCCCTTGGTAGCTCACACGCACCGGGCCGGCGGCAACGTCGAGTGCATATTCGCCATTAGCGTCGGTTTCGGCCCAACCGACGTGCATCCAATTCGACAGAAGATCGCGTCGATCGTCGTCAGGCCCTTTGTTCGGAATCTCGCCTTGAAGCGAAGCGGCCTTTACGGGCTGGCCTGCGTGATCCACGACGCGACCGCGCACCGTGACCTTCTTGTGAAGGACGAATGCGAATGTTCGGCGTCCCTCGTTCGCAATATGCACGAATTCTTGCTTCGTGATT
The DNA here is from genome assembly GCA_013813775.1 of Planctomycetaceae bacterium. Classification (GTDB taxonomy): domain Bacteria; phylum Planctomycetota; class Planctomycetia; order Planctomycetales; family Planctomycetaceae; genus JACCRE01. Next base: position 13,099 of record JACCRE010000089.1, read on the forward strand.
CGCGATTCGTACCACGGCGAAACGAAATAGTCGGGATGCTTCAGCCACAGCGACGTGTATCGACCCGGCTCGACCGTCAGGCGTGCAACGCCGCGATCGTCGAGAGGAAGTTGATGCCAGATGACGGTCGAAGGGTGATGAAAAGGATCATGTCGCAGGTCGATCTCGACCTCCGAAGCCCGTTCTCCCGAATAACTCGGCGATATCGAGAGGGTGACCGCCACACCCGGATGCATCACGCGCTCCGAAATCACGCCGGGTCGAACTTTAATCTCCTTCAACTCGATCGGTGCGAAATCGTCGTGCTCGACGATCGTCGTCACGACGGCGTCTTCCGGCAGGTCGGGCAGTCGCAAATGACCGGTTTCGTCGCTCGGCGGAACGGACATGCCGAACGTCTCCCATTCGTCGCGCTGACGAATCCAGAACTCGCCTGTTTCGTCGCGCGGTGAGAGAGTCCTCAGTCGGGCGCCGGAAATCGGCCGATTCTGCTCGTCGCGAATGATGATCGACGACGAGACCGGCTTCCGCAGCACGAAGTCGTGCGACTGGCTGGCTCCGGCTTCAAGCACGAAGTAGCGAAACGTTTTCGCGAAACCATCCTTCCTGGCAATCACCAGATACCAGCCCTCGGGCAACTTCGGGAACACGAACGCTCCCGAATCGTCTGTTTCGAGACTGTTCAACGTCTTGTAGTGACGTTGCTTCGATTCGACGTCGTCGAGATCCAACTCGACCGCTGCCCCAGCGACCGGTTTTCCTTCGCTGTCGACGACTCGGCCGGAAAGGCTTGCGGCGGCTACGGCCTTGGTGTCCGCATGGTTAGTTTCCTGCGCTCTTGCGCAGACCGTTCCAAGCAGGCACAGACAGACAATGACGAAAGGGCGAGCAGCGTCGAGCTTCATCTCCGGCTCCGTATGGCAATAGCAAGCGATCTTGCGTCACTCGATGAAATGCCGCTGCCGTCCGCGGTCGCGCAAAGATTTCTTCGTTTCGCGCAAATGTAGGGCCGGCAGGGTGGCCGGGGCGGTCTGGCGAGATCACTTTCGAAAACGGCTTCGAAACGGGGCTGACGAACCGTAAGAGCCGACGGCCACCCGCCGGTGAACGACGCTTGCGTCTCCCCATCTCCCACTCCCCCGTCTCCCCGTCAAAACGCAACTTATCCGCGAAGACGCTCTAAATCATCTCGGCTTCCGCTGCCGCGAGTCGTTCGATGCGTTTGCCGGTGAAGAACCAGAACAGGCCGGGGCGGAGGATGTATTCGCAGGCCGTCGAGGTCACGAGGCCGCCCAGGATCACGGTCGCGACGGGATAAAGCACTTCCTTGCCCGGCAGGTGTCCGCCGATGACGAGCGGAATGAGGCCCAGGCCCGTCGTGAGGGCGGTCATCAGCACGGGGGCGAGTCGCTCGAGGCTGCCGCGGAGGATCATGTCTTTCGTGAAGCCGTCGGTGCGGTACAGATCGATGTAGTGCGAGACGAGCAGAATGCCGTTGCGGGCGGCGATGCCTCCCAGGCTGATGAAGCCCACCATCGCCGCCACGCTGAGCGTCTGCCCCGTGAGAAGCAGCGCGGCGACGCCGCCGGCGAACGCGACCGGTAGCGCCACCAGAATCTGAAACACGACGCTCACGCTGCGCAGCGACGAGTACAACAACAGTCCCACGCCGGCGATCGCCAGTGCGCTCAGCAGCGTGATCCGCTGGGTCGCCTCCTGCTGAGCCTCGAACTGGCCGCCGTAGGAGACGACGTAGCCTTCAGGCATCTCGACTTCTTGGGCGACGCGCTCGCGGATCGCAGCGACGGCGCCCCCCAGGTCGCGGCCGAGAGTGTTCACCCTCACGACGATTCGGCGTCGCGCGTTCTCTCGCATGATCTCATTCGGCCCGCCGCCTTCATAGACATGCGCGAGTTCCGAGAGGGGCAGCTTCGTGCCGTCGGGAAGTTCGATGTGCATGCGGTGCAGGTTCACGAGGTCCGTCCGATACGGCTCGTCGAAGCGCACGAGCAAGTCGAACTGCCGCTGGCCGTCGAGGACCGTCGACACGACCCGGCCGTTCATCGCCGTCTCGATAAAGTCGTTCACGAAGGCTGCCGAGACGCCGTAAAAGGCGAGCTTGTCGCGGCGGAGTTCGAGGCGAAGTTGCGGAATCGTCGCCTGCTGCTCGACGACCGGCTCAGCGAGACCGGGCACGTCAGCAATTGCCGTCTTGATCTCATTCGCTTTGCGTCGCAGCGTGCCGAGATCGTCTCCATAAAGTTTGATCGCGATCTGGGCGGTCACGCCGCTGAGCATGTGGCTGATGAGGTGCTGAATCGGCTGCTCGACCTCGTACTGGATGCCGGGCACGTCGTCGAGTTCCTTCCGCAGGGCGTCGATGACCCCTTGACGCGAAAGGTTCGTGTCGGGGTTGAGCCGCAGCACGTATTCGGTCGTGTTGACGCTCATCACGTGCTCGTCGAGTTCGGCGCGGCCTGTTTTTCCGATGAAATCGAGGATGGGGGCCTGCGGACGCTCGGGCGACGCCATCAGCGACATCAATCGCGAGTCGACGATCTTCCGCACGTCCTTGCTGGCTTCGAGCGAGGCTCCGGCCGGCAGAAAGAAGTTGACCTGCGCGGCTCCTTCGTTGAAGGGGGGCAGGAAGTCGGTGCCCATCTGCGTGACCGCGACTCCCGACAGCAGCACCGCAACGGCGGTGATCGCCCCCGCGGCGATGAGGCCGGTCCTGGTCATGCTGAGGCGAATCGGAATCGTCGCGAGCCGCTTCAGGCCGCGCAACAGGAAACCGTCGCCGGTGCGATGCGTCGCCTTCGCATTCGGCAGCAGGTAGTACGACAGCACCGGCGTGACGGTCATCGACACGATCATCGAGGCGAGGATCGACACGATGTAGGCCATGCCGAGCGGAGCGAACAAACGGCCTTCCATGCCCGTGAGCGCGAACAGCGGCATGAACACGATGACGACCATCGCCGTGCCGATGGCGATCGAACTGCGAACTTCCCGACTTGCGGTGAAGACGACCTGCAACGCTGACGAACGCGTTTCAAGGGGCTTCGCCGCGTTCTCCTTGAGCCGTCGGTAGATATTCTCGACATCGACGATGGCGTCGTCGACGAGTTCGCCCATCGCCACGGCGAGGCCGCCGAGCGTCATCACGTTGATCGACATGTCGAACCAGCGGAACACGAGCGCCGTGGTCACGATCGAAAGCGGAATCGCCGTGAGCGTGATCGCCGTCGTGCGGAAGTTGAGCAGAAACAGGAACAGCACGATCACCACCAGGACCGCCCCGTCGCGCAAGGCTTCCGCGACGTTCGCCACGGCGTAGTCAATGAACTGACGTTGCTGATACAGCGACGCATCGATCACGACGTCTTTCGGCAGGCCCGCCCGCATGTCGGCCACGGCCTTGGTGATCTCTTCGGTGAGATGGCGCGTGTCGGTGCCGGGCTGCTTCTGAATCGTCAGCACGACGGCCTGCCGTCCGTTGACTGCCGAATCGCCACGTTTGACCTGCGGACCTTCGACGACCTTCGCGAGATCGGCGATACGGATGCTGCGTCCGCCGGCTCGTCGTTCGACGACGATCTTCTCGATGTCTTCGATCGACTGCACGCGGCCGAGACCGCGCACGAGCAATTCTTTCGGTCCGTCTTCGAGGTAGCCGCCGGTGACGTTGAGGTTCCCGGCCTTCAGGGCCGCTTCGATTTCGTCGAGCGTGATCTCGAAGGTGTGCATCGCGTGCGGATTCACGAGCACCTGGTACTGCTTGCGGTCCCCGCCCATTGTGATGACTTGCGACACGCCCGGGATCGTGAGCAGTTGCCGCCGGACGACCCAATCGGCGAGCGTTCGCAGTTCGAGCGTGCTGGTCTCGCCCGTTTCGCTCCACATGCCGATCATCATGATCTGGCCCAGCAGGCTCGACATCGGCCCCATTTGCGGGTCGATGCCCTCGGGCATTTGCTCCGCCGCGATCGCCGTGCGTTCCTGCACGATCTGCCGAGCGGTGTAGATGTCGGTGTTCCAATCGAACTCGACGTAGATCACGCTCAGGCCGATGCCGCTTTGACTCCGCACGGCCTCGACGCCCGGTGCGCCGTTGAGCTGCGTTTCGAGCGGGAACGTGACCAGCGTTTCGACCTCTTCCGGCGCCAGGCCCGGCGACTCGGTGATCAGCACGACGCGCGGCCGCGTCAGGTCGGGCAACACGTCGATCGGCAAGCCGGCCGCGACGACCGTGCCATACACCATGGTTCCCACCGCCAGCGCGAGCAGCAGCGGTCGATGCGTCAGTGAGAAGCGGATGACGTGATCGAGCATGGACGGACGAGGGAGTGGCGAGTGGGGAACGGCGAATGGCTACTTCCGAACTTCCTATCTCCTAATGGCTATGCCCGTGGTGATCCCCGCCTCCGCCGCCTTCTGCGGCGTTTCTGAGAGCCAGTAGCAACTGGTAGGCGCGATTCATCGCGACGAGGTCACCTGTCTTGAGCTGTGACGACTCGGCGAGCACCGTCGATTCGGAGTCACGAAACGCGATGGCGACAGGAATCTGTTGAAACTCTTCCTCGTACAACCGCTTCCCATCGGGGCCGGGTTCCGGCAATGCGTGGCGACCGGAAAGACGGAAGACGAACGCGGACGCGCCTTCGGTGACCACCGCTTCCGACGGCAGCACGATGCGGTCTTCAAGCGTTTCGATGGGCAGTCGCACATGCACGCGCTGCCCGGGTTTGAACTTCCAGGAGCGAAAGACGCGACCTTGCTCATCGACGGCGTCGCGCAGCACTTGATTCTCGATAGGTATGTAGAAGGCGAACGTTTGCGTCACCGGGTCGACGTGATTATCGAGATACCGCACCTTCAATCCTTCGATGACATTGCCGTGCGCGTGCATCGAGCCGGGCGAACCAACCGGCCCGTCGATACCGCCATGGCCTTCGCCGCCGAACTCAACGGCGACGGCCTCGCGATCACCAACCGCGGCGACGACGGGCACGTCGCGCTCGAAGGCATGGCCCTGCACATAGAGCCGCGTGTGACGCGCGAGGCGGGCGAGGGCTTTCTCAGGTGCGACGCTTTCGCCGGGATGCGCGTTGATCGATTCGACGGTGTATTCCCAGTCGTCCGTCTCAACAGACTTCGAAGTCGAACTGACCTGCGCGTCGTTGCGCGTCGCGCCATGCGTGTCCGGAAATCGCGGCACGACAATCGTCACTGTCTTCACAAGCTCCTGGTTCGTGATGATCCCGTCGATCTGAGCCCGCGTCAGCCCGCGGATCAGCAGTTCCTGCACTCGGGTGTGGCGTTGTCCTTCGACCCGGCGCAAGTCGTATTCGAGTTGCAGCTTCTGTTTCGCCGCGACCGACCCGCCGGCCGTGAGCGGCCCCAACCGGTCGAGTTCGGCCTGTAACGTCGTGATTTGCTGAAGGTCGTCGAGCAGCCGCGACTGCGCTTCAGCCAGGGCCTCGCCCGTCAGGTCGAGTTCGAACAGCGGATCGGCGGGCCGAACGGCCTGCCCGGGAGCCACATGGATCGCCGTGACGACGCCGGCCACGCGTGCCGGCACATCGGCCGTGCTGTGACCCGGAGCCTCGACGACTTCGCCCGGGATATGCAGCGTGCGCACGAAGTCGCGTCGCCGGACGCGACCGGTCTTCAGGCCGAGATTCGCCCGGGCGGTGGGTGAAATATCGACATGATCCCCCGGTTCGCCGCCTGCGTGCGCGGCATGGTCATGGCCGGCGTGATCGTCGTGTTCTTCAGCGGCGGGGCGTGCAACCGGGGCGACACGGTCTCGAATCGCCGACCAAGGCGTCGCCAGGCCGGCGACGAAGGCACCGATCAATAGTAAACAGGCAGCGATCGAGACGATCGGCGTCGAGAAGAGGCGCATAAGATCCGCCGTCAGAAAGCGAATAGAAACTGCGGTGACGGAAGCAGGCCGCCGCGCGGGAAAGAAGGGAACGCCGACCGTGTGGATCGGTTCCGGGCGCAACGCGAGCGCTAGATGCGGTAGACCTGGAGCGTCGCTCTCGACAGCGTCCGCCGGGTCGACGAAGGCTTCTCCGCTCCGCCGTTCTTCGCGACCGCCGGCACAATCGCAGTCCGAGCGTCACAGCCGAGCGCAGGTGTGGCGACGCAACCGACATGCACGCGAGAGCTTACGGAGTAAATCGCCTTGCCTTCGCCAAAACAGTCGTGCCCGAATGCGGGAACGGCTTCCGTCTCGGCGTGTTCATGCGAGTGCGGCGCGAGAACTTCAGTGACGAGGGTGGACCAGCCATTGTGATGCGGGCAGCCGCACGCGGCGTCCGCCCAGCGGACGACGAGACAGGCAAGCAGGAGTAAAACAAGAAAACGGCGCATGGGAATCCCGGCGGAGGATTGATAGCCGCCAGACAAAGCATACGCCGACACGCCACGAGCGGGCAATCGCGGGTCAGAGAATCGCGAAAAACCATTCCATGACGTTGAAATGCGATCAGGGCGCGCGCACGACGAGGTTGCCCGGCAGCCGGCGGACAAGTCGTTTCATCTCCAGCACCGTCAGCGTGGCCAGCACACGCGGCGGGTCGAGGCCCGCGGCCGTCAGCACGGCGTCGATGTGGCTCGGATCGCCCGAAATCTGATCGAGAACGTGTCGCTCCTGATCATTGAGCGAGAGTTCGGCGACCGATCGAACTTCACGTTTCACCTCAGTCGATGCAGTACCCGGCGGAGATGGCCCGCCGACTGACACGGTGATCGGGCGAATGAGAGGCCCGAGGTGCTGCAAGACGTCGTCCACGCCGCGAATGAGCACCGCGCCATCGCGGATCAGATCGTGGCAGCCTTCGCTGGCGGCGCTGTCGATGCGACCTGGCACCGCGAACACGTCGCGGTTCTGTTCGGTCGCATGTCGAGCCGTATGCAGCGCACCGCTCTTGCGGCTCGCTTCGATCACGATCACTCCGAGACTCAAGCCGCTGATCACACGATTTCGCTGCGGGAACAGACCGGCGAGCGGCTTCTGTGAGAGCTTGAATTCAGTGACGATCGCGCCAGCGGCGGCGACCTGCTCCGCGAGATCGACGTGCTCCGGCGGATAGACGGTTTCGAAGCCGGTGGCCGTGACGGCGATCGTCCGACCGCCGGCCGCCAAGGCCGCCCGGTGAGCGGCCGCATCGATGCCCTTTGCAAGCCCGCTGATGACCGTCACGCCGGCGCGGGCCAGCCCGCCGGCGATCTTCTCGGCCTGGCTGATGCCGTAGTACGTGCAGCGGCGCGAACCGACGATCGCGACGGCGATCTCATCTTGTGGAAGCAACTCGCCGCGCGAGTAAAGCACTGCGGGCGCGTCGGGAATCTGCGACAGCAAGTGCGGGTAGCCCGCCGTGCCGCGGGCGGTGACGCTCGCACCGATCTCGCGACAGCGGGCGAGTTCCGCGTGAGCTTCGTCCGAGACACGTGCGGCTCGAACCGCTTTCGCGAGCTTGGGGCCGATACCCTCGACGCTCAACAACTCGGCTTCCGTGGCCTCCAAAGCCCGCGCGGGCGAGCCGAACGCCTCGAGCAACGTCTGCGTCGTTCGCGGCCCGATGCCGGGCACGAGATGCAGGCGGAGGGCGTTGAGCAGTTCGGCGTCGTGGATCATGGAAGAGAATCGCCAGCGAATCACGCGAATGGACGCGAATGAGTTTCAGTGATGATGCTCCCGCCGTCAGTCCGCTCCTGTCGTCTGTCAGTGAGCGCCATTCGCTTGTATTCCAACTTCGGGTCGTGCCCGAAGTTGATGAGCAAGCCGAGTTGGAAGCCGGCGGCGTTGAGGTAATTGAGCAGTTGTGCTTGATGCGCATCGCACAGCGATGAAACCGCCTTCAACTCAACGATGATCTTCCCGAAGCAGACGAAGTCGGCCCGGAATGATCGCCTGAGTGGCACGTCGCGGTAGGTGAGCATCAATTCGGGCTGTGGAACGAACGGAATCCCCTGGTGGCGGAACTCGATCTCCAGACACTCCTGATAGACCGATTCCAGGAATCCGCAGCCCTTGTTGTTGTAGACCTCAAAGCACGCGCCGACGATGCGGTAGCATTCATCCCGATAGATCATCGCCCGCCCCTCACCCATTCGCGTCAATTCGCGTGATTCGCGGGCCACTCTAACTGTGCCATCACGGCTGCCGCCACATCTTCCTCAGAAATGTCGTCGAAGAGGCGGACTTCGCCCAGCCGCACCGGCAGGATGAAACGGAGCTTGCCGCCTGCGTTTTTTTTGTCGAGTCGCATTCGCGCCAGAACATTGGCCGTCGGGAACTCGACGCCGGTCGGCAGCGACGTCGGCAGTCCCAGCGCTGTGATCAACTTCTGTTGGCGTTGCGTGAAATCAGAGTCGACGAGGCCTCGGCGTTCGGCGAGACGGCTGGCGCAGTGCATGCCGATGGCGACCGCTTCTCCATGTGACAGCGTGCCGTAGCCGGCGAGGGCTTCGAAGGCATGCCCGAACGTGTGGCCATAGTTCAGCACCGCCCGCAGGCCGCTCCGCTCGAACTCATCCTGCTCGACGACGTCGGCCTTGAGGCGGCAACTGCGGGCGATGATCGTCGCAAGCACCGCTGGATCGCGGCGTCCGATCGCGTCGATGTTCTCTTCCAGAAACGTGAAGAAATCGGCGTCGAGAATGACCCCGTATTTGATGACCTCCGCCAGACCTCCCCGATAGTCACGATCGGGCAACGTTGACAGGACCGATGGATCGATCAGCACGCCGAGCGGCTGATGAAACGCGCCGATCAGGTTCTTGCCCTGGGGGTGGTTGACGCCTACCTTGCCGCCCACGCTGCTATCAACCATGGCGAGCAGCGAGGTCGGGATCTGCACGAACGGCAATCCGCGGTTATAAGTCGCCGCGGCGAAACCTGCGGCGTCGCCGATGACACCGCCTCCCACGGCGACGACAACCGCTTGGCGGTCGGCCCGCAGAGCGACGAGTGCGTCGTAGATCGTCGCCAGCGTTTCGAAGGACTTGCTCACTTCACCTGCAGGCAGCGTTTGCAATTCCGTCCGCCAACCCGCCTCAGTGAGGGTGCCGTGAACGGCACGGCCATACGAATCTGCGAGATTCGTATCACTGACGATCAGCGCGACGCCTCCCGCAGCGTTGTTCCGCCACACGGTCAAGATCGCGGCGATCTGGCTAAGTGAGCCGGGCCGGATCCGCACGTCATACGAGCGAGAACCGAGTTCGACGTGGACAACCTGCGGATTTTCGGGAACCGTCATGCGGCTTCGATTGTCGGAATCGTTCGGGGGACAGGGTCGATTGGGTCTTCGAAGAGAGCACATTGATCTTGCCCCTTCAGGAACCCGTGGGATAATAACCTTGCTTGCCGTGAAACTCTGCCGTGACGGACACAGTGATGGCAGCTTTCGAATGACGATCGGCACGACGAAGTTACGGTGAGCGCTCCACGGACCCCACTCGAGTCGCCCGGCGCCAGTCCCTGACGTCGGCCCCCGTTACTTCACAACCCGGCTTCGGACCACGGATGGTCGCCCCGCAACCTCGTCCCCTTGTGTCGCGCATGCCTGCGGACGTGGGTCGCGAGGTGTTTCGCCTTGCGCGGAGCAAACTCTCCGACTCCAAGCCGAGACGCCGCGAAGCTGCACGTCGAATCGTGTAGCGGCGAACGGGGGCGACAATCCGGAACCGACGCCGGCATAGAAGGAGCAATCCCGATGGCCGCCACTCAGTTCACCGGCGTTTCTCAACTTGGCGACGGCACCGCGGGCCGGACGCTGCTCGAACGTCTCGCGGCGCAGGAGCGGCTCGACCAGTACCGCCAGGAGCACTGGCAAGGCTCGTTCGGCGAATACCTCGAGATCGTTCGCGACAGGCCCGAGGTCACCCGATCGGCTTATCAGCGGATGTACGACATGATCGTGTCGTACGGCAGCTCTCCCATCGGCCATCCCAAAGAAAACCTCGTCCGCTACAAGTTCTTCGATGATCCCGACGGCGACGGTCACGACGCGATCTTCGGCCTCACCAAGCCGTTGATGGAACTCGTGAACGTTCTCAAAAGCGCGGCTCTGAAGTACGGCACCGAACGTCGCGTCATCCTGCTGCACGGCCCCGTCGGCTCGAGCAAGAGCACGATCGCCCGCCTGTTGAAGCGAGGCGTCGAACGCTACAGCCGGAAAGACGAGGGCGCCCTCTACACGTTCGGCTGGAAGGAAGACGACGGCACTATTCTGTGGGATCCGATGAACGGCGAGCCGCTGCAGCTCGTGCCCTTCGAGCATCGGCAGGCCGTGTGCGACTGGCTCAACACCGACGCCGCCGAAGGCCGGCACCACGTCGAAATCACAGGCGAGATCTGCCCGCTGTCGCGTTACATCTTCAAGGAACGGCTCGAAAAAGCGGGCGGCGACTGGACCAAAGTCCTCGACGGCATCGTCGTCCGCCGGGTGCTGCTCTCGGAGCCGGATCGGATCGGCATCGGCACGTTCCAGCCCAAAGACGAGAAGAATCAGGACAGCACCGAGCTGACCGGCGACATCAACTTCCGCAAGATCGCCGTCTACGGCAGCGAGTCGGACCCGCGGGCCTTCAACTTCGACGGCGAGTTCAACGTCGCGAACCGCGGCATGATCGAGTTCATCGAGGTGTTGAAGCTCGACGTCGCCTTCCTGTACGACCTGCTCGGCGCGAGTCAGGAACACAAGATCAAGCCGAAGAAGTTCGCCCAGACCGACATCGATACGGTCATCATCGGCCACACGAACGAGCCCGAGTTCCGCAAGCTCCAAAGCAACGAGTTCATGGAAGCGCTGCGGGACCGCACGATCAAGATCGACGTGCCCTACGTCACGCGTCTCGACGACGAGATTCAGATCTACGAGAAGGACTACAACGGCCGTCGCGTCAAGAAGCACATCGCTCCGCATACGTTGGAAACGGCCGCGATGTGGGCGGCGCTCACGCGGCTCGAACAGCCGAACAACGCCGGCCTGACGTTGCTGCAAAAGCTGAAGCTTTACAACGGCAAGACGTTGCCGGGCTTTACGATGGACAACGTCATCCAGCTTCGCCGCGAGACGAAGCGCGAGGGCATGCTGGGCATCAGCCCGCGCTACGTGCAGGACAAGATCAGCAACGCCCTCGTCGCCAACAGCGATTCGACGAGCCTGAACCCCTTCATGGTCCTCAAGGAAATCGAGGAGGGTCTGCAACACCATTCATTGATCCCCAGCGAGGAGTCGCGTTCGCACTACAAGCAGCTCATCAGCGTCGTGAAGGACGAATACACCGACATCGTCAAGAACGAAGTCCAGCGGGCCATCGCCGCCGACGAAGAGGCGCTCACCCGGCTCTGCTCGAACTACATCGACAACGTGAAGGCCTACACGCAGCGCGAGAAAGTCCGCAACAAGTTCACCGGCGAGGAGGAATCGCCCGACGAACGCCTGATGCGGTCGATCGAAGAGCGGATCGACATTCCGGAGGCCCGCAAGGACGACTTCCGGCGGGAGATCATGAACTACATCGGCGCGTTGTCGCTCGACGGCAAGAAGTTCGATTACCGCACGAACGAGCGGCTGCAAAAGGCCCTCGAAATGAAGCTCTTCGAGGATCAGAAAGACACGATCAAGCTCACGAGCCTCGTGTCGAACACCGTCGACGCCGCGACCCAGGAAAAGATCGACATCGTCAAAAGCCGCCTCATCCGCGACTTCGGCTACAACGAAGAAAGCGCGACCGACGTGCTGCAATACGTCGCGAGCATCTTCGCGCGGGGGGATGCGAAGCGATGAGCGAGCCGACGTGGGAAGTGGCGAGACTCTTTCCTCGGCAAGGGCATTGGACCATCGAGGAGTATTTGTCTCTCGAAGCGACCGGTGGTTGCCTAGTTGAGTTCGTTGACGGTGTTCTGGAGTTCCCGAAGATGCCCAAGCGGATGCATCAAAGGATTGTCCGATACCTGATGCGAGTGATTGAAAAGGTGATCGGCGCCGGAGTCGGCGGCGAAGTGCTCGATGCGCCGTTTCCGGTGTACGTCGAACCGAGCCGATACCGAGAGCCGGATATCGTCTATCAGCGACCAGGACGTCCTGACGCCGACGCGGACTACGCCGACGGCGCCGATCTCGTGATCGAAGTCGTCAGCGACGACGTCGGCGACCGCAAACGCGACCTCGTCACCAAACGCGCCGAATATGCGCAAGCCGGCATCCCCGAATACTGGATCGTCGATCCCGAGACGCGAACGATTCACGTGCTGACGCTCGACGGCGTTGAACCGGGCGGAGCTTACCGTGTCCACGGCGACTTCAAAGCCGGCGAGACGGCGTCGAGCGTCCTGCTCGACGGGTTCGCCGTGTCGGTCGACGAAGTCTTCAAGGCGGGCGACGGCGAAGCGAACATGACCGAGAACGCTCCCTCCGGTCGCGGCTAAACTCCTGACTCCTGTGTTCTGACTCCTGAGTCCTCCCCCATGACCCGCGCCATCGACCGTGACCAGCAACGGTTCAAAGAGATCGTGCGGGGCAAGATCCGCGGCGACCTGCGGAAGTACATCAGCCACGGCGAGATGCTCGGCCGGAAGGGGCGCGAGGTCGTCAGCATTCCCGTTCCGAACATCGACATCCCTCACTTTCGCCACGGACAGAAGGGCTCGGGAGGCGTCGGCCAGGGGAATGGCGAAGAAGGCCAAGTGATCGGACGCGGCGGCCAGCAGCAGGGAGACGGCTCGGGCGAAGCCGGCAGCGATCCCGGCCAGCATGTCCGCGAAGTTGAGGTTACGCTCGACGAGCTCGCCGCGATGCTCGGCGAGGCGCTCGCGCTGCCGAACATCATTCCTAAAGGCAAGGACTCTATCAAAAGTCAGAAAGACCGGTACAACTCGATTCGCCGCACCGGCCCCGATTCGCTTCGGCACTTCAAGCGGACTTATAAACGAGCCCTCAAACGGAGCATCGCCTCCGGCGAGTACGATTCGCGCGAGCCGATCATCGTGCCGATGCGGGAAGACGAAGAGTTCCGCTCGTGGACGACGGTCAGCGAGCCGCAGGCTAACGCCGCGGTGATCTACATGATGGACGTCTCGGGCAGCATGACCGACGAGCAGAAGGAGATTGTCCGCATCGAGTCGTTCTGGATCGACACCTGGCTCAAGAAGCAATACGACGGCGTGCAACGCCGGTATGTCGTGCACGACGCGGTCGCGCATGAGGTCGACGAAGACACGTTCTACCGCACCCGCGAAAGCGGCGGCACGCGGATCAGCAGCGCGTATAAAGCCGCAAAGACGATCGTCGATCGCGAGTTCCCGCCGAGTGATTGGAACATCTACTGCTTCCAGTTCAGCGACGGCGACAACTGGGGCGAAGACAACGACGGCTGCCTGCGGTTGCTCCGCGAAGCCTTGCTGCCCGACTGCAACCTGTTCTGCTACGGGCAGGTCGAAAGCCCCTATGGCAGCGGCGACTACATTCGCGAACTGCGCAAGCTGAAAGGCGACTTCGAGAACATCGTGCTCTCGGAGATCGAGAACAAAGACGCCATCTTCGACAGCATCAAAGATTTCCTCGGCACGGGGCGGTGAGGATCGGAACCACGAAATGAGCGCTGGCGAACTGAAAGTTCTCTATACGGCCGATGATCTGCTAGGGATGGCGGATGGTGATCGGTACGAGCTTGTGCGAGGCGAGCTCGTGGAGAAAGAAATGAGCGAAGAATCGACAGCGATCGTGGGTTGGCTTGTGCACTTACTCGCCGGCTTCATCGTGCCGCGTCGACTCGGCCTCGTCATGCCCGAACAGACGTACCGATGCTTTCCATCCGATCCCAATCGCGTACGTAGGCCGGACATTTCCTTCCTGAACGCCAAGAAGCGGCCGACCGGACCCTTGACGTTCGGCCACACGCCCGACGCTCCCGATCTCGCCGTCGAAGTCGTCTCTGCCGGTGACGGCGCTTATGACCTCGAAGAGAAACTTGCAGACTACCGGTCGGCCGGCATCCCATTGATTTGGGTCGTCTTTCCCAATCGCCGGACCGTTCATGTTTACGCCGGGGGCAGCGAGATCCCTGAAATTCTGCACGATTCCGACCTGCTGACGGGCGGCGATATCCTGCCCGGATTCTCCGTCAAGATCTCCGAGCTTTTTCCGCCGACGGCTCAGTTCTGACGTCTGTCTTCCGACTTCTCGTTTCTCGCCCGATGCCCTTTTCCACCCACCGCCCCCTGCCCGACGTGATCCGGCGCGCTCAGGATGAGCTGTGGGAGATCGCCTGCGGGTACGGGCTCGACTGCTTCGAGACCATCTTCGAGATGGTCGATTACGAAGAGATGTCGATGCTGGCGTCGTACGGCGGATTTCCGACTCGCTACCCGCATTGGCGGTTCGGAGCCGAGTACGACGAGATGATGAAGTCGTATTCGTATGGCCTCTCGAAGATCTACGAGATGGTCATCAACACCGACCCGTGTTACGCCTATCTGCTCGACGCGAACGAGCTCGCCGATCAGAAGCTCGTGATCGCCCACGTCTACGGTCACTGCGATTTCTTCAAGAACAACGCCTGGTTCTCGAAGACGAACCGTCGCATGCTCGACCAGATGGCGAACCACGCCTCGCGCATCAATCGGTACGTCGATCGCGTCGGTTACGAGGCCGTCGAGCAGTTCATCGACGCCTGCCTGAGCCTCGACGACCTCATCGATCCGCATTCGGCCTTCGTCGCCGCCAAAGAGAGGCCGCACGCGGCGATGAACGAGGAACCCGACGCCATTCCCGTCCGCAAGTTTGACGCGAAGGGCTACATGGACGAGTTCATCAACCCGCGGCAGGTCATCGAGGACGAGCGGAAGCGCCGAACCGACGAACGCCAGCAGAAAGAGGAAAGCCGATCCTTTCCGGAGGAGCCACAGCGCGACGTGCTGTTGTTCCTGCTCGAACATGCCCCGCTCAAGGATTGGCAGCACGACATCCTGTCGATCATTCGCGATGAAGCCTACTACTACGCGCCGCAGGGTCAGACGAAGATCATGAACGAAGGCTGGGCCAGCTACTGGCACAGCACGATCATGACGCGTCACGGGCTGACCGACGCCGACGTCGTCAACTACGCCGACCATCACAGCGGCACGATGGCGACCAGCCCGCATCGGCTGAATCCCTACAAGCTCGGCATCGAGCTGTTCCGCGAGATCGAGGAGCGCTGGAACAAAGGGCAGTTCGGGCCTGAGTGGGACAACTGCGATGACGTGACGGAGAAGGAACGCTGGAATAAGGATCTTGGCCTGGGTCTAAAAAAAATCTTCGAGGTCCGCCGCGTTCACAACGACGTGACGTTCATCGATGAATTTCTGACGCCCGAGTTCTGCGCGAAGTACCGCATGTTCTCGTTCGCTTACAACGAGGCGATGGATCATTACGAGATCGCCAGCCGCGAGTTTCAGAAGATCAAGCAGCAGCTGCTCACCAGCCTGACGAATCACGGCCGCCCCGTGATTCGCGTCCTCGACGGCAACTCCAAGAATCGCGGGGAGCTGTTCCTGAAGCACGACGACGTCGGCATCGAGTTGCGGCAGGACTACGCCCACGCGACCCTCGAAAACCTGTGCCGCATCTGGTCGCGACCGGTGCATATCGAAACGGTGATCGACGACGAGCCGGCGATCATGTCATTCAACGGCTCCGAACACGACGTGACGCCGGTCTGAACGACGTCCACTGCTTGACGCACTCCATCAGGCTGATGTCCCCGACGGTCGCCGTTTCGGTCGGAGCCGGGCTAGAATAGGGTCGAACTCTCTCGATTCGGCTCCCGCGATTCACCCGACTGATGCCCGATACCGTTCCCGCTCCCGTCTCTCATGCCGCCGATGCACAACTCGAACCGCTTCCGCCGGAGCTGACGACGATCCAGCCCGGCGGCGGGTTTGTGATGCAACTCGAACTCGCGTGGGGCGGCGTACGTCGCTGGTGGTTGAAAACCTGTCGCGGCGGCTACGTGCGGCGGATGGAAGCGTTACGGAAAGGCGCTCGGAACCCGACGCCGCACGGCGTGCTCGACCCACGCGACGTCAAGTACTATGAGAACCAGCCGGGCGCCTATCGCTGGGACTCGGCCGATGACCCCTTTCACTGGCGCGACAGGCTTCCGTTCGCCCGCTGGGGATTGGCAGAACTCGTCCTGATGACGGGGCTGGGACTCGCCTTGACGGCGGCGTTTCTTTTCGCGGCGCAACTGGATGATGCGCCGACGGCGCTGCGGTATCTGCTCCTGGTCCTCGCGCTCGGCTCGGCGATCGCCACGGGACTGATCGTTTATTTCTTCCGCGATCCGAATCGAGACATTCCACGTGCGCCCGGGCAAATCGTGTCGCCGGCGGATGGAACGGTCGCGGCCGTTACCGAGTACGACCATCACCCGTTCATCGGCGGCCCCGCGGTGAAGATCGGTATTTTTCTGTCGATCTTCAACGTGCATGTCAATCGCTTTCCGCTGACGGGAAAGGTCGTCGACGTCGCCTACAAACGCGGCAAGTATCTCAATGCCCTCAAGCCGGAGAGCGTGCTTGAAAACGAGCAGCTTCACGTGAAGTTCATCACGACCGACGAGGCCGACGGTCCGCCCCGCAAGATGGTGATCCACCTCATCGCCGGTTTGATCGCCCGCCGCATCGTCTGCGTCCTCAAGCCCGGCGACGCGAAACGCCGCGGCGATCGAATCGGGATGATCAAGCTCGGCAGCCGCACCGAACTCGTCGTGCCGAAAGAGGATGGCTTGCGGATGCTCGCCCGCGTCGGCGACAAAGTCCACGGCGGCACGACGATCCTCGCCGAGTATGCATCCGCGACCGAAGACGCCGACCGACACAAGCCGCATCCAGGCCCTCCGCCGATACCGATCTCCTGACCGGCCCAGTGCGCGTTCTCGAAGCGGTGTCGGAGAGCGAAAGTCACTTCCCCCCCTCGCCGCCAACTCTTGAACCCCGCGCGTCCCTCCCGATCCAACATTTCAAGTTCATGCCACTCGACCCGCACCGCGACCCGATCGACCCGGCCACTGAGACGATGAAACCTCGGCCGTCCGACATCCGCAGGGCGCGGCGAGAGCGGCATCGGAGGCGGCTGCGCAGCGGGGGCCAGAGGGCCTTTGCCGTTCTGCCGACGGTGCTGACGCTTTCGAACGCGGCCTGCGGCTTCGGTGCCATCACCTTTGCGGCGAAAGTGGGACCGGTCGAAACTTCGGCCGGGGTCACCGACCTGCGTTCGCTGTGGATCTCGGCGTTTCTGATCTTTCTCGCGATGGTCTTCGACGCGCTCGACGGTCGTGCTGCCCGCTGGGCGAAGCAGAGCAGCGAGTTCGGAGCACAACTCGACAGCCTGTGTGATGCGTTGTCCTTCGGAGCGGCGCCTGCCTTCCTGATGCTGCAATTCGTGCGGCACTTCGAAGTGCGTTACGACGTGCCGTTCGACTATCACCCGAGGCTGCTGTGGGTGATCGCCGTGCTGTTCGTCGTGTGCGCGATCCTGCGACTCGCGCGGTTCAACGTCGAGACCGACGACGAGGACAGCCACGACCACTTCAGTGGTCTGCCCAGCCCGGCCGCGGCGGGAACGGTCGCGAGCTTCCCGCTCGCGATCGGCGATCTCATCGACCTCGCCGGAAGGACCGGCTCGAAAGGGCAGCCGATCGCGGCGTTCCTCGTACCGACGGTGCAGATCGCGCTGCCGCTCATCACGCTGGCGGTCGCCTGTTTGATGGTCAGCCGGATTCGCTACGTGCACCTGTTCAATCAGCTTTTCAGCGGACGACGGAGCCGGCGTCACCTCATCCAGCTTGTGTTCGGCGGAGCCGTGGTGTTTCTGCTCAAAGAGTTGGCCGTTCCGGTGCTTTTCTGCTACTTCGCCTTCGCGAGTCCGCTGCGGGCGGCGTGGGATTCGCGCCATCGACTTGGCAAACGAGCCGCTCCCGGCCATACTGATTAGATGAGGCCGTTCCCTCAGCGAAGATTTTCAGCGGCGCACCGTCCCCAGTGACGGTGCGCCGTTTTATTTTTTGACCCGCCGGGCGCAGTCGGCGGGCTTCGATACCATGTTTACGGGACTCGTCGAAGGCCAAGGCATCGTTCGAGCGGCGACAACCGCGGCGGATCAAATGCGGCTGGAAATCGAGATCCCCGCGACGATGCTTGCCGACGGCGCGGGTCGTCTTGGTGAAAGCGTCGCGATCAACGGCTGCTGCCTGACGGTCATCGGTATCGATCGCGGCACCTGGTCCTTCCAAGCCGGTGCGGAAACGCTCGCCAAAACGACTCTCGACGACCTGAAGAACGGTTCGTTGGTGAATCTTGAGCGAGCCTTGCCCGCCAACGGGCGGTTCGGGGGGCACATCGTCCAAGGACATGTCGATGGCGTCGCGACCGTCTCTTCGATCGATCGTCACGGCGACTGGACCGATATGACGTTCGCGCTGCCTCGCGATCTCACCGATCAGATCGTGCCGAAGGGCTCCATTGCGGTGGACGGAGTGAGCCTGACCGTCGTCGACGTCGATCACGGCAGTTTTTCGGTCGCATTGATTCCGCACACCCTCCAGGAAACCAATCTCGGTCGTCGTGCGGTCGGCGACCGCGTCAACATCGAGACCGACATCCTCGGCAAATACGTCGCGCGGTATCTCAAGGCGACGCGGCCAGACAAGTGACCCGTCCGGCGAGCGGGCGGGCTTCGAGCCTTTCCTATTTCCTACATCCCATTTCCTACCACCCCCTGTGTCTGAAGCGAAGCGGCAAACCCGCACCCACCTGATGGGGCTGTTCGAGAAGATCGGGCTGCACCCGCGATCGGATCTCGGCCAGAACTTCCTGATCGATCTCAACATCCTCGAGTTCGTCGTGCAGAGCGCCGAGATCAGCGACCGCGACGTGATCCTGGAGATCGGTTCGGGCACCGGCGGCATGACGGCCTTCATGGCCAAGGATGCGGCCGCCGTCATCACGGTCGAGGTCGACGACAACATGGCCGCGATGGCCCGCGAGTCGATCGCCGGCTTCACCAACGTGACGCTGATCAACGCCGACGCGCTCAAGAACAAGAATCACTTTCGCCCCGAAGTCGTCGACGCGATCCGCGCCGAACTCGCGAAAGACCCGTCGCGACGGTTGAAGCTCATCGCGAACCTGCCCTACAGCATCGCCACTCCCGTCGTCTCGAACCTCGTCGCTAGCGGCCTGCCCTGGGAGCGGATGGTCGTGACGATCCAGTTCGAGTTGGCGCAACGCATGGTCGCCGGACCGGGCCGCGGCACGTACGGGGCGCTCTCGGCATGGCTTCAAAGCCAGTGCCATGTGAAGGTCATCAAGCGACTGGGGCCGCAAGCCTTCTGGCCTCGACCGCAGGTCAACAGCGCGATCGTGCGGCTCGTGCCCGCCCCCGGCAAGTCGGGCGTGATCGCCGACCGCAAGTTCTTCCAGGACTTCCTTCGGCGACTGTTCGTGCAACGCCGCAAGATGATGCGCAGCGTGCTCACCGGCATGTACCGCAAGCAGATCGACAAGGCGGTCGTCGACGCGATCCTTGCCGAACTCGAGTTCGGCCCGAAGGCCCGGGCCGAAGAATTGCAGCCCTACGAACTCCTGAAGCTCGCGAACCGGCTGCATGCCGCGATCCAGGCGAGCGGGGGGCGTCAGCCCCCCGAGACCGCAGAGGACGAAAATGAACTGACGGGCGAGGAAGAGTGAACAGATAAGGGGAGGAGAGATGAGCGACGATCCGCCAAGCGAAGAAGGCGACCTGCTGCCGCATTACGACTTCGACTATTCGAAGGCGAAGCCGAACCGCTTCGCCGCGCTGCTCAACTGTGGCAATGGATCGTCACGCATGAATCATCTCGTACAAACACTGTCCGATATCAGTCTTCCAGAAGCCGTGCGCGAGCTCCGTGAGGCTCACGAGTTCCTGGTCCTCAAGGCTGAGGTCATGTTCGACGTGATGCCCAAGGCTGGTCCCCTCTGGGGCATTGAAACGAAGCGGATGTATGTTGATCTGGCTTCCGATCCGCGTCCGGCAGCGGTTCGCAAGAATCGCGAACGCTTCGGCGAAGTCGTGAATATCGTTGCGACTTTGGAGCGACTGATACCGGCACTAGAGTGGTTCGATCGCCAATCGATCTATCGTGATTATCGCGTTGCCGAGTGTCATCCCTCGACAAGTAGCGCAAAGGACGGCAACGACCTCGTGCTCTCGGAACTTGGCGGACAAGTGGTCGTACGATGCGAGGTGTGTGATGTGGCTTCCGGCTCGGCAGGTCAGAATGGCAAAGAGGCGAAAGACCTCAGGAGCTTAGGGTGTGCTGCATCGGTGCCAGCGGACGGCGTTCGGCGCTTTATCTGCACTTCTCCAGAGTTCGCGAGAGCGATCGCAAGCCCAAAACGGCTTTGGAGCAAGAAATCGTATCGTTATCGAAGTATTCCAGTGGGCGACGAGGGGTCCACTGTGCTCTTGGAGGTGGTCGCTGCTGAGGCGAGCCTATCGGACGAACTGGAGCCGGCGACCACGGGGATTACCGAAGCCTCGGATGAGAATAGATAGGAGCCGAACCAATGCAAGACCGCATCGCCTACAAAGGCCTGACGTTCGACGACGTGCTGCTGGAGCCGGCCTACAGCGAGGTCATGCCGGCTGAGGTCGAGGTCGGTTCGCGCCTGACCCGGCGCATCCCGCTGTCGACGCCGATTCTGTCGAGTCCGATGGACACCGTCACCGAGTCCGACATGGCGATCGCCATGGCGCAGGAGGGCGGCATCGGCATCGTGCACAAGAACATGCCGATCGATCGGCAGGCGCTCGCGGTCGATCGCGTCAAACGCAGCGAGCACGGGGTGATCGTCGATCCGCTGACGCTTCCGCCGACGGCGACCGTCGCGGAAGCCAAACGGTTGATGCGCGAACGAAATGTCGGCGGCGTCCCGGTCACCGAGAACGGCTTGCTCAAAGGCATCTTGACCAGCCGCGATCTCCGCTTCCTCGACAAGAGCGACGTGCCTATCGATCAGGTGATGACGAAGGACAAGCTCGTCACCGCGCCCGAAAACACGACGCTCGAGCAGGCTCAGAAGATCCTCCTCGAAAATAAAGTCGAGAAGCTGCTCCTGATCGACGAAAAATACCACCTGAAGGGGTTGATCACGATCAAGGACATCGACAAGAACCTTCGGTTCCCACGGGCCAGCAAAGACGCCCGGGGCCGGTTGCGAGTCGGTGCGGCGGTCGGCGTGTTCGATTACGAACGGGCCGAAACGCTAATCCGTGCCGGAGTCGACGTGCTCGTCGTCGACAGCGCTCACGGACATACCAAGAACGTGCTCGACACCGTGCGCGAAGTCAAACGACGCTTCGACATCGACGTCATCGCCGGCAACGTCGCCACCGAAGCGGGTGCCCAGGATCTTGTGAAGGCCGGCGCCGACGCCGTGAAGGTGGGCATCGGTCCCGGCAGCATCTGCACGACACGCATCATTTCCGGCGTGGGCGTTCCGCAATTGACCGCGATCGCGGCGGCGGCCCGCGCCGTCAAAGACACCGATGTCCCCGTCGTCGCCGATGGCGGCATCCGTTACAGCGGAGACATCGTCAAAGCGCTCGCGGCCGGCGCGAACACGGTGATGTTAGGGGGTCTGCTCGCCGGGCTCGATGAGAGTCCGGGGGAGATGATCCTCTTCCAGGGCCGCAGCTTTAAGCGATATCGCGGAATGGGCTCGCTTGGGGCAATGTCCCAGGGCAGCAGCGAACGGTACCGGCAAGTGGCCGGAAATGACGAAGACAGTAACGGCCGGCAGAAGCTCGTTCCGGAGGGGGTCGAAGGACGCGTCCCCTACAAGGGTCCGCTGCACGGGCTGTTGTATCAGCTCGTCGGCGGTCTGAGAGCCGGTATGGGCTATCTCGGGGTGCGGACGATCGACGAACTTCGCCGAAACGCGAAGTTCATCGAAATCTCGTCCGCGACGGTGAGGGAGAACCACCCGCATGACATCGCAATCACTCAGGAAGCGCCGAACTACTCGGTCGAGCACGCCCGCATCGAATCGGCGTAAGGCCGCGATGCTCTGCGCGACGGTCCTGGCGTTCGGAGGCATGGCGGCGGCCGCCGAACCGTCCGGAAGTTCCGGAGCGGCGATGCTCGAAGCGCTGCGCCACCGCGACGCCGGTCAGCGATGGGAGGCGGCGGGCGAAGCGCTCGCCCCGATCCCGCAAGACGTTCCCCCCGTCGTCGAATCGATCTTCGCGTCCGACAGCGAGGCCAACGGTCCTGCCTGGCGGCGAAGCCGCGAATCGGCTCCCGGGCGGGCGGCGGTCACTCTTCCGGCCCCGACGCGCATCGCCGTCCAAGACGAACCCCGTCGGCCGTACGAAGAGCCGCTCGCGCCGATTCCGATGGACGAGGCCGATCCCGACGGATCGATCGATCCCACGGTCATGCCCGTCGCGAAGACGCCCGCCGAGCTGCGCAAGATCAACGACATCCTGCCGTACTTCGATTACGAACCGGATCCGGACGTCGATGATCCCTGCCTCTATCTGTGCCCGCGTCCCGATGGCTTGCCGTGCAAGCAGTACGGCGAGGGAGAGTACGTACCGGCCTGTCCTGATGAAGTCGCGCTGGGCGACGGGCCGTTCGTGCCGCGTATGATGCCGCCGAGCGTCTTTGCCTGGACGGCGTCGAACATCAGCTACAACCCGCTTTACTTCGAAGACGTGCAGCTCGAACGCTACGGCCACACCTACGGCGAATGCGTGCAGCCGTTCGTGTCGCTCGGCAAGTTCAGCGCGCAGTTGATCGGGCTGCCGTATCAGATGGCCCTCGATCCGCCCTGCAAGGAAGTCTACCCGCTGGGCTACTACCGCCCGGGCGAGCCGGCCCCGAAGCTGTTCTATCAGGTGCCGCTCAACGCGAAAGCCGCCGTCATCGCCGCCGGCGTCTACACCGGCATCGGGGTGGTGCTGCCGTAACGCAGAAATCTTTTGTGACGGGGGCGATGGAAGCCCGCTGGCAATGCCGGCGGGCTTTTTGCGTTTCAACGGATCTATCGCGGCTGCGTTTCATTCCCCGATGACCTTCACCAACACCCGTTTCTTCCGCCGGCCGTCGAACTCATAGTATCGAACTGGACAGGCTGCACAGGAAACGAGCCAGCAAGGCGGATCGTGCCGGACGTGAAGTCCCATCGCATGATTGATCCGGACGGTCGGCCCGTGAACCGTAGGTCAATCCCTTCGACTGTCTCGGAAAGAGCCTCCCGCAGCAGGAATGAATCGGCAGCCGCGAGCCGTCTGTCGAGCGTCGAAGCCGCTTCCATCGCCCGCTCTACCGTCGCTTCGATGCTAGTCTCTGTTGCCCCGGAGAATGATTCGAGCGACCGCACCAGAGCCACGGCATCGCTGTGCCGCTCGCGCAGCTTGCGAAGATGATCCTGCACGATACTGAGCATGTCGGTATCGACCTCGACCACCCGCCGCCGCGCCTTGGCGATGTCGTCGTCGAGTGTCACCAGCTCCCGCCGCAGACGGTCCAATTCTTTCGGCGCGGCCTTGCTGCGAACCTGTCGCATCAGAGCCGCGCAGCCGATCGGCGTGTGACGGATCGCGCAGCCGGTCCCGCATCACACCGAGCACAGTCGGCAGCAGGTGATCCTCCCGCATGCTCGCGGGATTGCAGAACGAACGGCCCCGCATCTGATAGCCGTTGCAGCGCAGATACCGCAACTCCTTCCCCTTGTAGCGATTCGTTCGGTAGCCCATCGTCGAGCCGCAGTCACCGCACCGACAAAGCCCCGTCAGCGGGAACGCCCGGTCCCGGCGCGGCGTCGAGCGAGTCTGCGTCGAGCCAGCTTGCCTTGCACCCGCTCGAATTGCTCCCGCTCGACGATCGGCTCGTGATGCCCCTCCATGATGATCTCGTGATCTCCGGGCCCGCTCTTTCTTCGCTCCCCGTGCGACACGCGAGACTTCGCCACTCTGAATCCGGGCAGACTTCCCCGATTGCTTCGCGTTGTAGACGAACGTGCCGACGTAGACGCGGTTCGCGAGAATCGCCTGAACCGTCGATGCTCGCCACGTTGGCGAACCGTAGGTATCGGGCTTCTCCCGCCGCTTGCGGGGCGGAAGGACGCCCTCTGTGTTGAGTTGGTCTGCGATGCCGCGGAGACTTCTGCCGCCGTCGTAGAGGTCGAACAGCCGCCGCACTAGTCCTTAAACAAGCGTATGCCGAACGGCAGAACGGTCCAAGTCGGCGCGCAGAGCGGTGGCGCGTCGGTGGGCGAGCTGCGTTGATCGGGGGATGGGGTTGGCGCTCTTTCGTCGGT
>JACCRE010000115.1 GCA_013813775.1 Planctomycetaceae bacterium
TCGCGTCTTGGATCAGGAACGGACTCTTGCCCGCTCTCTCTGGAGGCGGCGCCATCAAGCCCTCGCCCAAGCTTGTCACTACAGGACCCGCGGTAGCCCCAAGAGGGAAATACAACTGTAATATTAGTGCGTTCACAGTCAGCCCGGCGAGGCCGGACCTCAATAACAAAAGTACAGTATTTGCAGGAATTTCACGACCTCGCCACCAAGGCATGCCGCGCGCCTGCGTCCACGAACAGCAGGTTGACGCCGCCTTGATGCAGGCTGCTTGCCGGCACGATGACTTCGTGACGATCGGCCTCGTCAAAGGGTCCGTTCCAGCAGCCAAACTGGTTCGGCGTCAGAAAGTGATCGTAGCCATTTCCGATCGTATCTGCGAAATAGCTCCACTTTGGCGTTACCGAGACTCTGTCTTTCCGGCAGGTTTCGATGAAGGCGGACCTCATTTCCATCAATGCGGGGAACGACCCGGGCGGTCCACCACAAGAACCTCATGGGATTCCGCTCGGCCAGGGCATTGTCGTCCGGTATGTAGGGCGCGGCGAGTCGCTCGGCCAAAGCTGCCGTCGTCGATTGCCCGTCGCTGAACTCGCTTGGCCGCCGCGGCCGGATCTGTAAGTGGAAGCCGTTGCGGTAGTCATCACTGCATCGCCGCCTGGTGTAACCAACGGTTGCGGCAACGGCTTTTGGTCGCCGTCGGTGACGACCAGGTCCGTCACCCAGCCTTCGGGAGAGATCGGTTCGGGAGCGCACCCCGTCTCGGGCACTCGCACGCGCCTCCAAAGATATCGCCGACCGTCGTCCTTGACCGGCTTGGGCGACTTCCAGACCACTTCGCCCGTCTTTGGCCTCGTCTCCTGGCCAGCCGGTCTCCCGAGCGTCACACGCACGACTACGTCCGGCACGGCACGACGAGCCTGTTCGCGGCGCTGAACGTCGCGACCGGTGAAGTGATCGGCAAGTGCCAAACCCTCGAGACCAAGCCGAAGCACGCCACCAGGAAGACCGCCTTCGCCGATGTAAATGATTCCATCTGCGTCAGTGTCACATGCTCGCTGGATGGGAATCGGTCTTCTGTCTTCGTACGTTGCTCGCACCTGATAAACGCCGCGATTGTATGGCTCAGCAGGATTGCATTTCATTTGAATGAACCGATGCCACTCCGACCATTCTGCCGACATCGCATTACTCCTCGTTCAGGAACTGCTACTGGTTCTTGATTCGCTTCTCATATACGGTCTGCATCGATTCCACAATTATTTAAGTTACCGGGCCGGCCTCCCTCTCGGAAGCCGGCCCGGTGATCGCATTAAGCATCAATACATCGCCGGGTCTTAGCGGACCGAGCCTTCGACGTTCGGACGCTTGTCGTCGCCTTCGCCGACCTTGGTGATCAGCACGCTCGTCGTGAGCATCAAACCGGCGATGCTGGCGGCGTTGGTGAGGGCGCTCTTCACGACCTTGGCGGGGTCGATCACGCCGGCCTTCAGCATGTCGCCGTATTCGCCGGTGGCGGCGTTGTAGCCGTGGTTGCCGCCGGCTTCCATGACTTCGGCGGCGACGACGGCTCCGTCTTCGCCGCGGTTCTCGACGAGCTGGCGGATCGGAGCCTGCAAGGCGCGGGCCACGATCTCGATGCCGATCTGCTCGTCGCCTTTGGCCTTCACCGCCCTCACGGCTTCGATGCAACGCAGCAGGGCCACGCCGCCGCCGGGCAGGATGCCCTCTTCGACGGCCGCGCGGGTCGCGTGCAGGGCGTCTTCCATGCGGGCCTTGGTCTGCTTCATCTCGGCTTCGGTCGCGGCACCGACGCTGATGACGGCCACGCCGCCCGTCAGCTTCGCGAGCCGCTCTTGCAGCTTCTCGCGATCGTACTCGCTGTCGGTGCCTTCGATGCCCTTGCGAAGCTGGGCGACGCGGGCCTTGACCTTCTCACGGTCGCCGCCGCCTTCGATGATCGTCGTCGAATCCTTCGTGACTTCGACCTTCTTGGCGGTGCCGAGCTGATTGAGCTCGACGCTTTCGAGCTTGATGCCCAGGTCTTCGCTGATGAAGGTTCCGCCCGTGAGGGTCGCGATGTCGCCGAGCATCGCCTTACGACGCTCGCCGAAACCCGGAGCCTTCACGGCGCAGATGTTGAGGATGCCGCGGAGCTTGTTGACGACGAGGGCCGCGAGGGCTTCGCTCTCGACGTCCTCGGCGACGATCAGCAGCGGCTTGCCCGACCGGCTGACCTTCTCGAGCAGCGGGATCAGGTCGCGAAGATTCGACAGCTTCTTCTCGAAGAGCAGGATTACGCAGTCCTCGAGGACGGCGGTCATCTCTTCGGGATTGTTGACGAAGTAGGGGCTGATGTAGCCCTTGTCGAACTGCATGCCGTCGGCGAGCTCGAGCGTCGTGCTGCCGCTCTTGCCCTCTTCGACGGTGATCACGCCGTCGCGGCCGACCTTCTCCATGGCGTCGGCGATCAGGTTGCCGATCTCCATGTCGTTGTTCGCGCTGATCGAACCGACCTGGGCAATCTGGCTCTTGCTTTCGACCGGCTTCGACAGCTCGTCGAGCTTCGCGACGGCGGCCTCGACGGCCTTGTCGATGCCCTTGCGGATGACCATCGGATTCGCACCGAGAGTCAGGTTCCGCAGGCCTTCTTCATAGATCGCGCGGGCGAGAACGGTGGCGGTCGTCGTGCCGTCGCCGGCGGTGTCGCTCGTCTTGCTCGCGACTTCGTTGACGAGCTTGGCCCCCATGTGCTCGTAGGGGTCTTCGAGCTCGATTTCCTTGCTCACGGTCACGCCGTCCTTCGTGACGACGGGATTGCCGAAGCTCTTGTCGATGATCACGTTCTTGCCGGACGGCCCGAGCGTCGCCGCGACGGCGTCGCCGAGCGTCTTTACGCCGCGCAGCAGCTTCAGCCGCGCCCGGTCGTCGAAGAGAAGTTGTTTGGCCATTGAAGGTATCCGTTGATTGTGGGCGTGAGGAGAAGGCGGCGCGGGATGGCGGATCGAGTTGAGAGTCGAGGGTTGAAAGTTGAGGGAAGGCAAAATCACGCCTTCAACCCTCAACTCTCATCGCTCAACCCTCATCCACTCACTTCGAGACCTTCGCCAGAATGTCGGATTCGCGAAGGATCTTGACTTCCTTGCCTTCGACTTCGATCTCGGTCCCGCCGTACTTGCCGAACAGGACTTCGTCGCCGACGACGACGGCGATCTTGCAGCGTTCGCCGCTGTCGAGCAGCCGGCCGGGGCCGACGGCGACGACCTTGCCGCGCTGCGGCTTCTCTTTAGCGGCGTCGGGCAGCACGATTCCGCCGGCGGTCTTCTCTTCGGCTTCCATCGGCTCAACAACGACGCGATCGTCCAGGGGCTTGAGAGTCATTGGGGTGGTTCCGGTTTATGG
Source organism: Planctomycetaceae bacterium (assembly GCA_013813775.1). GTDB lineage: Bacteria > Planctomycetota > Planctomycetia > Planctomycetales > Planctomycetaceae > JACCRE01. The sequence continues at coordinate 3,400 of JACCRE010000115.1, forward strand.
ATTTGTTGTTGGTTGGTGAAGAACGTAGAACGGGAGAACGTAGAAATTAAGAATGACATCGGGTTCGTGAGATTCTCCCGTTCTTCCGTTCTCACTTCTCCCGTTCTGAGCCGGTGGAAGCCGGCTTACATCATTCCGCCCATCATGTCGCCCATGCCTCCCATGCCGCCGCCCATTCCGCCCATACCATGGTCATGGTCGTGGCCGCCGTGGCCGTCTTCTTCTTCCTTGGGGGCTTCGACGATGATGCTGTCGGTGGTCATCAGCAGCGTGGCGACCGACAGGGCGTTTTGCAGGGCCGAGCGCACGACCTTCGCGGGATCGACGATGCCGAACTTCAGCATGTCGCCGTACTGCTCGTTGAGCGCGTCGTAGCCGAAGTTCGGATCGCTGTTCTTGCGAACCTTGGCGGCGACGACGGCGCCGTCTTCACCGGCGTTCTCGGCGATGGTTCGCAGCGGCATTTCGAGCACGTTGCGAACGAGTTGGACGCCGTGAGCCTCGTCGCCCTTGAGCTTGAGGGCGTCGAGAGCCTTCGCACAGCGAAGCAACGCCACGCCGCCGCCGGGAACGATGCCCTCTTCGATGGCGGCCCGCGTGGCGGCGAGCGCGTCGTCGATGAGGTCCTTCCGCTCCTTCATCTCGGTTTCGGTCGCGGCGCCGACGCTGATCTCGGCGACGCCGCCGGCGAGCTTCGCGAGCCGCTCTTGCAGCTTCTCGCGATCGTAGTCGCTGTCGGTCTTCTCGATCTCGGCACGAATCTGCTTGGCCCGGCCTTCGACCGCATCTTTCTTGCCGGCCCCCTGCACGATCGTCGTGTTCTCGCTCGAAATGCGAATCCGCTTCGCGGTTCCGAGGTCGGCGAGCTTCACGGCTTCGAGCTTGATGCCCAGATCCTTGAAGATCGGCTTTCCGCCCGTCAGCACCGCGATGTCTTCGAGCATCGCCTTGCGGCGATCGCCGTAGCCCGGAGCTTTGACGGCGGCGACCTTCAGGATGCCGCGCATCTTGTTGACGACGAGCGTGGCGAGGGCTTCGCCTTCGACGTCTTCGGCGATGATCACCAGCGGCGCCCCGGCCTTGCTGATCTCTTCAAGCAGCGGCACGAGGTGGCGGGCGTTCGAGATCTTCTCTTCGAAGATCAGAATCTTCGCGTTGTCGAACGCGACTTCCTGATCGTCTTCGTTCGTAACGAAGTGCGGGCTGAGGTAGCCGCGATCGAACTGCATGCCCTCGACGAACTCGACGGCCGTCTCGGTCTGGCGGCCCTCTTCGACGGTGATCACGCCGTCGGTGCCGACTCGCAAAAAGGCGTCGGCGAGAATCTTGCCGATCTCTTTATCATTGTTGCCGGCGATCGCCGCGACGGTCTCGATCGACTTGCGATCCTTGCCGTTGACGGGCTTCGCGAGCCGCTTCAACTCCTCGACCACGGCCTCGACGGCCTTGGCCGCCCCGCGCGAAAGCGACATCGCGTCGGTGCCCGCCGCGATGAACTTCAGGCTCTCGCGGAACAGAGCCTCCGACAGCACCGTCGCGGTGGTCGTGCCGTCGCCGGCCACGTCGCTGGTCTTGCTCGCCGCCTCTTTGACGAGCTGGACGCCCATGTTCTCGAACTTGCATTCGAGCTCGATGTCTTCGGCGACCGTCACACCGTCTTTGGTGACCTTGGGAGCGCCCCAGCCCTTGTCGAGCACCGCATTGCGGCCTCGCGGACCGAGCGTGCTTTTGACGGCTCGCGAGAGCTTCGTCACGCCGGCCAGCAGGCTCTTACGGCAGTCGTCATCGAATTCCAGAAGCTTAGCCACGTCTTCTCCCTCACCGGATCGTGATGCAATGAGCAGATTTGATCGGGGGTAGCCGCGAACCAATCGGTCTTCACGGCCCGGGAACGCCCTGCCATTGAGATGCACCGTCCCCGCCGGTTGTTGGGAAGCATTTCGCGCGCCGGAAGGATTGCCGTGACGCATCTCATTGCAGAACAGTTGCTTGTGTCTTCAGAGTGAACGACGGGACGTGTTCCGACTGTCAGTTTGGCACCCGAGGCGACGTGTGTCGGCTGTCAGAGTGTCGGAAGACGGCGGGACGCCGAACCGAACGACATCAGGCGGTTTGCCGTGTCGGACGCCGATCGGATTCCATCGCGGGGTGAATCGAACCGCGAAGAACACCAAGACCACGAAGGGACCGGAGTACGAATTGGTCTTTGAAGAACCATGAATGGCTCTTCAGAAGAAGCGATCCCGTCACTCTCCTTGGCGATCTTCGTGCTCTTGGCGGTTCAATTCCTAATCCTCATTTTGTCTCACGGCGTTCGACGATTTTTCGCGCCTCACGCCATTACTCTCCGATGACTTTTTCCACAGCCGCGTCGATCTTCTCTGGCTCGATGGGGTCTTCCACGTCGCCGCCCAAGGTCGTCGCGAGTTCGCCGTCGCGGCCGAACAGCTTGTAGTGGGGCAGCGCGCCGCCGGTGATGTCGAAACCGTTGTAGGCGGCCTCGTCTCCGCCGGTGGCGCTGATCAGAGGGTGCACGTTGCCCAAGCCATGCTTGGCGTGGAACTTTTTGACGGCCGCCAGCGATTCCTCATCGGTCTCGTCCATGCTGACGGTGTAGACGACGAGGTCGTCGGCGTGCGTCTTCGACAGCTCGACCGTGTGCGGATACTGCTCGACGCAAGGCACGCACCAGGTCGCCCAGAAGTCGAACAGCACCGCCTTGCCTTTGTGCTGAGCGACGAGCTGTTCCAGCTCGCCTGCCGACACTTGCTGAATGTCGATCGACGCAGCGTCGCTCTTGGCACCGGCGGGGGCTTTATTTGTCGGCTCGTCGCTGGCACCTGGCTGGGCATCGCTACCGGCCGCCGGAAAATCGGGGGTCGGCGTGACGGTCGTGTCCGGCTCGGCCGTCGTATCGCCGTTCGTGCATCCGGCCAAGGCGAGAAAGGCCACGAATCCGAATCGTCTAGCATGTCGATGTGCAGACATGGCAACTCCCTCTATCGATATCGATTCGCCGCGGAACTCAATCACGAAAAAGAAGCAGGCCGGCGGCGGCCAGCCTGCACTCACACATCGGAATAGCTCTATTCCTTGTCTTTCGCCGTCGAAACGTACGCGATGCCGCAGCCGACGGGCCGAGCCTCGCCGGTCTTCGGAGTCTTGCCGGCGAGCACGGCCTCGACGGCTTCGACGGCGTAGGTCTTCTCGACCTGGTCGGCGTCTTGCCAGTTGTCGTCCCATGCGCCCATGTAAACGACCTTGCGGTCCTTGTTGATCACGAACACGTGCGGCGTGACCGTCGCTCCGTAGGCCTTGCCCGACTTCTGCGTGCCGTCGTGGGCATAGGCGTACTTGAGACCCTGCTTCTTCGAGAAGCTCTTCATCGCGTCGAGCACGGGGTCCACCGGATCAACGCTGCAATTCACCGCGAGGAAGCCGACGGGCTTCGACTTGTACTTCGCGATGAACTCGTTGAATCGCTTGTTGTAGGCCTGGGCGACGGGGCAGTCGTTGCAGGTGAAGACCAGCACGAGAGCGTCTTTATCGGCGAAGTCCGACGTCGAGTAGGTCTTGCCGTCCACCGCCTGAAGACCTTCGAACTTCGGCGCGGCGTCTCCCACATCGAGCTTCGTGTTGTACTCACCGGCGAAAGTCGGCGCAGCCGCCGCCGACAGAAGCAGAGCCGTTCCCCAAAGCCATCGCGTCACACGTCGCACCGGTTCGTCCTCCGAAAATGTTTCGTCCCGCCGGAACCCGTCGATCCGCCGCAGCGTGAACCGCGACGGCGAGCCCGTGTCCGACATCCCATGCTCCACATGGTATGCCACCATGCCGGCGCCGTGAACCGAACGGGATGGCCGCTCGCACGGGAAATCCCCGGCAGAGCGACGTTGACCGGTTATGCCGAACCGCTAGAATCCGCCGCCCGCTGCCAAAGAGCATTGGTTGAACCGCTTCGGCAATGCCGGTAGAGTTCAACGATCTTGCCTCGTCGTCTGGCGGGGCTGATGTTCTCGACGACGAGACCACCGGGGTGTAGCTCAGCTTGGCTAGAGCGCTACGTTCGGGACGTAGAGGCCGCAGGTTCGAATCCTGTCACCCCGATTTATAAAGCCTTTCGAGACAAGGGTTTACAGCGGCGAGAAATAGGCCTTTTCCGGCCTTCGCTCGCCAGGCCCCTTTTTCGACCCCCGAAGACCCCGCCCGGCACCCGCTCGGCGGGGGTTCTTATCGCGCCTCGAACCCGCCTAGGAGCCTCTCTACCGTGTTCCGGCCGCAGAGACGGCTATCGGGTCGAATCGGGCGGGAAAGCCTCGGTACCTGGAATATCGCTAGTGCTTTGTCACCTCTAAAAAGTCGGGTTGGAGGATTGGAGGGAATCGGTGATGCTGCATGGCACAAAGAGGTGTTCCATGCAGAAGAAATACGTTGTGCGGCTGACGGATCAGGAACGCAA
>JACCRE010000116.1 GCA_013813775.1 Planctomycetaceae bacterium
TCGCGTCTTGGATCAGGAACGGACTCTTGCCCGCTCTCTCTGGAGGCGGCGCCATCAAGCCCTCGCCCAAGCTTGTCACTACAGGACCCGCGGTAGCCCCAAGAGGGAAATACAACTGTAATATTAGAAGTCTCCCCATTTCCCGTTGTGGCAGGCCAGCAGGAACGTTCCGATGAGCCGGAATGCGGTTCTTCTCAGTACAGTGGCGCTGCTCGCGCTCACGGGCTGTCACACGATGAGCCGCACGGCTCAGGGTACGGTTCTCGGATCCGGCGCGGGCGCGGTGACGGGGGCGATCGTCGGGCATCAACTCGGCCACCGCAACGCGGGGGCGTTACTCGGCGGACTGGCGGGCGGTGCGACCGGCGCGGTCGTCGGCAACGAGATGGATGTGCGAGAAGAACGCGACGCGAGCGTGCAGTACGCCCGGCACCTCGAACAGGCGATCCTCGCCGATGACAAGGCACTGTCGAATTACGACCTTGCACGTCTCACGGCCAGCGGAGCCAGCGACGACGTGATCATCGCCACTGTCCGCAGCCAGGGCGGCAAGTTCGACCTGACCGCCGACGGCATCGTGCAGCTCAAGGCGCTCGGCGTGAGCGATCGCGTGATCCTGGGCATCCAACAGTCGGCGACGAGTCCGCCGGCAATGGTGACCGTGGCCCCAGCGTACGCCCCTTTGCCGTCTTCGGCGGTGGCTCCGGAAGCCGTCAGCGGCAAGCATCGGCCGTGGTGGCGCCGCGTCAAGTCAGCCCCGACGATGAAGTCGGCGCATCCGGCGTGGTGAGGCGACCATTCGCCTCGGTTCGGCCGGACTACTCGTCTCGCGTATGCAGAACCTCTTCTCGTAGCTCCCTTTCGCTGTCCCCGAGAACCCAGCGATACCGACTGACGCCGTCAGCGGTGACGACGAAGAACGTCGAGTTGAGGGGGCGGGAGAAGATCGTGCGAACGTTCGGCGTGGGGAACCCGACGATCGCGATCTCGTCGAAACGAACCTCAACAGGCTCAGCGATCTCGCGTCGGCCATCGGTGATCTTGTAGGTCGCGCTCTCCGGCAGCTTCACTTTCAGCGGGGCGACTCGTGGCCCTCCGGTCCAATCTTCCAGGACCGATTCGGCCGAAACCACGTGCGGCTGGTATTCCCGAGGCCACAACATGCGATGTCGGTTGGGCTCGTACTTGCCAGGCCAGAACGTCGGCCGTTCCTTGTTCCAGTCTTCGTTGTAGCGCACGTAACAGTGATTCTCGCGAAAGTCGAAATCTCGGTTGACAACGATGATTGATACCATCGATACAGGCGTCGGCCCATAGTCACCCCACCAGGGCGGCTTCCCGTGGTCCATAGCGATTTCCTCTTGTTCCGACGTCAGCTTTCCATCGAAGCGACTTAGAAGATACTGATCTTCGACGGCTAAGCCCGTGATCCGTAGATGCGCGAACCCGAAGTATTCCTGCTGGGCCGAGACACCTCGAACGGCTGGATACTGGTAATCCAGCTCCATCGTCGTCGGCGCATCAGCCGGTTCAGCGGTGCCGAACGGTTCAAACGGGATCTCCTCCGAGAAGGTGAGCGAATCCTCGATTCTCACCGGAAAGAAGGCGTCGCCGGGGACGAATCCCACGTGGTAACGACTGGTCGACAGTTTCGAAACCGGTGGGGGGTTGTCAGCAAACCACACGCCCCTCGTTGCCAGTACGACGCAGGCACACGCCGCCCACTTCGACAGCCGCGGCACGCTCAGGTTGATTTTCATACAGACCTCACAGACAACGACGCGGCACTACTACGAGGCGACGACTTCAGTTTTACCATTAGCTTCCCTCACACACGCGATTTCACCTGACCGTCGCAACTCATAAATCGTATCACGTCCGCTGGGCGGAAGCCGCGAGACCTCTATCATTCGTCGCGATGCCCGAACTTCTCGAACTCACCGACCGTGGTCTCTTTTGCTCTGCGGGAGACTTCTACATCGACCCCTGGCGGCCGGTGGATCGGGCGATCGTCACGCATGCCCACGCCGATCATGCGCGGCCCGGAATGAATCGCTATCTCACTTGCCCCGAGGGCGAGCACGTCTTACGGACGCGCATGGGCTCCGAGGCGACGATCGAAACCGTTCCGTTCGGTAAGCGGGTGACGATCAACGGCGTGACGGTCTCGCTGCATCCGGCGGGGCATATCCTTGGTTCCGCGCAAGTTCGAGTCGAGTCGGCAGGCGAGGTGTGGGTCGTCTCCGGTGATTACAAGACCGAGCCGGACCCGACCTGCACGGCCTTCGAACCGGTCCGCTGTCACACCTTCATCACCGAAAGCACGTTCGGCCTGCCGATCTATCAGTGGCCCGATCAGGCGAGCGTCTTCGCCGAGGTCAACGCGTGGTGGCGAGCGAACGCCGATGCCGGCAAGACGAGCCTGCTCTGCGGTTACGCGCTCGGCAAAGCCCAGCGGTTGATCGCGGGCGTCGATGCCTCGACCGGAACGATTTACTGTCACGGTGCCGTCGAAACCTGCAATCGCAACTATCGCGCGTCGGGCATTCCGCTTCCTGAAACGCAGTACGCCGGCACCGGCGAGCGCGGCGGAAAGACGTTCGCCGGATCGCTCGTCATCGCTCCGCCTTCGGCGCTCGGCACCCCCTGGATGCGAAAGCTGGGCGACGTTTCGACGGCGTTCGCCTCCGGCTGGATGCTCGTTCGCGGACAACGTCGCCGGCGTGCCGTCGATCGCGGCTTCGTACTCTCCGACCACGCCGACTGGCCGGGACTCTTTGGTGCCATCAAGGAGACGGGCTGCAAGCGCGTCTACGTCACGCACGGCTCACGCGCGGTGATGGTGCGCCGCCTGACCGAGCTCGGCTACGAAGCCCACAGCCTCGAAACCTGGTTCGAAGGCGAACAAGACGCCGGCGGGGCCGAAGCCGAAGAAGAAGCGCTGCTGGGCGAGGCGACGAACGAGTAGATAAGACTTCAGATAAAACCATCATCTCTCTGATGTGGCTCGCGAATCCGGTCCCTCTCCGCTGGGGAGAGGGGTGAGGGGATGTCTCACGCCCTCATCACTGTGATTCGTCGGCTTCACAACCACCACGCGAGACACCGCAAGCGACGTGGCACGTCCACCCTGTCCCCTCTCCCGAGGGAGAGGGGAGCTCTGCGAGTGTCTCTTTAGGCAGAAACGCGAACGGAAGAAGTGAGAATCTCCAAGTCGCCGACGTCCATCCCGGACAGCTCTTCTGACTTCTCTCTTCTCAATACTTGCGTTCTCCCTCACAGAATCACGCTCGTGCGCTTGCCGGCGAGTTCTTCCATGAAGTGTTGAGTGCGAGTGACGAGATCCTGCGTGTCGGGGGCGATGCCCGCGAGGAGTTGCGCGTTCGTGTAGAGCTGGCGGGCGCAGTCGCGCACGAAGGCGCTGTTCTGATCGTTCGCGGCGAGTTCCGAGAGCCTGCGGATCAACGCATTGCCGGGGTTCACTTCGAGGACGCGTTTCGGCGCCTCGAAACCCGCGTTCGACATGCTCAGCACCTTTTGCAACTGGGCGCTGTAACCGGCGGAGCCTTCCGCGCTCACGAGGCACACCGGGCTGTCGGCGAGGCGATCGCTCTTCTTCACGTCGGCAACGTCGTTCGACAACGCATCACGGAACAGCGTGAGCAGCAGGTCGAAGCCGCTCGGCGGCTCGACGGTCGTGGTTTCCGAATCGGCGGCCTCGCCGCCGCCCTCATTCGCGGCGGGCAACTTGGCCTCCGCCGAGTCGACACTCACGATCTCTTTCCCTTTGAAGCGGTTCAGCGTCGACAGCGCGATCTCGTCGATCGGGTCCGACAGAAACAGCACCTCGACGCCGCGTTTGCGAAACGCTTCGAGGTTCGGGCTGCGACGGAGAGCCGCCAGGTCGGGCCCGGCGAGGTAATAGATCTGTTCCTGCGTTTCGCCGGCTCGACTCACGTATTCATCGAGCGAGACGAGGTCTTCCCATCATCGTGAGTGCTGCGGAAACGCAGCAGCGAGGCGACCTTCTCGCGATGCTCGAAGTCGGTGGCGATGCCTTCTCGTAAGGAGCTGCCGAACTGCGCGAAGAAGGTCTGATACTTCGCCTTGTCGTCTTCGGCGACCTTCGACAGATGATCGAGGACGCGCTTCGTGAGCACCTTGCGAATCTTGCGGAAGACCGTGTTGTCTTGCAGGGCCTCGCGCGACACGTTGAGCGGCAGGTCCGCGGAATCCACGATGCCGTACAGGAAGCGCAGGTACTCCGGCAGCAACTGACGGCAATCGTTCTGCACGAGCACCCGTTTCGCACACAAGTGCAGCCCGTGCTCGGCCTTGCCGAAGCCCAGCAGCTCGACGTTCGTCGGCGGACAGTAGAGGACGGCGTGGAACTGGAACGGGCTGTCGGCCGACAGATGCAGATGCCACAGCGGCTTCTCGTCCAGCCGATGCGAAAGGTACTGGTAAAACTTCTCGTACTGCTCGTCGCTGACCTGGCTCTTCGGCTCGACCCAGATCGGCCGCTGCTCGTTGATCCGCTCGCCCTTGATGGAGATCGGGTGCGGCACGAACGTGCTGTACTTCGTGACGACGTGCTTGAGCCGTTCGGGACGCAGGAACTCGGTCGCGTCGTCTCGAAGATGCAGCCGGATCTTCGTGCCGCGGGGCATGTCGAAGCCGGCGGCGTCGATCGAATAGCTGCCGGTGCCGTCGGACTCCCAGCGCCACGCGCCTTCGTCGGTCTGGCTGTGCGTGAGCACGACGACCTTCTCGGCGAGCATGAACGCGGCGTAAAAGCCGACGCCGAACTGGCCGATCAGCGACAGGTCGTTCTTCTGATCGCCCGACATCTTGCCGAGGAACTCGAGCGAGCCGCTGTGAGCGATCGTTCCCAGATTGTCGATGAGTTCCTGCCGCGTCATGCCGACGCCGTTGTCGGCGATCTCGAGCACCTTGGCCTCTTCATCGGGGGTGATCGAGATGGCGAGCTCCGTCTCGTCTTTGTCGGCGCCGGCCGTCAGCATCAGGTGGCGAAACTTGTCGAGCGCGTCGGAGGCGTTCGACACCAGCTCGCGCAGCGCGATCTCGCGATTCTGATACAGCGAGTGCGAAAGCAGATGCAGCAGCCGCTTGATCTCGGCCTGAAACGTGAACTGTTCGCCTTGTGTGGTCGCGGTCGACATGGTGCGGAGCCTTGAGGTGACGGACTCTGATTGCGGCGGAGCGAGGATTCTCGCCAAGCCGCCGTCTCACTTCTCACTTCTCACTTCTCACTTCTCACTTCTCACTTCTCACTTCTCACTTCT
>JACCRE010000119.1 GCA_013813775.1 Planctomycetaceae bacterium
CGTGCCGCTCGTCGATCCGCTGGCGGGCCGGACGAGACCGGCCCGCTTCTGGGCCTACATCGGCGATGCGGCCGGTCCCTACTCGGTGTATGACTTCACCGAGAGCCGCAAACGCGACGGACCGGCCCAGTGGCTGGAGGGCTTCTCCGGCTATCTGCAGGCCGATGCCTACGGCGGTTACGACGGACTGTACCAGGACCAGCGTCGGCAGGCCGAGCGACGCAACATCGTCGAGGTTGCCTGCTGGGCACATACCCGCCGCTACTGGTGGGAGGCGAAGACGACCGATGCAGCCCGGGCGCATCAGGCCTTGGCTTTCATCACGCGGCTGTATCAGATCGAAGCGGCGGCGAAGGATCTTTCGTCGGCGGACCGCTGCGCGCTGCGGCAGGCACAGGCGGTACCGATCCTGGCGGAGTTCGCCGCCTGGCTGGCGAGCATCGGCTCCGAGGTGCTGCCGAAGAGCCCGATCGGTGAAGCTCTGCGTTACACGCAGAACCAGTGGGAGGCCTTGCAGCGGTACACGACCGACGGAGACCTCTCGATCGACAACAACCTCTCCGAACGGACGGTGAAGATCGCGGCTTTGGGGCGCAAAAACTGGCTTTTCGTCGGCAGTCCGAAAGGCGGACGCCGAGCGGCGGTGCTGTTGAGTCTCGTCGCCAGCGCCAAAGCAAACCACGTCGAGCCTTGGGCCTGGCTCCGCGATCTCTTCACGCACCTGCCGGATGCATCGCCCGAAACTCTCGACCACCTGCTGCCCGACCGCTGGCTCACAGCGAACCCCGCCTCCCGCTGGGAGATCAACGATCTCCGCGAGAAAGAACGCGATCGGAAGCGTAACTGAGGCCGGTGTGGATCACCGTGCGCTCACATCCGGACGACCGTATCCTTGATCAGCACTCTCCAGGGTTTGCCGCTCAATTGCTCGCCATGATCCTGGTATGAATCGCGCGGCTTGAGGCAATCAAAACCGGACTTTCTGAGCGACCACCAGTTGACCTCGCGGATTTCGGTCGCCGTCAAATCGATCTCGACCGGGGTCGCCGCTTGATACGCGCCGTATTCCCTGACCAGCTTCACGATTCGTCGGAACGTCTCCCCCATCATCGCCGCCAGCACGAAGAGCGGCAGACTGGCGACGACCGCAGCGAGCGGTGAATGCAGCCGCCAAGCCGCCAGCACGATGAGCAGCGCCGGGGCCATCAATGTGAGCCAGAGCCGCACGCGTCCCCAAGCGTCTTCAAGAGCTTCCACGAAACGGTGCTGGTCGTAATCGACGAACGCATCCAACTTCGGACCGCGTTCCTGCTCCTCATCCCCGGTGTCCCTCCCCGATTCCACAGCCAGAATCGCCGCGCGGGGGCAGAATACGGATTCGCTCAGAACATGCACCTCCACCCTCGGGAGAGCGCCCCGAAACGTGGAGTCGTGGTGGGAGGACATCTCTCGTTCAAACTGTTCCATACGAATCCTTTGTCGCCCAGCGACTGAGTTCCTTGAGGAGAGAACCCAGATCACCGGGCCGCTGATCGGGGACCGGCTCCAGATTATCGCGCAGCAGTCGTCCGAGCTTCTTCGGCAGTTCGGCGCCTGACAGACACTGTGCCGCGCCCGCGAAGTCCTCGGTCGTTTCGCCCAAGGCCGCCAAAGCAACCCGCGCGAAGCTGTACAGATCGGACTTCGTCGTCGCCTCCCCACCATCGACCTCGGGAGCGCGGAAGATTCTTTCCGGATGCTCCTTGGCCCATTCCGCAGAGACCGACGGACTGCCGTCCAACAGTTTCGCTAGCTCGAAGTCCGTCAGCACGGCGTTTCCGTCCTTGTCGGAAATCAGCACGCGCGCCGGAGCAAGTTCGCGAAAGACGATGTTCGCCCGATGCAGCGCATCGAGACCCTCGGCGATCTGGAGCAACAGACGCGGCAACGTCTCGCGCGGACAAGGGCCATCCCCCAGATGATCGGCCAGCGTGCGCTCGCCGTGCCAATGATCGATGACCCACCAGCCGTCACGCGCCGGAGCGGGAGCGGAGGTGAAGTTCACGGCGATGCGCGGATGCACGCCGATGCGGGCACAGACATCGGCGTGACGCGACAGCTTGTGCCGCAAGGAGTCGCGTGCGGCTTCGGAGAGCCAACTCAGGTGATAGTACTTGCCGCGCGCGAGCTTCCCCTGCGTATGTCGATGCCGCATCCGGCAAACGATGTAGTAGAGGCCGTTAGGAGCCAGGCGACCTTGATCCACGTAGCCCTCCGATTCCCATTCCGCTTCTCCCATCAGCGGTCCCGGCAGGGCGGCAGGCCGATAGCGCGTATCCCACGGAGCCAGCAGGTCCAACACGTTCTGGCCGAGCACGTCCGCGATGAGTCGCGCGGTTTCCGGAAACAAGCCTTCATGGCGATAGATCCGCTGGATCGTCCGATAGTCGACCGACTGCACATCGCCGTGTTTCTTTTTTCGCAGCGCTTGCGTGGCAAGTTCCTTCGCCGCCAGCCCCAGCGAAATCCGGGCGCGATCCACCAAAAAGGGATCGAGGTGGACCAATTGCGGGCCGTCGTCTGACTTGGGATTTCGCATCGTTTTTTTCCAAGACTGCGACCTCGCTGCAACTCCAGTGCGCGCGGACCTCAGCTATTTCTGGTGTTCATCACGCTCACCGCGGTGAGTCAGCCTTCCATCAACACAAACGCCCATTGTCCCTGTTGTGCAGTGAGGAGCCAACCCATGAACAAGATTCTCTCGACATTCCTGGACCGGCTCGCCGAGCGGTTGACCGCGCTCGCCGCCGGACTGGTGAGTTCCCGCGTGGAAGGGCTGCATGCCGCCGCTCAGGCGGAGCAACAAAGCGATCTGGAGGATCTCGCCAGACGATTTGACGCGGAGGGCAAGACGGAGATCGCCGTCAAGCTGCGACAGCGCCTCACTCGAATCGGTTCCCCCGATCTGGCTTCCGAGGCCGTGGAAGTCCTGCAACGTGTCACGGTCGAACCGGCTCGGCTGGGAACACCGACCTCGAATACCGCCGCACAGGATTTGAAAGGATTGCCCAACTTCGCCGCGACTGCGGGCCGCAGCAAGAAGAAGTCCCTCCCCCCGGTCGAGAACACGCCGCCCTCGCTCGCAGACATGGAGGCCGGAGCGTGAGCACTCTGGCGCTACACCTCACGAATCGAGATCACGAACTGCTCCAGACGCTCGCGCAGCGGGTGCGTCTCTTCAGTCAACGACAGATCGCTGACTACTGGTGGGGCGGTGAACTGCCGAACGCGCGCCGTCGATTGAAGCGCTTGGCCGCTGAGGAACTCCTCACGAATACAACGGTCCTGGCGAGAACGCTTCCCGAATTGGAGTCGCCGCTGGCGAGTTGGCGGCCCGGCGACTCCGCTCCCGACATCGGTGCCGTGGCGTATCGCTGCCAGGACCGTTGGCGCAAGCGACCACCGCGTCCCTGCACGGCCTGGATCGCCAGCGAACGTGCCGCCCGGCTCTTCGGCGGCGTGCGGCGCGGCGAACTCAAGCAGCCGACACAGGCCACGCACGACTTGGGCGTCGCCGCCGTCTGGCTCCGTCTGCGGGAACTCTCTCCCGAGTGGGCGGCGGCTTGGCGGGGCGAAGACATGCTCGCGCATACCCGACGTGGTGAAAAAATCCCCGACGCATTTCTGGTCGATGCCCAAGAGCAGGTGCTGTGGGTCATCGAATTCGGCGGCGGCTACGACGCCGCACGCGTGCAGGCGTTTCATCAGGACTGCGCCATGCGCGGTCTTTCCTATCAGTTGTGGTAATTCCGTGATGCCGTCTCCTTCACCAATGCTCAGACTGACGCCACGTGACCAAGCGTTGCTCGCGCATGTCGCGCGCTACCGTTTGACCACGGTGGATGTCGTGCAGCGACTACTGCGGCCAAACGTCTCGCGCAACGCCATCGGCAAAGTGTTGAGTCGCCTGTGTGCCGCCGGTTTGCTGCATAAATATCCGCTGCTCCATCCCACGCTGTATTACGTGCTGGGCGACGGTGGCGCTCAAGCCCTCGGCATCGGCACGCATCGCACCCTTCCACTGGGACCGCAGTCGCTTCCGATGGAATACGGCGTGTTGTTGTACGCCACGCTCGGGAGCGAACGTCGGCAGCGGCTGACCAAACAGGAACTTCTTACACGCTGCGCCTGGCTTCCAGCGGCGCTCGCCGAATCTCCGCATTGCAAGGACATCAAGCAAGCCGTCCTGGAACTCGTCCGCGTCGATCTGGGCGGGCCAGCCGATCACGTCGCCAGGAAGTGCGCCGCCGATCTCCGCGAGCGCGAAAAACTCCGCGAGTTCTCCCTGCTGGTGAAGGAAGGCCGCTTCCGGTTGGTGATCGTGACGAGTACCGCCGAGAAGTCCGTCGCCGTTCGCCAAGCCCTCAATCGCCACGAGTGGCCCCAGGGTTTGCGGATTCATCTTTCCATCGTTTCCCAACTGCTACCACTGACCGCGAGGCGAGCCCATGCGTGACGCCTATTATCAATCGGTCGGTAATCCACTGCAAAGAGAACGTCTGCCGGTCTCTCGTCCGGACATTGAACTGTTGCCGCCACTGGCATCGTTTTCAGTTCGCTCGGGACAAGCCGCGTCGTGCATCCTTCTCGCGGCTGTTGCGGCTGTCGTCGTGATGATTCTCTCCCGGCCACCTGGCTGGAGTTGGCTGGAACCCTATGACTTGCTGTTTGCCATTCCCACGCTGCTGATCGGCATGGGGTGCGCAGCCTATCAACAACGCTTGCAGCCGCTCCTACATCCGCTGTGCCTAGCAGCCGTGGCGCTCGTCTGTCTGAATCAGCGCCTGCCTTGGCCGGGTCGAGTCGTCGTCGTGGCGTTGGTGTTGGCTGCCTTCATCTACGCCTTTGGTCGCCACGCCAGCACGCTGCTGACGGCGTCTCCGGTGCCCAGAGACATGGCAGGGACGTTTCGGCGGCAGGCCAAAACGCAACTGCTATTGATCGCCTGCATGGCCAGCGTCTTGGCAGCCGCCGCACTGCTCACGAATCTCGTCATTCTAAAACTTGCCATTCTGACTTTGCCCTGCGTGTTACTCGTTCCGATGCGTTCGGAGGGCCTGCAAACGTCTCGTTGGCGATTGTTCCGAGAAGCTCTTCTTTCGTGGTTCACCTATGAGACGCCATCCAGCCCCGGACTCGTGGCCTGTCCCATCGGTTCCTCGGGAGACCGCATCGGACTGAGCATCCTGGCAACGGCTTTGACGGCGATGGTGCTGGTTCACTGGGAAGGCTCGCCGCTGCCGTGGGTCACGACGCTGGCCGCGACCCATCATCAAACGGTCTCCCGTGAGCTTGAACTACAAGGCGCGACGCTCTTTGAGCAACTTCGATTTGGCGGGCTGACCTGGATCGTCGCACTCGCAGCCGTCGTGCTGCTCCCCGTCGTGCTTCCGTGGGGTCTCGCCTTTTCGCTCACGGTTCCGGCGCTCACGGACGCAGCCGCCCTGCGGGACCGAGCGGCATCCGCAACGAGCACAGAGTCCATTCTCAACGACATTCGACGCTCCCCCGATCTGATCGAACGGGACAGCGTTTACCTGGGGCGCGTCGTCGCCGACGGCAGTCCGAGCTTGGTGCCGCGCGGCATCTATCAGGAGCACGCGCATGGGCTGGGCGACAGCGGTTCGGGAAAGACCTCGCTGTTTCTCTGCCCGTTGATCGAGCAACTGGTTCGCGGAGGCGATTGCAGCGTGATCGTGCTCGATCTCAAGGCGGACACGATGGAACTTCTCGCCACGCTGCAAACCGCCGCGGAAGCGGCACACCGTGACCGAGGTCTGCGGATGCCGCTCAAAGTCTTCTCGAATCAGGCGAAGCGGACGTTCGGGTTCAATCCGATGACCCAACCGTTCTGGTCCAAGTTCGATCTCTTCACGCGAACGGACATTCTCTGCGGAGCGACGGGCCTCACTTACGGCACTGACTACGGCATGGGCTACTACAGTTCCGCGAACGCCGCGATTCTCTACCACACGCTCAAGACCTATCCCGAAACGACGACCTTCCGGGAACTGGCTGAGGCCATCGGCACGGTCATCACCACGGCGAAGAAACGGGATCTCAACCCGGAGATTCGTAAGGCGGGCGTTCACGTCCAGGAGTTGATGAAGCGGCTCGCCGCTTGCGAACCGCTCAACGTCACGGCGTCGTCAGGACATGACGCGGAGGCGGTGGAGGAGGGCATCGATCTCACACAGGCTTTTCAACTGCCGCAACTCCTCTACTTTCATCTCTCGGCCACGCTTTCTCCCAGCGGCGCTCCCGAGATCGCGCGGCTCGTGAACTACATGCTGCTGGCCGCCGCCACTCAGACGGAAAGAAAGCATCCGGTGTTTCTCGTCATCGACGAGTTTCAACGGATGGTGGCCAGCAACCTGGAATTCATGCTGCAACTGGCCCGCAGCATGGGCGTCGGCGTGATCCTCGCCAATCAGAGCATGGCGGATCTCAAGAAATCGACGACGAATCTCATTCCTGCCATCGAAGCCAACTGCCGGTTGCGGCAATGGTTTTCGGTGTCCTCCAGCGAGGATCAGAAACGTCTGATCGATGCCAGCGGTTTGGCCGTCGATTATGAGCGGAGCCGTTCCGTCACGACCAACGCCAACGGGGAACAGTCGGTCTCTCGGTCTCTGAAAGAAACGGTCGTTCCACGTCTCACGTTGAACGACATTCTGCTGACCAGCGACCATCCCTTTCGCAGCATTCTGCGAATCAGTCGCGGATCGGGCT
Source organism: Planctomycetaceae bacterium (assembly GCA_013813775.1). Taxonomy (GTDB): domain Bacteria; phylum Planctomycetota; class Planctomycetia; order Planctomycetales; family Planctomycetaceae; genus JACCRE01. The sequence continues at coordinate 6,772 of JACCRE010000119.1, forward strand.
ACGCCCAATACGGCGGATTCCCGGTCGTCATCGAGTCTGAATTTCACATCTCTCAGGACGAGTACGACCGCCGCCGCAAACTGCCCTGGCCGCAACTCCCCGGTTCGTTCCTGCCGGGAAGTGCTCCGGAAGGGAATCAGCCGCATGGCGCTTCGTCGTCTCCGTCCGCTCCGCCCACGGGGCCGCAGTGGTCGGAAGAAGTCATCGGTCCCGCGACGACACCCTTGTCGGAGGCGGATTCCGCTTCCTTGGCGTCTCTCTTTGAAGAAATGCAGCAGACGACGCCCGCTCCTTCCCCCCGTGGACGGAGGAAGCGCTCATGACGATTCCCCTCACCACACGAGACCATGACATCTGTCTCGCCCTCACTCAGCGAGTCCGTCTGCTGACCGTGCCACAGGTCGCCGCCGTCTGGTGGCCCGAGACGACGGCATCGAGGACTGTTCATCGTCGCTTGGAACACCTTGCGCGGCAGGGCTGGTTGGAACGCCACGTCGTCAACGCCCGTCCCTTGCTGCCGGTGACGAAGCCGCTTGCCGCTTGGGCACCGGGGAAGCGCGAACCCGACGCCGAACGAATCGCCGAGGCCACCCAGAGCCGCTGGACCTTACCTGCGGAGCCAACGGAAATCGTGGTGGCCACGGCCCGCACCGCTTGCCTGCTGGGAAGCACGGCGAAAAGTCTGCCGCCACCGGAACACCGAGATCACGATCTGCGGCTCTCTGCCGTGTATGTCCACTACCGCCTGAAGCATCCCGAACTGGCCAGCCTGTGGTTGGGAGAACACGCGCTCTCGAAGGCGGGCTTCCGCGTGAAAGACCCCGACGCGTTCCTTCTCGATGCCCACCGCCGCGTGCTGCGCGTGATCGAATCCGCCGGACGCTACGGCCCCCAACAAGTCGAGAGTTTTCACCAACACTGTGTCGAGTTCGACCTTCCCTACGAACTGTGGTGACGCGATGCGAAGCAATGCCAGCTTACAAATCTGTGATACGGCGCTGACAGCGGAGGCCGATGCGCTTCTGCATCATCTGGCTCGCTATCGGCTGAGTGTCATGACTGCCGTCGAGCGGCTGCCGGAATTCGTATCCTGGCGGACGCGCCGCATCAAAGCGGTGCTCCGGACGTGCGAACGCCAATCGCTGATTCGTGCGAGTTGGCTGCATCAAGGCGTCCGCTGTTGGTGTCTGGCTCCCGCCGGAGCCGCGCACTGCGGGCTGCCCGCCGAGCGAAGCGGCAAGCTGTCGGAGTCGGCCAAGCTACGAGCGTTTTCCCTGTTGCAGTTCTGCTGTCTGGGAAGCGAACCAAGACGACGCTTGAGTACCGCTGAGCTAATTCACGCGTTCCCGCACTTGCCTTCGACAGGTCTGCCGAACGGTTATTACTTCGACCCCGCAGGTGCCGGACAACTTGGTTTGGCAAGACTCGATGCCCATCGGCAGGGCCGCTGGGATCGCAGTCTGCAAGCCCTTCGCGAAGACATTGATCGTCATTGGCAACAGCCTGATTTTAGGCGGCTGATTCAAGCAGGCCGCTTTGAAATCACGTTGCTAACTGTCTTTCCAGAAAAGGCGTCTCGACTCACGGCAGCACTCGCTGAACATCGCGACGCTGGCCGCATTCCGGTGCGCTGCTTGGCACTTCCCGAACTTCTGCCCCTCATCACATCCCTGCCGCGAAAGGAGGTGCTTCGACACTCACGCCCCTGACTCCCTTTTTACGGGTTTCATCGCTCCTGGCTAGGGAGCACGGAAAAACAACGAGCAACACTGACGTTTTGGCAAACCGTAGGTGACATGACTGCTAGGAGCAGCGCGTCACCGAATCGCTGGAGTACCAGCATATGTATCGCGTTCGAAGAAACAGAAACCTTTGGCGCACGAGATGGCCCTTTCGGATTTGGTGGCCGCCGAAGATCGATGAGCGCTTCTGTTCGGGGTGCTCATTGCCCTTCGTCAACGGCTCCATACCGGAAAAGGTTCGAGAGTTCCAGTCGGGAAACGTCGCCGCGATTCTCTATCCCTCCGGGGACTACAGACGCGAACGCGTTGTGATCCAACTTGGCCGTTGGAAACCGGGCGCGGGGAGATTCTTTCTCTCCGAGTACGTCCCCGAAGAGGAACTCGACGACCTGGATGAGGTGATCGTGCAGGTACGCGAGTACTTCGCCGCCCGCGCGCAAGCGCCACGGGGACGGCGACGGTTCGCCGCTCAAGAGAAGCAGTGCTCGGAAAGCGCTCCTTCTTCACGGCCGATCTCCAGGACGAGATCGCATTAGAGAACAAGGTCCGAGCACGCAGGAGGAACGCTGCCGGACCAATCAACGAAAGGAAGGGTCTATGGCAACAAGAAAGCCAGCCCATGAAGTGAAACTCGGAAAAATCCGCGCCGCCATTTGGGCGAATGGAAACGGACACGATGAGGTCTGGTTCAACGTCACGGTGACGCGGCTCTACAAGGACGAGGAGGGATGGAAGGATTCGAGCGCCTTTCGGCGCGACGATCTGCCCATCGTCTCCAAAGTCATGGACATGGCGTTCGCCTGGATTTGGGACCGCCAAGCCATGACCGCAGTGTCTGAAGAGACCGAGTCGTAACGGATGACAAACCGCCGGTCGGCTGTAAGCCGACCGGCAATCACGGAGGAGACTCCCATGGAAATCATCGCAAGCGCTTGCCGCTTCGACCTGGGACGAATTGTCACCACGCCTGGCGCGCGGGAGGCACTGACGGATGACGACACGCTGAAAGCCCTGGTCCGCCATATGTCGGAAGACTGGGGGGATCTCGATGCAGAAGACCGGAGACGAAACGACGACGCACTCGAATGCGGCGACCGTTTGTTCTCCCGATTCACATCGGATTCCGGCGAGTCGTTTTATGTCATCACCGAAGCGGATCGCTCGGTGACGACGTTCCTGTTGCCCGACGAGTACTAGGCCACGGGCTGGTTTTCACACACGACGTAGAAGGTTTTCCAGGTGATGGAGCGGGCTGCCACCCCGTTCCATCGCCCTTGTTCCCTGTATCAACCCATGCACAAACGCAGCAAATGCTGTCAGGAGGAATATGGCATTACTTGAATGCATTCAGCAACCACACCGATGCAATTGCGGTGGAAACCTGAAGGAGAAAGATCGCGGGCTCTTCAGTGCGACAATCGCTTGTTCGAAATGTCACACCTGCTCGCTCGTGATCGGACATCGCAGGTTCCAGGAGCGGATACCGCTTCGCGACTTTCACCTCAAACGAGGTGACGGGCCGCTGAAGCGCCCCTTCCACGACTTGGGAATGGCGGAGCGGCTGGCGAACTGTCTTGATCTGGATGTGTGGCCCTCACCGGCCACCGTCCTGGATTTCGGCATCGTGAGTCACAGCCATTTCGGTGCGCTTCAGCACGTCGTCCGCAGCGGCATCACAGCGTATGAACTCGACCGCGTCGTTGGGGACGGTGCAGCCATCACACGGCTGATCAACACCATACCCGGCCAGCCGTATGGCGAAGTCGTGTTCCACACGGTGTACGACGACTTCAGTTGGGAGGCAGAGGAGGAGTTCGAAGAACTCTAACGATTCCGACTTCTCAGAAAACGGAAAGGTTTTGAGGAGGCCCTGCTGAAGGTTTCAGCGGGGAACAGGCTGCCGACCTGTTTCCCGCGCAAGGTTCCGCATCGATCCCCGTGAGGCGTCTCGCGTTGGCTTCTCGCGGAGGACTTCGGTCTTCCGCGAGGGGATCAAACCGGGGCGGTCAGTCCCCTCCAGGAATACTGGTCGCCCCTTTCACAAACCAACAAAGGAAATATGCCATGAATCACGGACACGGTGCAAACCTTGTACTGCTTAAGAATAACCAGAAACCCTACGCCACGATGGGGGCGGGGCAACTGGTCTCCACGCTCTGGAAACAGGGAGAGGAGCGCGGCGGTTGGCGCTATCGCTTCAATCTGTTTCGGATGTCCTCGCACACAGGCCACGTCACTCAGCAGTTCCGTCCGCAGGACGTGCCGGATCTGGTGAAGTTGACGCGCCTGTTGGCGTTTTCGCTCGCGGATGACGGCTGTTTGAATGCCGAACTTCGTAGCGACCTCCTGTGCTTGAGCGCCTGTCTCGACGATGTGTTGGGAACTCTCGACACATACCGACCAGGCGTGCTCACGGCCTATGAGGCGAATGCTCTGGCGAGCGTGGTCGCCTATCTCTGGGAGACGGAGGCTCGGCATTTCGAGGAGCACCCCCAGTGCTTCCCGCTGATGGCCGATGTGCTCCTGCTCCGACGCTGGCTGGAAATGAACCGCCCCGGCAACGGTTCGGTGGTCCGCGTGATCTGACCCATCAAACCGGCTGGCAGTCCCATGAAGGGGCTGCCAGCTCTTTTTCTATCGAGAAGCCATTCAATGAAATCGAAACCTATCCATGAAGTCCATCGCGGTTTGATCCGCGCACGCATTTGGCGGAAGAACACACGCTCCGGTTTGCGACACACGGTGGCCGTAAGTCGGCTGTTTCGTAACGGCGAGACGTGGAAAGAATCGACTCGCTTTGGACGCGATGACCTGCCGCTTGTGCGGCTCGTGCTCGACGACGCCCACACCTGGATCTACCAGCACTCTCGCTAAACCCAAACTAATCATGAGCGGCAACCGTCCCCATCCCGATGTTCCCTCAGCGTCGGCAGACGCAGCGGCGCTGCCGTCGCGCGTGCATGACTTGGGAACGCTCGTGGGACTGGGGGCGAAGTTCTCGACGATCTATGCCGATCCGCCTTGGCCTTACTCGAACACCGCCGCCCGTGGCGCTGCGGAGAATCACTATCCGACGATGACGCTCAGAGCGATTCGGGCGGAACCGGTGAAGCAGTTGGCTGCGGAAAACTCGCACCTGCATCTCTGGACGACCAATGCCTTCTTGCGGGAAGCGTTCGATGTCATCCGCGATTGGGGCTTCCGCTACAAGTCGTGTCTCGTGTGGATCAAGCCGCAGCTCGGCATGGGCAACTACTGGCGGGTCTCGCACGAGTACCTGCTGCTTGGCGTGCGAGGCAACTTGCGCTTTGCCGACCACACCCGCCGCAGTTGGCTTGCCGCGCGGCGAACGATTCACAGTCGCAAGCCCTTTGCGTTCCGCGAACTCATTGAGCGTGTGAGCCCTGGCCCGTATCTGGAGCTTTATGGCCGGGAGGAGCAGCCGAACTGCGGTTGGACGGTCTACGGAAATCAGGTGGAACGACGCTTGTTTTGAGGTCGTACGGAATCGAAATGGCAAAACCCTCCCAGCCCACCGAGCCGAAGAGCGACGAACCGGAAGCGGTTCGCGTGCCTGCCGGTGCTCCATGCTGGATCACTCCCGAACTCATCGAACACACGCTCCGCGTTTGGCAGCCGTACTACGAGAACCAGTTGATCCCCGAGGGCGCTTTGGAGATCATGATGGGAGTAAGTCGGCTGGTCGAAGTTCTTTCCCGCGGAGTCGATGATGAAGCAGTACGTCGCCCTGGCCCGCGTCAGCAGCCGTGAACAGGAGCGAGAAGGCTTCTCGCTGGACATTCAGGAAGATGCATTGAAGCGATTTGCCAAATCGCATGAAGGCAAGATCGTTCGGCTCTTCAAGATCGCTGAGACGGCGAGCAAGACGGATGAGCGGAAGACGTTCCGCGAACTCATCTCTTTTGCGAAGAAGCACTGCATGGAGCTCGACGGTCTGCTGGTCTACAAAGTGGACCGAGCGGCCCGCAATCTCTTCGACTTCGTCGAAATCGAACGGCTCGAATCCGAATACGACGTGCCGTTCCTCTGCGTCTCGCAGCCGACAGAGAACAATCCCGCCGGACGGATGATGCGGCGGACGCTCGCCAACATGGCGAGCTTCTACACTGAGCAACAATCGGTGGATGTTCGAGAAGGTTTGGCCCGAAGAGTTCGTGAAGGCTGGTTCATTGGGCTTGCACCGTATGGCTACAAGAACGTCCGCAAAGAAGGCCGGGGCATGGTTGACATCGACCCTGGTCCAGCGGAAAACGTCCGCCGAATCTTCCACCTCTACGCCTACGAGAACCTGACCATCGACGGCGTGACTGCTCGGATGCAGGTAGAGAACCGTGTCTGGCGAAAATCCACGCCCAAATTTCCGCGAAGCTCCATTCACAACATCCTTCGCGATCGGGCTTACATCGGGGAGATCGAGCACAAGGGCGAGTGGTATCCCGGCAAGCACGAGCCGCTGATCGATCGTGCGACCTGGGACCGCGTGCAAACGCTGCTGGGAAACCAAAACTACTCAAGCCATCTTACGACGTACGGCAGTGAGTTGATTCGTTGCGGCCACTGCGGCCATCCCGTCACCGGAGAGGTCAAGACGAAGCTCACCCAGAGCGGCCTACGCTCCTACGTCTACTATCGCTGCGCCCGATACACGAAGCCTGGTCATCCTCGCACACGGATTCCGGAAGCTGACTTCGACCGTCAGATTTTGGCCCTGTTCGACAAGATGCGGATCGAGAACGAAGAGATCCGCGAATGGTTCCGGGCCGTCCTACGCTCGCAGACGAAAGACTTACAAGCCGAGTCACTGGCGCAGCGCCAAGAGCTTCAGCGGCAGCAGACGCTCTTGGTTGAGCAACAGGATCGGCTGCTCAACTTGCGTCTTTCGGACGACGTGGGTCAAGCGGTGTACGCTCGAAAGAGCACTGAAATCCGTGACCGTCTGGCGTCCATCAAGCTCCAGCTTGACGCGGTGGACCGCTCGCACGATGAAACCGCGGAGTTGGCGGCCAAAGTGTTTGAACTTTCTCAAACCCTTCGTGAGAAATGGCTTACCGCCGATTGCGATGAAAAGCGTCGTATCCTCGAAATCGTGTGTTTGAACTACACGCTCGATGACGTAACTCTTGTCCTGGCAATGAGAAAGCCCTTCGACGTTCTCGCCGAAGGGCTTTTTTCTGAAAAAAGTCGGGACGACAGGATTCGAACCTGCGACCTCCTGACCCCCAGTCAGGCGCGCTAACCAGGCTGCGCCACGTCCCGTATCGGGCAGTTGTATGACAGCGGCGGAGGGAGTTCAAGGGTGGGCGACCGGTCGCCGCCGGGTTCAGAGGCCTTTCCGCAAGTTCTTCGGCGTTTTGCCGGTGATGCGGTAGACGTAGGCCATGATCTCGACGAACGCCTCGTAGAGGTCGACCGGGATCGCGCGGCCGACCTTGACCGAGGCGTACAGCGCCCGGGCCAGCTCGGGGCGTTCGAGGATCGGCACGTCGTGCTCGGCGGCGATCTTGCGAATCTGCAAGGCGATCGTGTCGACGCCTTTGGCGACGACGACGGGGGCGGGCATGCGGTCGGGATCGTACTTGAGGGCGACCGCGTAGTGCGTCGGGTTCGTGACGACGACGTCGGCGCCTTTGACGCTTTGCATCTCGCGAGATTGCGCCAGTTTCCGATGAGCCTCGCGTCGCCGATGGCGAATGTGCGGGTCGCCTTCCATGTTCTTCATCTCGTCGCGCACTTCCTGTTTCGTCATTCGCAGCTCCTGCTCGTGCTTCCACTTCTGGAAGCTGAAGTCGAGCAAGGCGAGTACGAGCAAGGCCGCCGCGAGCGAAAACGCCAGGCGGGCCGACGACTCATGAATCATGACGGCGACGACGCCGGGAGCGCTGCCCGTGAGCAACAGGAACTCGGGCAAGGCCCAGCCGATGAGCAGAGACGTGATCGACGTGAGAATCGCGAGCTTGCCGAGACTCACTCCCAGCTTCGCGACGGCGCGAATCGACAGGATGCGCTTGACGCCCGCGAGCGGGCTGATGCGCGAGAACTTGGGCTGGAGCGCCTCGGGCGAGAAGAGCACGCCCACCTGCATAAGGTTCGAACCCAGGGAAACGAGCCCCGCGAGCAGCAGGACGGGCAGCACCGCTTCGCCGAGGCCGATGATGTATCCACTTCCGAGTTGAAGAGCGCGGCCTTGATCGAGGCTCAGCGAAACCGACGAAAAGGCCGCAACCGTCAGTTCGGCGAGCTGTTGGCTCATCGGCGGAGCGAGCGCGAGGACCGCGGCGGCCGCGGCGAGCATCAATGCGGCGGCCGTGAGATCGCTGCTCTTGGCGACGTTGCCCTGTTCGCGCGCCTCCGCCCGCCGACGCTCGGTCGGGTCTTCTGTGCGGTCGTCGTTCTCCTCGGCCATGGAGGGTTGAGGGTGGAGGGTCTAGAGTTGAGGGATGAGGGTTGAGAGAAAGAGGGTGCGTTGAAGCGATCGGCGCCTGCGTTTCCGTCCTTTGTCGCTCAACTCTCAACCCTCATCGCTCAACTCGTCAGGGCAGCGCTGTGAGTGAATGCCGCAGTCCGTCGATGCCGACCGTGAGAGCTTCGACGACCGCTGCCGCGGCTCCCGAGAAGGTGAGGGCGAGAACTCCGAGATTGATCGCGGCACGGATCGGAAAGCCGTTGATGAACACGTTGACTTGCGGCACGGTGTGCCCCAGAAAGCCCATCGACAGCGCGACGAGCGACATCGTCGCGAGAATCGGGGCGGCGACTTGCAGGGCCAACACAAGCGAGACGTGAACGAGCTCGCTTAGCAGGTCGATCGTGGGTTCCGTCAACGAGGCTTCGGCGACGGGCATCGTTTGGAACGTTTCGACGATCGCCGACATCAGCACGAGGTGTCCGTCAAGCGGAGGCATCGTCAGAAAGGCGATCGTGCCGAATAAAAACAGAAACCGTCCCGTCACGCTGCCGTCGAGTTCCTCGAAGCCGGGATTGAAGACTTCGCTGAGCGCGATGCCGGTCTGCTGATCGATCATCTCTCCGGCGAATTGGAGGCCCGAAAGCAACGTCGCGACGCCGAGACCGAGCGCGAGGCCGAGACTGAACTCGGTGGCCGCGATCTTCGCGAAGTCGGCGATGTTCCCGGGCAACCGAGGCAGCGCGGGCCATTCGGAGGGATGCAGCCAGCCAGCCGACGTGCGACCGACGTCGGCGAGGCGGCGTTCGAATCGTTCTGAAAGTGGTTCAGGCACTTCCGAGCGTTCGATGCGACCATCGCCGTTGAGGTCGAGCCGCGTGAAGCCAACTGACGCGACGTAAGGCAGCGTGGGCGTGAGCAGCGCCGCGACGCTCATCGCGAGCAAGGCCTTCGCCCGCATCGGAATCGTGCGGTTGCCGTACAGCGGCCCGATGGTCATCAACCCGGCGATCCGCAGCATGACCAGCGTGAAGGTCATGAACTGCGAGATGCCCCATCCGAGCAGCATCCGCCCGGCGGGTTCCGCCGTGAACGGTGCGAGCAGCGGATCGAGCAGGGCGGACATGGAGCGGGAGACCGGATTGGGGTTGTCGTGACGAGCAATCGCGGAAACCCCTCTCCTCTGGGGAGAGGGGCAGGGGTGAGGGGACGAAGCGGCAGAAACGATCTTCAGGCCGCGCCTAAGACTCGCAGCCGTGCGTCACAAGCCGGCAAGCAAACTTCATTGCCTCAGAACTCCCCTCACCCCCGGCCCCTCTCCCGAGGGAGAGGGGGATATCGTTTACGGTCCGAAGGACATGGGAACCGACTTGAACAGGTCGATGGAATAGGCCGTCATGCGGCTGATCGCCCAGGGCAGCACGTAAACCATCACGGCCCCCATGGCGATGATCTTCGGCACGAAGCTAAGCGTCTGGTCCTGCAGTTGAGTGACGGCTTGCAGGATGCTGATGACGAGTCCCACGATCACCGCGCAGGCGAGCACGGGAGCGGCGATCATCAGCGACACGACCGTGGCCGACCGGCAAAGGTCGATGGCGACGTCGACGGACATGTGCATGTACCCTTTCGATGCCGAGGGTTTGCAACCCCTCGGCAGCCCTACCCAAGAGGTCTTACGCTTTCGAGGAGCATGCCCACCGTGAGGAACCAGCCGTCGATCAGGACGAACAGCAGCAACTTGAACGGCAGCGACACCAGCACGGGCGGCAGCATCATCATGCCCATGCTGATGAGCACGGTGCTGACGACGAGATCGATCACCAGAAAGGGCAGATAGATCTGAAAGCCGATGACGAACGCCGTCTTCAATTCGCTGAGCATGTAGGCCGGCAGAAGAACCGAGAGCGGCACGTCTTCGTACGTCTCCGGCCGTTCCGTGTTTTGGCTGCTCGACGGCTGCTGATATTCGAGAAACAGCCACACCGCATCGCTGTTGCCGGTGGCCTCGATCTGGTCGGCCATGAAGCGACGCAGCGGTCGCGCCGTCTTCGTGAAGGCGTCTTCGAGCGAGGGCTGTGCTTCGCCGGCGGCGGGCGCGGCATAGGGGCGAACGCCGACGTCGTAACTTTCCTTCCAGACCGGTGCCATCACGAGCAACGTCAGGAACAGGCAGAGGGAGACGAGTACCTGGTTCGGCGGCAACTGCTGCGTACCGAGCGCCTGCCGGAGCAGTCCCAGCACGACGATGAAGCGGATGAAGCACGTCGTCATGATCAGGATCGACGGCGCGAGGCTCAGCACCGTCAACAAGGCCATGACCTTCAGCGTGCCGCTCATGCCTTGCGGCGTGAGCATGCGGTCGACGTCGAGCGGATTCGCTGTCGGGCCTTCAATGGAAGGCGGCTCGACAGGAACCGAAATCGCATCACGAACTGGTGAAGTCGCAGGCGAGGCACTTTCGGCAACAGATTCGATACCGTTCGCCACCGGCCGGCCCGCGAAATCGCCGGTGCTGCTTTGAGCGAATGCAACTGGCGTCTGGCATGCGAGAAGAACAGCGAGGACGAGACACACCCTCGAACTCATCCCCCTCTCCTTGGGGAGAGGGGTTGGGGGTGAGGGGATGTCTGCCGCGCCGCACGTTGGGACTTTTGCATGGCAGTGTGTGTTCAACAGCCCGCTGATGGGCAAGCGAAGCGGAGTGGCTGCGGGGGCGCGGCCTGCGGTAAGCTTCCCCCGCCCCGTCCCCTCACCCCTGCCCCTCTCCCGAGGGAGAGGGGTTTGGAATCGCTGCTTTAGCACTGTTCTACGCGACATGGCCCGGCTCCTTGTCGGAGGCGTGGCCGCGGAAGCGTTCGGCGAGGCGCCGTTCGGCGGAACCGAGCGTCGGGCGAACGGTGAAGGGCGATGGTTCCGCTTCGATCGTGATTGGCGTTGACTCTGCCTGAGATGCTTGCCGGGCTTCAAAGAGCCGCGAGAACGGAGAGGCGGCTCCGCTGCCGCTGCGACATTGAGCGGTGATGAGATCGACTTCGGTGGTGTCGGTGATCTCGCTGAGCGTCGTGAGTTCGCCGTTGCCGGAACCGAGCACGAGAATGCGGCTGCCGAGTCGCACGAGATACAGCGATTGCTTCGCTTCGATACGGCAGCGTCCGAGAACCTCGGCGGCTTCACGCGGTACGCCGCTGGGCAGTTTCGGCCCGTGAATCTTCCAGAGCCGCGCCGCGGCGAAGATCGCCAGCATCACCAGCGCGAGCGCCGAGAGGACCGAACCGGCCGACGGGAGTCCCGGCCTGCTTGATGCATCGCTCGACGACGTCTCGCCGCGCGGCGTGATGCGGCGCGAGACGCGTTTCGAGTCGGCTTCGCCTGCCGTGAGATCGACGGGAACGATGGTCGACTTTTGGTCGCCGTTCGTTGCCGACCGCGCGTACTCCGGTGGCGGCAAGCGCGCATCAAACGCGAGCGCGAGTGCCGGCATTGCGAGCGCAAACGCGACGCCGAGGGTGATTCGCGCGCGAAGAGTATGGCGATGGCAACGCGTCATGGAGGCCCGCTTCGGTCAGCCCTCGGGGGTCAGGATCTCTGCGACTCGCACGCAGAAGCTGTCGTTGAGCACCAGCACTTCGCCGCGAGCGATCAATCGGCCGTTCACGAAGATGTCGACCGGGTCGCCGGCGAGCTTGTCGAGAGGCACGACGCTTCCCTCGCGCAGCTTGAGCACTTCTTCGATCAGAAGTTCGGCCCGACCGAGTTCGACCCGCAGATCGAGCTCGACCTCTTCGAGAGCCTGAAGCGTCAGATCCGTTCCCGCCGACGCACGGCTGCCGCCAAGCGAAGGGAAGTTGAAGGGCGCCGGTTCTCCGAGCCGTTTTTCGCCAGGAGGAGCCAGATCGGACGCGATCGCCGCTCGCAGGTCGGCTTCGGCCCTGTCGAGCGTGCGCTCGGCGGGCGACGAAGCAAAACCGGCTGCGGGCTTGCCTCCGAAAGGAGTCGAAGTCGCCGTCGGGGCGGGCGGCGACGTGGGCGACGGAGAGAACGCCGGCGCACCGCCGGGTTGGCTCAAACCCGCCGAACTCAAAAGCGATTCGATCTCCTCGGGACTGAGGAGGTCGTCATCCGCCATGGCGCGCCCTCCGTGGCTGCCGGCTTGACTGGGTCAGGGGCCGTCGCCGCGCTGTTCGACCGTCATTGTTCCATCGTCTTGAAATCGCTGATCACGATCTCGGCGACGTAGCTCTTTCGCAACACGTTATTGATCTCTTCGCGAAGCTGCCGCTTGACCGTCGTGAGATTGGGATCGTTGAGGTCTTCGAGACTCGCGCTCCGGGCGACCTTGAGCACCGCCTGCCGAACGCGGGCGCTATGGTGTTGATTGGCGGCGTTCTCGAAAGCGACGTCCTGACCCTTCCCGACGACCGCCGTCAATTTGAACGAGAGATGAATCACCGACCCCGGCGCGGCGCGGCTGTTCGTCGTGCTGAAGGAGTCGATGGCGACTTCAATCGCGTCGGCACCTTCATCGGCGGCGAGTTCGACTTCGTCTGCATGTGCGTCGTCGTCGGTCATCAACACGAGAAACGTGCCGGCCATGCACGACGAGACGACGAGCAGCAGCACGCCGAAGAAGAGCGGCTTGCTCAGCAACGTATGGCGTGCCGGCTGTTGCGCGGCGTCGTTTTGTACGGCGGTGGCCATGGATCCTGGTGTGCTTTAGCTCGATGCGCAGCCGCGACGACCCGTCACCGAACGGTTCCGGGCGGCGTGGTATAGGATTCCACCACGAACACGTCAACCCGATGGTTCTCGGCCTGCACCTCGCCGAAGCCTCGCTTGCGGGGTTCGGTGTCGCCCGCCGACGAGACCACGAGCCGGTTTCCGGGGATTCCCGCGGCGATCAGCCGTGCGGCAACGGCGTCGGCTCGGGCGAACGACAGATCCCATGCGTCGGCGAAGGGAGACGTCTGCGGCAACGGCTCCGCCGTCGTGTGTCCGCGGATGACGATCTGGTTCGGCAGACCTTTGAGAGCCGCGGCGAGCCGATCGAGGTCGGCGACATTCTTCGGCGACAGCTCGACTCCCAGACCTTCAAACCAGACGGGCGCTCCGAGCGTGGGCACTTGCTGATGTCCGATGCGACGGGCCGGATCCGACGGACCGCCGCCGCCTTCCGCATCGCGAGAGTTTCGCTTCATCCCTCCCTGAGACGTCATTCCCGTCGACGCCATTTTTTCGTACGCGCTGTTCCGTTGCAGCGACAGGCCGGGAATCCCGATCTGCCCGTCGTGCGACCCGAAACGTTGGTTGAACGAATCCATCATCATCCGCAGCCGCCCGGTGTCCTTCATGGTGCTCATCGACACGAGCATGATGAAGAACGTGAGCAACAGCGACATCATGTCGCCGTACGTCACGACCCACTCGGGCACACCTGGCGGCGGATCGTCCGGCGGCATCGCCATGGCTGAAACATTGAGGCGTGAGAAGTGAGAAGTCTTTCAACCCTCAACCGTCGACTCTCCACCTTCACGCGGCTTTGCGCATCGCGACCGGCAGCATCGTTTCAAGCTTCTGTTGCAGCACGCGGGGGTTGTCGCCTTCCTGGATCGATAGAATGCCGCGGATGATCGCCTCGCGAACTTCCATCTCGCGCCTGCTGTAGAAGCCGAGCTTGTCGGCGAACGGCAGGAACACCAGGTTCGACGCGATCGCCCCGTATAAGGTCGTGATGAGGGCGACGGCCATGCCGGGGCCGATGGCATCGGGGTCTTTCATGTTTCCGAGCATGATGATCAGCCCGACAAGGGTGCCGATCATGCCGAACGCCGGCGCGTAGCGGCCGTAGGTCTCCATCAGTCCTTTGCCGACTTTATGGCGGGCGGATATGGCTTCCATCTCGCTGCGCAGCACCGATTCCATGAGATCGCGATCGGTGCCGTCCACCGCCATCTGCACGCCGAGCAGAATGAACGGGTCTTCGATCTCGGCGGTCCGGTTTTCGAGAGCGAGAATGCCGTCGCGGCGAGCGACTTCGGCGAATTCCACGAGTTGCGCGATGACGGGCGCCAGCTCCTTGGGGTTCGGCAGAAACACCTTCTTGATCACCTTGGGCGCTTGCAGCAACGATCGCACGGGGAATGCGATGCAGCAGGCCGCGAGCGCGCCGCCGATGACCATGCCCAGCGAGGGATAGTCGACGAACGCCATGAGTGAAGCGCCGGGAGCGATGAGCACCGAGACGATCAGCAGTCCCGCGCCCATCACCAGCCCGCCGACGGTCGCTTTATCCATCTGATCGTTGAGAGTTGAAGGTTGAGGGTCGAGGGCGAAGAACCAACCCCTGATCCCCGCTCCCTGATCCCTATCTTGTTATCCTGCCGCGGCGAGCGACCGGATGGCCCGGGCGTAGCCGATCGCCCTTCGCACGACTTCGTCGGCCGATTCGAGGACGATCATCCGCTCGCCGCTGGTCAGAGTGACGTAGGTATCGGGGCGGCTCTCGACGGTGCGGATCAACTCGGCGTTCAACACGAAAGGCTCGCCGCCGAGTCGCGTGAGCTTGATCATGAGGCGAGTTCCTTTCGTCGTCGATGGTCTGGCACGCCCAGAATGGGGGTGGTCGATCGCGCATCGCCACGCCCTTCCTTCTGGGGTGCCACCCAATCGAAATCCGAAGCTCGGAAGTCGATTGTCGAGAAGCGGCCGCATCTCCGTCAGCCGTTCTCACTCCTCAATTCTCCGTTCTGCCGTCCTCGATCACCGCCCCAACACCAGCAGCTCGTCCACGAGTTGCTGCACGCTGCTGATAACGCGGGCGTTTCCGCGGTAGTTCGTGCTGGCGATGATCAGGTCGATCAGGTTCTTGCCGATGTCGGTGTTCGAGAGTTCGATCGCGCCCGACCGCATCGTGCCCGCGCCGAAGTTGCCGGGCGTGGTGATGAACGGCGGGCCTGAGTTGACGCCCTCCGTGAACGTGCCGGATCCGGCTTCGATCAAGCCTTGATTGTTCGCGAAGCGTGCTAGAGCGACCTGTCCGAGCGTGCGGATCACGCCGTTGTCGAACACGCCGTTGATGATGCCCGACTCCTCGATGAGGAAGTTGACGAGCGTGCCGGGATCGGAACCGTCCTGGCTGCGGAGGCTGAGCGCGCTGCCGGCGGCTTCCGACGAGATGCCCGAGATGTGGCTCAGGTCCATCGTCACGACCATCGGGCTGATGGCGGCGGTGTTGTCGAGGGTCAGAGCGAACTCCCCGGTGCCGCCGTCGATGACGCGCCCCACGCTGTCGAAGGTGATGGTGCCCGTCGCGAGGGCGGTGTCGCTGTCACTGTCATCGAAGCTGTTGATGAACCACCGGAAGGTGGTCGTCGCAGGCGTGACGCTTTCGAGCGTCGATGACATTTTCACTTTCACGGCCGAACCGAGCGAATCGTAGACGACGAAATCGGTGACCGCGCTCTCGCCGTTCGCCGCATTGGCTTTCGTGAAGAGCAGCGGAGTCGCGACGCCGTTGCTCGTGAGGTCGCCGGTCGTCAGGCTGATGTCATTGACGGTTCCGGCATTGCCGACGACGACGATCTGACCGCCGCTGATGGTGACTCCCGGCTGCGTCGTCGCCGCGCCGTCGATCGGCACGGTTCCGCCGCTGTGAATGCCGATCGTCTCGTCGAGGAACGCCGCCAGGTCGCCGAGCGTGGTGACGTCGGTGCCGACGACGGCGGTGTTCGCCTCGAGCGTGCGACCGCCGACGCGCGGTGCGAACGACAGCGTCGGAGTTCCGGGGAAGAGTTGATCACCGGCCGCGTTGTAGAGGCTTGACAGCAAAGTGGTCGCGTCGGCTTCAGTTCCCGCGACCGCGCCCGGTGCGGCGTAGAGCACTTCGCTCAGATGTTGCGATCCTTGCGTGCCGCGCTCGCCGGTCGGCATGAGAGCGCCGGACATCACGATGTTCTGCGTGCGCTCCGCGACGCTCAACTCGCCGAGCGGGATTCGCAAGTCGGTGAGCCCGGTGGTGACGAGCTCGAAGCTGTCGGTGACTCCGTAACCCTGAACCCGCAGCCCTTGGGCGTTGACGAGCAGGTTCTGACTGTTCAGCGTGAAGTTGCCGTTGCGGGCATACACGTTGCCCGCGGTACCGCCGAGGATGAACAGGCCGTCACCCTGGATCGCCAAGTCAGACGGGCTGGTGCTGTTCGACACGCTGCCCTGCGTGAAGTCCTTCTGAATCGCGGAGACCGTCGCACCAAGACCCGTCTGACGCGGGTTCGTGCCGCCGAGCCGGCCCGTCGGGCGCGAACCGACCGACAGGGTGCGCGACAACTGCGTCGTGAACAGCACGTTCCCCGACTTGAAGCCGTTCGTGCCGGCGTTCGCGATGTTGTTGCCGAGCACGTCGATCGCGGTTTCGTTGAGCGAAAGCCCGTTGAGCGACGTGTTGAGCGTTGATGCCAGACCCATGTCTCACTCCCTCGCAACATGCAGGGTTGCATGCGTTCGGCCGAATGGCCGTAAGCATGCGAATGCAGAACATGCCCGCGCCGCGGCGAAGGCATGCCACCCGACCGGCATTGCACTATCGGCCCAAGACCGTTGCGCGAAGCAGGGGCGATCGTTCAGTTCGATGCGACTTCCAGTACGCGCGACAGCGCGACCGACTGGCCGCTCACCTTTACGTAAGCGGCCCCGTCGGCAAGGAAGGCCGAGTCGACGACGCCGGTCACGGCCGTTCCGTCGGACAGCGAACCTTTGACGGTCTTGCCGATGAAGCCGGCGGCCATCGAGAGGTTCTGATTCGAGCTCACCGACTTCACGGCTTCGCCCAGCTCGATGTTCGATTGCAGGCTGCGCATCATCGAGAGCTGGTTGAGCAGCTCTTCGTTGCCGACCGGCTCGGTCGGATCCTGATTCTGCAACTGCGTGACGAGCAGCTTGAGAAAGTCGGCGCTCGTCAGCGCGTTGAAGCCCGTTTTGTCAGGCGGAATCACGGTCGCATTCGGAGCGTTGCCGACACCAGAGACTGCCATGTTCCAGACCTTCCTTGGTAATGCCTGTCAGACTTGAATGTCGATCAGGTCCGCCGCGGTACCTCGCGAACTGCGAATGACCTGCGGAGTCACCGTCGATTTCGAAGTCGTTCGACGCCGCGGAACGACTTCGTCGGCCGCATCAGCATCGAACCATTCGTCTTGCCGTCTGTGTTCCTGGCGTTGATGCTCGCGACCTTGTCGTTCATCGCCTTGTCGCCCCTGGGGTCGATTGTCGTCGGGAGTCGATTCGACGAGACGAACCTCGACGCGATCGATCGTCAGGCCAGACCTGCCCAAAGACTCACGGAGAGCCGGCAGGTGTTCGTTGAGCATCGATTGCGCCGCCGAAGTCGTGACTTCGAAGCGGGCGGCAAGAGAGCCCTGCTGCCGGCTCACTTCCACCTGCATCGCCCCCAGATCGGCCGGCGACAGCCGGATGCGAATGGGCCGATCGAAGCCCGCGGCGGCACGC
>JACCRE010000127.1 GCA_013813775.1 Planctomycetaceae bacterium
AGCCTGCTCAAGAACGAAACGACGCTGAAGGTCGGCATCAAGAACAAACGCCTCACCGCCGGCCGGGACCAAGCCTACCTCGAACAAGTCCTGCTGGGATAACGCGTTAACGTGCAATCGCCCTGGGTCACTCTCCGAGCCGTCTGGCTCTCTTTTGTGCCTTTCCGCGGCAAAACTCGCGCTCAAAATAACCCGCGGTCGCTTGAAGAACCGGATTCGTCGTCGCAATCGGCATCATTGGTCTGCGTCGCGCCCTTCTTTCTTCTCCCTGCAACCCCTTGTTCAGCGGTCGCCGTCGCGTCGAACGGCTCCGTGACAGGATTACCGTCGCCATCAAAACCGGTGAGCAGCGCGATCTTCCGCTCGGCGACATCGAGTACACCGTAGCAATGCCTCAGCAGGCCAACACCCTGCTCGAACCGCTGTAGAGACGCGTCGAGGCCGAGGGTGCCGTCTTCCAGATCCCGCGCGATCTCGTCGAGTTCCTTAAGAGCGTCTTCGAATCGCTGCGGCTCGTCGGTTTTCTTTTTGGCCATAATTGGAATGTAGCGGATCGATTCCAAGGGATCGAGTCGGTCGCGTCTTCACGAGAGCTGCGGGTCTTGGGGCTCCCACGACAGAGTTACAGAGGCCGCACCTCGCTGATGACTTCGCCTTTGGCCAGGCGGGTTCGCAATCGATCGCCGGGCGACAGTTTCTCGTCGCTCGTCAGCGGAACGTCGCTCCCTTCGCAGTAGGTGATCGAATAAGCACGAGCGAGCACCGCGAGCGGGTTTAGGGCATCGAGGCGTGCTGCCACGGCCGCGATCGAAGCGCGAGCTTCGCACACGCGGCGGGCGATCGTGCGGCGAAGGCGGGAATCGAGATCGTCGAGCCGCTGCTGACGATTGTGGATCGCTTCGAACGGCTTTACGAAGCAGCGTCGCGCCGCAAGGTTTTCGATAGCCAGTCGCATCCGCTTGCTCTGTCGCAGCAACGATGCATTCAGAGCGTTCGCCACGCGATCGAGTGCGACCCGCAGCTCGGCGGCGGACGGAACGGCCAGTTCCGCCGCTTCGCTGGGCGTGAGGGCCCGCCGATCTGCAACGAGGTCGGCGATCGTGACGTCGATCTCATGGCCGACCGCGCTGACGACCGGCACCTTGCAGTCGAAAATCGCCCGCGCCACGACCTCTTCATTGAAGGCCCACAGGTCTTCAAGGCTTCCGCCGCCGCGGCCGGTGATCACGATCTCGACGCCGGGAATGCGGTGCACGCTGCGGAGCGCCGCTGCGATCTTCGGAGCAGCGTCGGCTCCCTGCACCGGCACCGGCACGATCACGACGTCGCAGCCCGGCCAGCGCCGCGTGAGCACTTGCAGCATGTCGCGAACGGCAGCGCCGGTCGGGCTTGTCACTAAGGCGATACGTCGCGGAAAAACCGGTAGCGGCCGCTTCCGTGCGGGATCGAATAAGCCTTCGGTGGCGAGCTTGTCATGAAGCTGCCGAAACGCGAGTTCCAGCGGACCTACGCCGACGGGCAACAATTCCTGAACGACGAGTTGATAAGTTCCACGAGCCGCATAGACCTCCATTGCACCGGCGGCGATCACCTGCAAGCCGTTGTCGGGATCGAATCGCAATCGCGAAGCGTTCCCTCGCCACACCACCGCTCGTAGTTGGGCCGATTCGTCTTTCAGCGTAAGATAGAGATGCCCCGAGCTCGCCCGCACGAGATTCGACACTTCACCCTGCACGAGCACATACGGCAAATTGCCTTCGATCAGATCTTTGACCTGTCGCGTGAGTTCGGTGACCGAAAGAGGTTCGGGAACGGCGGGTTGCATGAGTCCTGAATCCGCGTGGCCGAGGTGTGTGGCACGCCCTGACGTAGGAAGTGCGCGCTACACAATGTTTCGTCAGAACGGCATCACGTTCCTGATGTACGAGACGGCTCGCGCCGCGTCGGTCGCGGGGTCTTCGCCGCTGGTTCGGTCAGGCGTCATCCAGCCGGCGAAATCGGCTTCGGCGAGTGCCGCGATGACTTCGTCCCAATCGACTTCGCCGCGACCGACTTCAACTTCGACGCCGGCGCCGTCGGTGTCTCGCAATCCGTCGCGAACGCGGAGGTGCTTCAGAAACGCGTGCGATGTTCGAATCTCGGCGGCGGGGTCTCGCTCCGACATCACCGCCGCCGCGGGATCGAAGTTGATGCCGATCGGTCCCGCCGTGACGGCCGAAACGACTTCCAGAAACGTCGCGGACGGTTCGCGGCCCGTCGTCACCGTCAGCGTCACGCCGACATGATCGCCCGCACGAGCGAGATCGTTCAGCAATTCGATCATCAGCGTTCGTTCGGGAGTCTCGGCGGGTGGGATCGAGCCCGGTCGGATGATGAGTCCCGGCACTTTCAGTTCGGCGGCGAAACGCAGCGCCGCCGTCAGGGCGGCGATTCGCTCCTCGATGCCGACGCTGTCGGCGAGCGCCCGTCGCAGCGGGAATAGCGCGGGGGCAATCGCGAGACCGTGCTCGTTGAACAGATTTCGGAACTGTCGGCGGCCGGTCTCTGAGAGGTGTCCGGGCGGCAGTTCGTACCGCAGGTCGAGTTGCGCGCCGTTTGCTCCGAACGCAGCGACTTTAGCGATCTTGTCGTGAAGTGCGCCTTCAAGGAGGCGGGTGGGAAATCCTATGCGTGGTCGGTGCGGCATTGCGGCTCGGGTGGTGCGGGTCGTTCGGGAGATTCTAGCGGCGAGGCGGCGAGGTCTGAAGTCGCGCGTCGCGGGCGAGACAGTCGCCGCACCCGACCCGACGGCGTGACGAAACCTTGTAAGGCTCGTTGTCTCGTTCCCACGCTCCCCGTGGGCACGAAACAACCTTATTCCCTCAGCACCGTCGTATGTTTTGGTTCGGTCCTCTTCTCTGCATCGCATCGGCCGCCGCCTCCGGCGGCTCCGATGCGTTCGATCCGTTCGCGAACGCGACGCCGGTCGCGGTGCAGTCGTTCGGCATCGACAGCGATCGGGATTACGACGGTCTCCCCGATGGCTGGACGAGGCGCAGCGGCGACGGCTTTCCGAATTACATCGAGCTGCGCCTCGACCGTCGCGAAGGCCACGAAGAAGCAGGAAGCCTTAAGATCACGCCCGACGGCGCGCCGGCAGTGTTGTATTCGGCCCCGATCCGCATCGACAGCGGACATCTTTATTTGTTCGAGGCGTTCCTGCGCACCCAGCAACTTCGCAGCGACGCCGCAATCTGTACCGTTTCAATCCTCGATGGCCGGAAGGTTCGTATCGGCAGGCATGTTTCGACGGCGGTGTCGGGCACACAGGATGACTGGGTCCGTGTTCGCGTAGGGCCGATCGAACCGATAACCGGGCAGCGGTACCTCGTCGTCGGCTGTCACCTCGTGCGGGGCCGCGGTATCGATCTGGAGGGGGCCGCATGGTTCGACGATCTTCGCATCGGCAGGACCCCTCACCTGTCGCTCGCCGGCGGCGAGGGTCGCTTCCTGCGTCCGTCGCAATCGACCAGTCTCGGAGTGAACGTGACGGGGCTGGAATCGGAAACATCCTATCGACTGTCGCTGTCCGTGCGCGACGTGGCCGGTGTGGAACTCGACCACACCGACCGTGACCTGGCCGTCGCCTCGATCGATCCCGACGCCGAACCAGAGCAGTTCGAGACGCCTTGGGCGATCCCTGGCACCGGCACCGGTTTCTATCGCATCGAGGCCGACTTGAAGCATGACGGCCGGATCGTCGCCCGCCGCGAGGCGGCGTTCGTCGTCACCGAAGCTGGCCCGCCGCCCGATGAAAGCCCGTTCGGCTGGGCCTTCACCGAGTTGCCTCGTGACATGACGGCCGAGGCCTTCGCTGTCGCCGTGACCGATGCCGGTCTCGGACGCGTGAAGCTGCCGTTGTGGCGCGAGGCGTCCGACCGCTTCGCCGCGGCTCGTGCAGGCGACATCATCGATCGGCTCGCGGAACGCGAGATCGAGGTGGTGGGCGTGCTCGATCCTCCCCCCGATGAGCTGCGCCGCAAGTTCGCGGCCGACTGGTCGGGAACGGGTGAGATCTACCAGCTATCGCCAGACGTCTGGTCACCCTCGTTGGCCCCGCTCGTCGCCCGCTACGGTGCTCGTGTTCGTCATTGGCAGCTCGGCCGCGACGGCGATGCCAGCTTTCCGACGATCGGAGATCTGACGGCGTCGATGAAGGCCGTTCGGCAGTCATTCGACCGCGTCGGACGCAACACGCAGATCGGCCTCCCCTGGCCGGCCGAGCGACCTCTGCCGAACCTTCCGGGAGGTTTCGTTTCCGTGCCGACCTCCGAGCAGATGGCACGCGTGGGCCAGGGCTTTGACGCGACCGAAGTTTGGGCGGCCGTGCGACCGCTGCCAGCCTCCGGCAACCACTACGCCCATCGCGCCGCCGACCTGGTGCGTCAGGTCGTCACGGCCCGCGCCGCGGGCGCGAGCGCAGTCTACGTGGCCGATGTTCTCGATTCCGAAACCGGGCTGCTGCGGCACGATGGCTCTCCGACCGAGCTGCTGTTGCCGTGGCGAACGGCGGCGCTGGCATTGCGAGGATCGATCGACCTGGGACCGATTCCGTTGCCGGGCGGAAGCCGCAGCCGCGCCTTCACGGGCGGCGATTCGGCCACGATCGTCGTCTGGAACGATGAACCGGTGACGGAAACATTCACGCCCGGCGGCCTCCCCAGCGTCATCGACGTCTGGGGACGCTCGTCGCCGCTGTCGCCCGACCCCGAGACCGGGCGGGTCGAGCTCACCGTCGGCCCGTCGCCGCAGTTCCTCGTCGGCGCCTCAGGGCCGCTGTTGCGATGGCAAAGCGAGGCCGGCTTGGAGCAATCGCGGCTTCGGAGCCAGCATGGGCCGCAACCACAAGCGATCGTCGGCGTCAATCCGTTCGGCCAGGGAGTCAGCGGAACTGTGACACTCAAGCTGCCGCGCGGCTGGGAAGTCGATCGGGTCACGTGGCCCCTACGGCTCGCGGCCGACGAGGCGTTTAGGATTCCATTCACCGTCTCGCTGCCGGCCGATGCGAGCTTAGGCGTGCATGACCTGGAGTTGGAGTTCGAGATTCAAGCCGACCGGTCTTATCACTTCGCAGTCAAGCGCGACGTGCTCGTTGGGTTGGGCGAGATCGAAATCGAGGTCACGGGGCAGCCTCTGCCCGACGGACGCCTCGAAATCGTGCAAACGCTGACGAACCTGACGAACCCGCCTGAAACATTGAACTTCCGCTGCGATCTGTTCGTACCGGGAGCCCAGCGGCAGCGGCAATACATCGTCAAGCTCGGCCCTGGCCGCGACACGAAGCGGTACTACCTGCCGAACGCGAAGGAACTCATCGGTCAGGAACTGCGGCTTCGAGCCGAGCAGGAAAACGGTCGCCGCGTCTTGAACTATCGCTGGATCATCGGCGACGATGATCGCCCGAAAAGCATCGATCTCTCATCGCTGTTGTCGGTCCCGCAGAACGTCTCTGAATTGTGAGCCGAGCGTCCACTTCGGAACTTTGCATTCTGGCCGTCGCCAACAACCTTCGCGCATGTACCGGATTGACGACCTCACCGCCTTTCTCGACGGCTTCGCGCCCGCCCATCTCGCCGAAACGTGGGACAATGTCGGCCTGCTGCTCGGCGATCGTCGGTCGCCCGTCGACCGCGTGTTGACCTGCCTGACGCTCACGCCCGACGTGGCCGAGGAAGCCATCCGTGAGCGCGCCGCTTTTGTCGTGACCCATCACCCAATCCTGTTCCGCGCGGTCAAGCGGATTACGGCGGACGACGCGCAGGGTGCGATGCTGCTCGCGCTCGCCAGGGCGAACGTCGCCGTCTACAGTCCGCACACCGCTTTCGACAGCACGTCGGAAGGCATCAACGACCGACTCTGCGCGAAGCTCGAGATCCATGGCGTGCGCCCATTGCGACCGCGGCCTGCAAACGACACGGACGCCGCATTCGAAGGCAGCGGCCGGTTCGGCGAGCGTCCCGTCGCGACCGATTTCGCGACATTCGCGGCGGACGTCCGAAGAGCGATCCAGTTGCCGTCGATCGACGCTGTTTCGACGACCCGCTCCATCAAGACCGTCGCCGTCGCTTGCGGCTCAGCCGCCGAGTTTCTGCCGGACGCCGTGCAGGCCGGCTGCGACGTCCTCGTGACCGGCGAGGCCCGCTTCCACGCGGCTCTCGATGCCCGCACGCAAGGGATCGGCCTCGTGCTGCTCGGTCATTACGCCAGCGAACGCTTCGCCGTCGAAGAACTCGCCGACGTGATCGCCGCGGCGTTCCCGTCGCTCACCGTCTGGCCCAGCCGCGACGAACGCGATCCGCTCGATCGATTTTGAAGCGCCAAAGGCGAGCCGGGAACATTAGTGCGTACCACCCCGGTCTCTAGCGCGATCTAGGCGAGATGGGTAACCTTCCGTTGTTCATCAAAAACGGAGGGGGAAGGGATGCAGGCGTATTCCTCGGAGATGCGGCGGGACGTGCTGGCG